>JBBINK010000057.1:752-6209 GCA_037443925.1 Betaproteobacteria bacterium
GACGTCTCCGCCGTGGTGGATGCCGCCGACCACGCGGGGCTTGCCCACAAGGTGGCGAAACTCACGCCGATGATCTGCGTGAAGGGATGACGGCGGCCGAGCGGCTCGCGCAGGCAATTGCCTCCGGCCCGGGCCTTCCGCTATAAAGGGCGGGTGGCCGTTGGGCCCTTTCGGTCGTTGGGAAACAGGAGGAGCCGAACCATGTCCCAAGTGTCTTTCTTGACTGTCTCTGCCGCCGTGATCCTGAACCTTGTCCTTGCGCCGGCTGCTGTGGCGGATGTGCCCGTGGTGGTGAAGATCCCGCGCCTGACGGTGGAAGCCTCCGAAAAACTGGCCCGGGCCACCCTCGAGGCCTGCCGCAAACAGGGCATCCAGATCGCGGTGACCGTGGTGGATCGCAGCGGGGATCCCATGGTGGTGATGCGGGATACCCTCGCGCCGCGCCTGACGCTGGAGATCAGCCGCCAGAAGGCCTACACCGCGGTCAATTTCAATGCGCCCACGGGTGGCATGGCCGGGCGCTTCACCCATCCCTTCTCCGTGGGTAAGGTGGAGGGGCTGGTGTTCTCCGCGGGGGGGCTACCCATCGAAGTGGCGGGCAACATCGTGGGCGCCGTCGGCGTGTCCGGCGCGCCCACCGGGGAACAGGACGAGGCCTGCGCCCAGGCGGGCCTCGATGCCATTGCCCTCGACCTGGCTTCCACTGATCTGTGAGAGATGAGACAGAGCATCATGCCGAACCCTTCCCTGCGCCGCGCCGATCCGCAGCGGGTGCTGTCCGCTCTGATGGCACTGCATCGGGCCTGGCCCCTGGAGCGGCGCATTCGCAGGGAAGCGTGCGAGGCCACGCGGGAGACGTATCTCGCCGTATTGCTGCGTTGGATCCAGGTGGGCGTGGCACCCACGGTGCAGGGTTTCGACCCGGAGGCCCTCGAGGAACTCACGGCGCTGGACGCGCTGCTGCCCGTGGAGGACCGGCTGGGCTGTCCGCCATTCAGCGCAGCAGCCACAGACATCCGCGTGCATTTCCCCCATGAGACGGTGTCCGCGTTGTCGGCGCTGGATGCCCTGGCGTTGCCCCGGCTGGTGGGCGCGGCGGCCACCATCGAGGCAAGCTGCGCGATGAGTGGGCGGCCTGTGCGGCTGCGTGTCACGGAGGAGGGCGTGCCCGCCGAGGACGAACCCGGGGACATCGTCGTGGCCCTGCGCAAGGTGGCCGATCGCGTGGACCGCTACGCCTTCGATCTCGCGCCGGGCATCCGTTTCGTGGACGCCAAAGCGGCGCCGGGCCTGCGCCAGAGCCTGGACCTGGCCGAGGCCTGCGCCGTCGCCAATGCCTTCTACGCCTTTCAGCGCGCCCTCATCCGCGGCGAGGGTCCCTGACGGAGGTCACTTGCTCCGGCGCGCCCAGACGTAGAAATAGCGGGGCTCGTCGTCCATGAAGCGCTCGATCGTGGCGGAATAGGCGCGGCTTTCTCCGGGAATCATCTCGGCACGGTCGGTGATGTCGCCCGACCCCACCTGCACACCGCGCTGATCGAAGACGAATACCCTCACCGCCGGCCGCAGCATGCCGTCGCTGGCGTTCTCCAGCACCACCCGGTATTCGTAGCGGGTCTGCCCGTTCTGCCTGAGCACGGTGAACACGATGTTCTTCACATAGCCGGCATCGAGGGGGATGACCTTGTCCGGAACGAGCTCCTTGAGGTGGGGCAGGCGTCCCCGGGTGACCGCGGCCAACTCCTGACGCGCGTTCTCCAGCTCGGGTTCGATGCGGGCGAGCTTCTGCTTGAGCTGGAACAGCTCGTTGGCCAGCGCGCCGTTCTCCTCCGTGAGCTGCCGGATCTGGATGCCGGACACGACGCTCACCACGCCCAGCAGCGCCAGGCTGACGGCGAGGGCGATGGCCAGCATCAGGCGCTGACTGCGGCGCCGGCGCGCTTCCCGGGCCGCACCCGGCCCGTGGCGCCGTATCCCGTGGGCCGTGCCGGGAGCACGGCCGTTCTCGGTGGAAGTGGTGTTGTCATCCATGGCAAGCAGAGTGGAAGTCATGATCGTACACGCGCCTGCGCCGCGCTGGCGAGCACGGTCGGGTGTGCCCGACTCACTCCTCTTTGCGGGTGGAAATCCTGAAAGGCGCGTACAGGGGACACCAGCCGATGGCACTGGTGACCAGGAAGGCAATGGCCACGATGCCCAGGACGATGGCCAGGGTGCCGCTGATCTGGCCGGTGAAATAGAGCACGGCGAGAATGACCGCGACGATCAGGCGCACGACACGGTCGGCAGTTCCCATGTTTTTCTTCATGACAGGCTCTCCTTGGTTTGGGTTGGCTTTCTCGGTTGCATGCGCGGCAGCGGGTTCAGCCCCAGCCTTCCAGAAGCAGGGCCAGGAGCACGGCCAACGCCAGGCACAGCACACAGGCCGCCACGAGTCGCATCCACCGGGGCATGTCCGCTCCCTTGCGCATCGGCCATCCGACTGCTAAAGGATAGAACATTCTCCGCACAATTCGACGCCGGGCGCGGTCTGCGGCCGCATTCCACGGGAATGGACTTTCATGGGCAGGATGCTTTTCCTTCTGATGCTGATGACGGGCCTTGCGGGCACGGCGCACGCGGCCGAGTCGGTTTTCCCCATTCCGGCGGACGTTAGCCGGGGGGCGGAGCCGGACACCACGGACATCCCGGCGCCCCATCGCTCCCGCGAGGACATCGAAGCCGACATCCAGGCGCTCGAGGCCCGGCGTGCCGACCTGCTCACGCGCTTCGCGCCGGCGCATCCCGACGTGCGCGCCGTGGAAAGACGGCTCGCCATCCTCCGTGCCCAGCTGGAGATGCTGAGGGGCAAGGGACAACGTTGACCGTGGCTATGTGTCAGGTCAACACGTGCGGAGGGTTCCTGCCATGGGGAGTCTGGCCCAGCGCAACGTGGGGTGGCTGGGGGAATGGTCCGCGGCGGCCCGACCGCGCCATCGAGGGGGCGGGTGTGCGAGTCGGATTCACGGTGAAGGGGACGGGTGGTGTTCCTCCCGCGAAGGGATGTGCGGGGGGCCTCGTACCCCGCGCCGACCCTGCCCACCTGTCGAGACGTCGTGAGCGAGACGTGCCCCCCACCCTGGGATGGCGGAAGAAAAAAGCGCAGTTTCCTGCGCTTCTCGTATTCGTTCAGTCCCAGCTCAGGGCGCCGCCAGTCTGATACTCGATGACCCGCGTTTCGAAGAAGTTTTTCTCTTTCTTCAGGTCGATCATTTCCGCCATCCAGGGGAAAGGGTTGGTGGCCCCGGGATAGAGCTCGTCCAAGCCGATCTGCTGGCAGCGCCGGTTGGCGATGAAACGCAGGTATTCCTTGAACTGGCTGGCGTTGAGGCCTAGCACGCCGCGCGGCATGGTGTCCTCGGCATAGGCGTATTCCAGCTCCACGCCCCGTTTGATCAGGCCGCGGATCTCCTCCCGGAACTCCGGCGTCCACAGGTGCGGGTTTTCCATCTTGATCTGGTTGATGAGGTCGATGCCAAAGTTGCAGTGCATGGACTCGTCGCGCAGGATGTACTGGTATTGCTCCGCCGCGCCGGTCATCTTGTTCTGCCGCCCCAGGGCCAGGATCTGCACGAAGCCCACGTAGAAGAAGAGTCCTTCCATGATGCAGGCGAACACGATCAGGCTCTTGAGCAGCTTCTGGTCGTTTTCCGGCGTGCCGGTCTTGAAGGAGGGGTCGGTGAGGGTGTCGATGAAGGGAATGAGGAACTCGTCCTTGGCACGGATGCAGGGCACTTCGTGATAGGCGTTGAAGATTTCCCCCTCATCCAGTCCGAGGCTCTCCACGATGTACTGGTAGGCATGGGTGTGGATCGCTTCCTCGAAGGCCTGGCGCAGCAGGTACTGGCGGCATTCCGGGGCGGTGATGTGGCGGTAGGTCCCCAGCACGATGTTGTTGGCCGCCAGCGAATCGGCGGTGACGAAGAAACCCAGGTTGCGTTTGACGATGAGCCGCTCGTCCTCGGTGAGGCCGTTGGGATCCTTCCATGTGGCGATGTCCCGGCTCATGTTGATTTCCTGGGGCATCCAGTGGTTGGCGCAGCCGGCCAGGTATTTCTCCCATGCCCATTTGTACTTGAAGGGCACGAGCTGGTTGACGTCCGCGGCGCCGTTGATGACGCGCTTGTCCTCGACCCGCACGCGGCGGTATTTGATGTCCGTCAGGTTGGGTTCCGGTTCCCGCGCGGGAACGGCGCCCGCCAGCAGCGGCGAGCCGGCGTAGCTGCGGGGAACGGGCGACAGGTCGTCTTCAAAGCTCAGCATCGGTCATTTCTCCTCGGGTGTTCGTGATGGAGGACGCTGTGCGTCCCCCTGTCGTCGGGCTCCGGATGGCCTGTTACTGGCAGGCCTCGCACTCCTCGAAGCCGGGATCGCCCGGCCGGAGGGTGCAGACCTTGCCCACCACTTCGGGCTCGGGCAGTTTGGCGGCGCCGGCGAGCATGGGCGCGCCGGCGGCCACCGCGCCCAGGCCGGAGGCGGCGGCGCTGGTGATCCCACCGTGGGCCGGAACCGCGTTGAGCTCGCCGCCTTTGCCGGTGGATTTCTCCGCGGAGGTGGCCGCGAGGGTGCGCAGGTAGTAGGTGGTCTTCAGGCCGCGGATCCAGGCCAGCTTGTAGATTTCGTCCAGCTTCTTGCCGGAGGCGCCGGCCATGTAAATGTTGAGGCTCTGGGCCTGGTCGATCCATTTCTGGCGGCGTGCGGCGGCCTCCACGATCCACCGGGGATCGATCTCGAAGGAGGTGGCGTACAGGTGGCGCAGCTCCGCGGGGACGCGGTCGATGCGGGCGAGGGAGCCATCGAAGTATTTGAGGTCGCCCACCATCACCTCGTCCCACAGGCCCAGCTTCTTCAGGTCGGCCACCAGGTACTTGTTGACCACCGTGAATTCGCCGGAGAGGTTGGATTTGACGTACAGATTCTGGTAGGTGGGCTCGATGGAGGCCGACACCCCGACGATGTTGGCAATGGTGGCCGTGGGCGCGATGGCCAGACAGTTGGAGTTGCGCATGCCGACTTTCCGGATGCGCTCACGCAGGGCATCCCAGTCCAGGGTGGAGGAATCGTCGTATTCCAGCCAGCCGCCGCGTTCCTCCGCCAGGAGCCGGAGGCTGTCCTTGGGCAGGATGCCGCGGTCCCACAGCGAGCCGCTGAAGGTGCTGTAGCGTCCCCGCTCCTCGGCCAGCTCGGTGGACGCCCAGTAGGCGTAGTAGGCGACGGCCTCCATGGAGCGATCGGCAAACTCCACGGCCTGCTCCGAAGCATAGGGAATGCGCAGCTCATACAGGGCATCCTGGAACCCCATGATGCCCAGGCCCACGGGCCGGTGCTTGAGGTTGGCGGTGCGCGCCTTGCCGACCGCGTAGTAGTTGATGTCGATCACGTTGTCGAGCATGCGCATCGCGGTGCGGATGGTCTTTT
>JBBINK010000057.1:6267-12520 GCA_037443925.1 Betaproteobacteria bacterium
CACCGAGCCCAGGGTGCACACCGCGATTTCCGTATCCGAGGGGTTCAGGGTGATTTCGGTGCACAGGTTGGAGGAGTGCACCACGCCCACGTGCTGCTGGGGGCTGCGGATGTTGCAGGGATCCTTGAAGGTGATCCAGGGGTGCCCCGTCTCGAACAGCATGGTGAGCATCTTGCGCCACAGCTGCAGCGCAGGGACGCGACGGAAGTTGCGGATCTCGCCGCGTGCGGCCTTCTCTTCGTAGGCGACATAGGCGCGTTCGAACTCGCGGCCGTATTTGTCGTGCAGGTCGGGCACCTCGTTGGGGGAGAAGAGGGTCCACTCGCCGTTCTCCATCACCCGCTTCATGAACAGATCGGGGATCCAGTTCGCGGTGTTCATGTCATGGGTGCGCCGCCGATCGTCGCCCGTGTTCTTGCGCAGTTCCAGGAACTCCTCGATGTCCAGGTGCCAGGTCTCGAGATAGGAGCACACCGCGCCCTTGCGCTTGCCACCCTGGTTCACCGCCACGGCGGTGTCGTTAACCACCTTCAGGAAGGGAATCACCCCCTGGGACTTGCCGTTGGTGCCCTTGATGTGGGAGCCCAGGGCGCGCACGGGCGTCCAGTCGTTGCCCAGGCCGCCGGCGAACTTCTGGAGCATGGCGTTTTCCTTGATCGCCTGATAGATGCCATCCAGGTCGTCGGAAACCGTGGTCAGGTAGCAGGAGGAAAGCTGGGAATGGCGCGTGCCCGAGTTGAACAGCGTCGGGGTCGAGCTCATGAAGTCGAACCGGGACAGCACGTCGTAGAACTCGATGGCGCGGGCTTCGCGGTCGATCTCGTTGAGGGCGAGCCCCATGGCCACGCGCATGAAGAAGATCTGGGGCAGTTCGATGCGGCGTTCGTCGATGTGCTGGAAATAGCGATCGTATAGCGTCTGCAGGCCGAGATAGCCGAACTGGAGGTCACGGGAGGCATCCAGCGCCGCGGCAAGACGGGCCAGGTCGAACTGGGCCAGACGCTCGTCCAGCAGTTCCGCCTCGATGCCTATCTTGATGAAGCGCGGGAAATATTCCGCATAGCGCGTGGCCATCTCCGCCTGGGAGACTTCCTCGCCCAGCACCTCGTAGCGGATGCTGTTGAGCAACAGCCGTGCCGACACCTGGGAGTAGGCCGGGTCCTTCTCGATCATGGATCGCGCGGCGAGGATGGTGCTCTTGCGCACCTCCTCCATGCGCACGCCGTCGTAGAGGTCGCGCATCACGGCTTCCAGGATGGCATCGGGCGAGACCTGGTCGCCCAGCCCCTCGCACGAGGCTTCGATCAGGCTTCTGAGCCGCGCCACGTCCAGGGGATGGCTCACGCCGTTTTCCACCACGTGGATGACCGGCTCCTGTCTGGCCTCGGCCTGCTTCTGCGCCGCCCGCTGCCGGGCCCGTTCCTCCCGGTAGAGCACGTAGGCGCGGGCCACGTCGTGCTCACCGGAGCGCATCAGCGCCAGTTCCACCTGGTCCTGGATGTCCTCGATGTGGAAGGTGCCGCCATTGGGCTGGCGCCGCATGAGCGCGTTCACCACCTGCTGGGTCAGGTTCTCCACGAGTTCCCGCACGCGCGCGGAGGCCGCCGCCTGGCTGCCTTTGACGGCGATGAACGCCTTGGTCATCGCAATGGCGATCTTGTTGGGTTCGAAGGCGACCACGCTGCCATTGCGGCGGATCGTCTTGTAGTCGGCGTAGGTCCTGTCGTTCATCGTCGGAGGGGCGGCGTCGTCGTAGGCGCGCGGGGCGGGAGCGGGGGTATCGGTGGCTGCGGGGGACGGTTGCATCGAGTGGTCTCCTCTTCTCTGGACGGCTTTTTTTGAAACTGCTTAAAAATGACCAGCTTAGACGCTGACACCAGAACCACAACATCTTGTGGTCGGAGGGTGATCAGGACCCTAATTCTAGTTATCCCGAGGGGGGTGTCAACTGAAATGTGCGCCGGCCTTTGCCGGGGCTGCGGCGGGCCGGAAAACGGGCCTTCCCGCGTGCGCAAAGCGGGCCCCGACATCCGGTTGGGCGATGCCGATGTTATGATGAAGGCCCCCACGCCACTCCGACCACGCGATGACGCACACGGCCGTTTTGCTGATCTCCTGTCCGGACCAGAAGGGTCTCGTGGCGGCCATCGCCGATTTCCTGCTGCGCCACGACGCCAACATCCTCCATGCTGACCAGCATCAGGATGCCGAACTCAAGCTGTTCCTGATGCGGGTGGAGTGGGACCTGAGCGATTTCAGCCTGCCGCTGTCCGACTTCGAACAGGCTTTCCAGCCCATCGCCGACCGCTTCCACATGCAGTGGCGGCTGGCCCTGTCCAGCCAGCGCCCGCGCATGGCCATTTTCGTGTCGAAGTACGACCATTGTCTGGCGGACCTGCTCTACCGCCACCAGACCGGGGAGCTCAAGTGCGACATTCCCCTGATCATCAGCAACCACCCGGACACGCAGTGGCTGGCGACGGCTTATGGCATCCCCTTCCAGCACATGCATGTGTCGAAGGACTCCAAGCACGAGGTGGAGCGGGACCAGCTGGCGCTGCTGCGCCATCACCGGGTGGACTTCATCGTGCTGGCCCGCTACATGCAGATTCTCTCGCCCCAGTTCATCCATCACTACCCGAACCGCATCATCAACATCCACCACTCCTTCCTACCGGCATTCCATGGCGCCCGTCCCTATCACCGGGCCTATGAACGGGGGGTGAAGCTGATCGGCGCTACCAGCCACTACGTCACGGAGGTGCTGGATGATGGGCCCATCATCGAGCAGGACGTGGTGCGCATCTCGCACCGCGACCAGCTGGAGGATCTGATCCAGAAGGGCGCCGACCTGGAGAAGATCGTGCTGTCCCGCGCCGTGCGCTGGCACATCGACAACCGCGTGCTGGTTTACGGCAACAAGACGGTGGTGTTCGACTGATGGGCGTGGCCGAATGGCTGGGCTACCCGGCCGCGGTGCTCACCACCCTGGCCTTCGTGCCCCAGGCGTGGAAATCCTGGCGGACGCGGGATCTGTCGGGCATCTCCCTGCCCATGTATGCCCTGTTCACCCTCGGCGTGGCCCTGTGGCTCGTCTATGGGCTGGCCATCGGCAGCCTGCCGGTGATCGTGGCCAACGGGCTCACGCTGGTGCTGGCCCTGGTGGTGCTGGCGCTCAAGCTGAGGCACCGCGACTGAGCGGCCTGCGGACGGCGGGCCGTTGCCGTTTCCCTGGCGTCAGGTGTGCCCAGAGCGCCAGGGGCAGGGCCAGCCCCGGTCCCCAGTGGAGGATGGGCAGCCAGCGTTCGTTGGCTTCCGTGGCGAAGTAGTAGAGGGCGTAGCCCGTGAGCGCCAGCGCCACCAGTAGCAGTAGGCTCGCCAGGCCGCTTGCGCGCCGTCGGCTTCCGCTCAGGGCGCCGGGGATGTGCAGGGTCAGCAGGGAGCCGAGGACGCCCATGGCCGCGAAGGCGAACAGCCCGTGCAGCCGCAGGGCCCACGGTTCCAGAGGATGGGGCGCAGGCCCGAAGGGACCGTCGAGGCGGAGGAAATGATGGAGCACCAGCCAGCCTGCGCCGCTTGCCCAGGCGCCGGCCAGCACGCCGCGGACCACCCGGCGATGGCGCGCGCCGGGGCGGACGGGAAAGGGTCTAGGCATGGCGCGCTCCCGTCCGCAGCTGCCAGCCCTGGCTGCTTTCCCGGTATTCGAGGACCACGGCTTCGGCGCCGAAACGATCCAGCACGGACTGGGCGTGGTCCGGATCGAGCAGCACCACCTTGGTCAGGGCATCGGCCGTCACGCACTCGGGTGCGAACACCGTGACGCTGCGCATCGGCGGCAGGGCCTCGCGGGTGCGGGGATCCACATGGGGGCTGACGCGCCGGCCGCGCATGCGGCGGCCGGCGAAATAGCCGGCCGAGGTGGCCACGGCGGCCGTCCTGGCCATGGCCACGGGAACGAGCCGCGTCGGGTGCGCAGGATGGCGCAGGTGCACGGCTTGGGGCCGCTTTCCGAAGACGCGCAGATCACCGCCGGCGTTCACCTGCCCTTCGCGCACCCGATGCGCCTCGAGCACGGCCACCGCGCGGTCCACCGCGAAACCCTTGGCGATGCCGCCCAGGTCGATGCGCAGCCGGCGCGTGAGTCGTACCCGATGACCGGGCAACAGCTCCACGTGACGCCAGTCGCCCTGGCCCGAGCAGCGCGGCAGGTCAGGGTGGCGCGGCAGGTAGCCCAGGCGCGTGAGGGTGGGCGCGACGGTGATGTCGAACAGGCCCCCGCTCGCCTCGGACAAGGCCCTGGCCCGGGCCAGCACCTGCCAGGTCCAGGGGTGCACCGCCACCGGCTCCAGGGTGCCTTCCCGGTTGATGCGGGTCACGTCGGAGTCCGGCTCGTGGTAGCTCATCAGCCGGTGCACGAGGGCAATGATGCGGAAGGCTTCGGTCACCGCCTGGTCCGCCTCCACGCCGCGGGCGGCGATGTCCACCAGGGTGCCCAGCCAGGGCTGGGCACGGCGTATTTCCCGTTCCTTCATTTCAGCGCCACCTCGTGCAGGGCCAGGACGCGCCGCACGCCCTCGGCGATGTGCTTGCAGGAGAGTGTGGCGCCACTGATGTTCTGGATGTCGTGATCCAGCCTGAGCGGGGCGCCGAAGCGCTTGCCCTCGAATTGCGCGCGCCACTTCGGGTTGACGATCTGGCCGCCGTGGGTCTCGCGGTAGTCGAGGATCTCGATGCCACGCACCGCACCGGTGGGGTCGAGGGCGACCGCGTAGGTGATGAACTCGTGCTTGCCGTACACCTCGTCGAGCACGAACCACCCCACTGGCTTGCCGTCGGCGAGCGCCTGCCACACCGGTTGTTCGGAGTAGCGCATGCGCACGCCGGCCTGGGCCTCCACCCATTGCTTCTGGGTGGGGGTGAGCCGAACCGTCCGTGGCGCAAAGGCAGTCGCCTCCGGGAACAGCAGCTTCTGAGCGGCTTCGGCCGTGAGGTACTGAACCGCGATCGCCGGGGCCGCGACACAGCACGCGGCGGACAGGATGAGCCAGGCAGATGTGTGGGACATGATGGCGCTCAGAAGTTGTAGCCGAGCTTGAAGCGGATCTCGCTTTTCTCGTGCTCGTCGAGATGGAGGCGGTCGGAGCGCGCCGGGTCGGCGGGCGAACCCTTGATCTGGGGCAGCCAGGTGAGGGTGGCCCACCAGTGCTTGTCACCGTAGTGCAGGGTCGGTCCGGCGAACAGGGCCCAGTGCTCGCGGTGGGCGAAGTCCGGATACTCGGAGTGATAGCGCGCCTCGATGCCGGCGAACCATTTGGGCGCGAAGCGGTAGGACAGCCCGGTGGTGGCCTCCAGCTCCAGCTCGCGCTCCTTTTCGCCGGTGTCGGTGAAGCGCCGCCATTCCAGTTCGGGCGTGAGATTGAAGGCCCACACGAGCTGGTCATCGAGGAAATTCTTCTGCGCGATGAGCTTGAACTCGATGGATCTTTCCCTCTGGGGCCGGCCACTGACCTTGTGCACCCGCGAATAGCCGGGCTCGATGTACAGGGCGAGGCCGATGGGGTCCTTCACCGGGCTCAGGACGTTGTACTTGAACGAGGCCTGCACGCCGCTGAATCGGGTGTTGTGGCGGTCGGGATATTCCGGCTGCCCATCCTCGATGGGCGCAGACCCGGCGATGTCGTGACGCGCGAAATTCAGGTAGAGCGATGCCTGGGCGCGGTCGGTGAAGCCGTGTTCCAGTTCCATCTTGAGGTCGTCGGCGGCGTAGTGGCCCAGGCCCTTGTCGGACCGGTGGGTCCACCAGAGGTAGGCCTCCGAGGCGCCGCGCGGCAGGGTTTCGGCGCCATAGACGTAGCCGAAGAGGTTCTCGTCCGCGTGGGCGGGGCCGAGCACCGCAGCCAGCACGAGGCCGGCGGTGAGGGGACGCATGCGTGCCATGGTGGTTCCTTTCCGAGTCGGTCGATGATCATGGCTGGCTCGCTCGGACGCATCGCATGCGGTCGGAACTGGCTGGCTGGAGTGGGTGGTTACTTGGTGAGAATGAGTTTGCCGCTGCGGGTTCGCCGCAGTCGGTATTCCTGCCCCTGGTGCAGGATGCGCACTTCCTGGGTCAGGGCGAACAGACGGTCGGTGGGAATGGGCTGGGTGCGGTCCAGCACCAGATAGCGGGACGTCTCGGGCCGGGGCGAGCCGGCCTGGGCGGAGGGCGGGGTCATGGGGCGGTCTCCATGCAAATAAGAACGATTCTCATTAT
>JBBINK010000058.1:0-4586 GCA_037443925.1 Betaproteobacteria bacterium
CTCGAGCTGTCCAGCTTCCAGCTGGAGACCACCTGGAGCCTGGATGCCGATGCGGCGACGGTGCTCAACGTGACCCAGGATCACCTGGACCGCTACCCGGACATGGCGGCCTACGCGGCGGCCAAGGCGCGCATCTTTCAGGGGCGTGGCGTGCAGGTGCTCAACCGGGACGATGCCTACAGCCGCGCCATGGCCTTGCCGGGCCGGCGGGTGGAGACCTTCGGCCTGGGCCCCCATGCCACGGACTGGGGGCTTTCCGGGCCCGAGACCGAGCGCTGGCTCGCGCGGGGGTCGCAGCAGCTGCTGCCCCTGGGGGCGTTGCCCCTGGCCGGCCTGCACAACGCCGCGAACGTCCTCGCCGCGCTGGCTCTGGGACAGGCCCTGGGGCTGGAGCTTGCGCCCATGCTGGCCGCGCTGCAGGCGTTCCGCGGCCTGCCCCATCGGGTGGAGCGCGTGGCGGAGATCGGCGGCGTGACCTTCTACGACGATTCCAAGGGCACCAACGTGGGCGCCACCGTGGCCGCGCTCGAGGGCCTGCAGCGGCGGGTGGTGCTGATCGCGGGGGGTGACGGCAAGGGGCAGGATTTCTCGCCGCTGGCGCCTGCCGTCGCCGCCCATGCCCGGGCGGTGGTGCTGATCGGCCGCGACGCGCCCCGGATCGCCGCTGCCCTGGAACAGACCGGCGTGCCCCTGATTCGCGCGAAGGACATGGACGAGGCCGTGGGCCTGGCCTGGGAGGCGGCGCGGCCGGGCGATGCCATCCTGCTTTCGCCCGCCTGCGCCAGCTTCGACATGTTCCGCAACTACGAGCACCGGGCCCAGGTGTTCGTGGACGCGGTGCGTGCGCTCGAGGGGAGGGTGGGCCGATGATGCTCTATTCCACGCCCCTCAAGGCGCAGTACGCCAAACCCGACTACGACCAGGCCCTGCTGTGGGTGAGCCTCCTGCTGCTGGCGTTCGGATTGGTGATGGTGTATTCGGCCTCCATCGCCATGGCCGGCGCCAGCCGCTACACCGGCCACCAGGAAACCTATTACCTGGTGCGGCACGGGATGTTCGTCGCCCTCGGGCTCGTCCTCGGCTTCGTGGCCTTCCAGTTTCCCACCCGGGCGCTGCAGAAGCTCGCGCCCTGGGTGTTCGTGGCGGGGATCGTGCTCCTGGTGCTGGTGCTGGTTCCGGGCATCGGCCGCGAGGTCAACGGCTCCCGCCGCTGGATTTCCCTGGTGGTGATCAACCTCCAGCCCTCGGAGCTCATGAAGCTGTTCGTGGTGCTCTACGCCGCGGACTACACGGTGCGCAAGGCCAGCCACATCGACAGCTTCACCAAGGGCTTCCTGCCCATGCTCATCGTGATGCTGTTCATCGGCGCGCTGCTGCTGCGGGAGCCCGACTTCGGCGCCTTCGCGGTCATCACCGCCATCGCCATGGGCATCCTGTTCCTGGGGGGCGTCAACGGACGCCAGTTCGGGGGCCTGATCGTGATGCTCCTGATCGGCTTCGTGCTGGTGATCTGGAGTTCGCCCTACCGCATGCAGCGCATCATCGGTTTCATGGATCCCTGGGCCGACCCCTTCGGCAAGGGCTATCAGCTCTCCCATGCGCTGATCGCCTTCGGCCGCGGCGAATGGTTCGGCGTGGGCCTTGGCGCCAGCGTGGAAAAACTCCTCTATCTGCCGGAAGCCCACACCGATTTCCTGCTCGCGGTGGTGGCGGAGGAACTGGGCTTCGTGGGGGTGACCGTGGTGCTGGGGCTGTTCGCCTTCATCGTCCTGAGGGCGTTCGCCATCGCCCGCCAGGCGGCCAATCTCGACCGCTCCTTCTCGGCCCTGGTGGCCTACGGCATCGGCATCTGGATCGGGGTGCAGGTGATCATCAACATGGGCGTGAACATGGGCCTGCTGCCCACCAAGGGCCTGACGCTGCCCCTGATGTCCTTCGGGGGCTCGGGTCTGGCGGCCAACTGCGCGGCCCTGGGCATCCTGCTGCGCATCGACTGGGAATCGCGCCAGCTGCTCAAAGGGTATCCCGTATGAGTCGAGCCCGCACCGTGATGATCATGGCCGGCGGCACGGGTGGACACGTCTATCCGGGCCTGGCGGTGGCGCGCCAGCTGCGGGAGCGTGGCTGGCAGGCGGTGTGGCTGGGCACCCGCCAGGGCCTGGAGGCGCGCATCGTGCCCCCGAGGGCATTCCCGTGGTCTGGCTCGCCATGGGTGGGGTGCGGGGCAAGGGCTGGCTGCGCAAGCTGCTCCTGCCCATGCACCTGCTCATCGCCTTCATCCAGAGCGCGAAGGCCATGTTCGTGCACCGGCCCGACGTGGTGCTGGGCATGGGAGGCTACGCGGCCTTCCCCGGAGGGCTGATGGCTTCCCTGCTCGACAGGCCCCTGGCGATCCACGAACAGAATGCCGTGGCCGGGCTCACCAACCGCGTGCTCGCCTGTCTCGCCGACCGCGTTCTGGTGGGCTTTCCCGGCGCGCTGAGCGGCCCGAAGGATGCCCCCATTCCCTGCCGCCGGGTGCAGACCCTGTGGACCGGCAATCCCGTGCGTGGGGAGATCGCATCCCTGCCTCCTCCCGACGAGCGCTACGCCGCACGCGGCGGACGGCTGCGGCTGTTGGTGGTGGGCGGCAGCCTGGGCGCGAAGGTGCTCAACGATACCCTGCCGCGGGCCCTGGCCCTGCTTTCGCCGGAGGAGCGGCCCCAGGTGGTGCACCAGGCAGGGCACCAGCACGGGGACGCGCTGCGGGCCCTTTACCGGCAGGTCGGGGTCGAAGCGGAGGTGGTGCCCTTCATCGACGACATGGCGGCACGGCTGGCCGAGGCGGATGTCGTGATCTGCCGCGCCGGTGCGCTCACCATCGCCGAACTCGCGGCGGCGGGCGTGGCGAGTGTGCTGGTGCCCTATCCCCATGCCGTGGACGACCACCAGACCCTCAATGCGCGATTCCTCAGCGAGGCCGGGGCGGCGGTGCTGCTACCCCAGTCCGAGCTCACGCCGGAATCGGTGGCGGGGCTGTTGCGGGGCTTTTCGCGGCAAACCCTGGCGGACATGGCCCGCAAGGCGCGCGCGCTGGCGAAGCCGGAGGCCACCGCCGCAGTCGCCGCGGTGTGCGAGGAGCTGGCGGCATGAACGGGTCGTCTTCCCGCTTTTCCGATGGCCGCATCGTGGTGAAGGACTGAGATGAAACACCGGGTCAAACACATCCATTTCGTGGGCATCGGGGGCGCCGGCATGAGCGGCATCGCCGAGGTGCTGCTCAACCTGGGCTTCAAGGTGAGCGGCTCCGACCTGGCGGACAACGCGGTGACGCGCCGGCTGGCCAAGCTGGGCGCCAAGGTCTTCCGCGGCCACGACGCCGGCCACGTGGGCAAGGCCGACGTGGTGGTGACCTCCACCGCCGTGAAACCGGACAACCCGGAAGTGGTGGCGGCGCGGGAACGCAACGTCCCGGTGGTGCCACGGGCGCTGATGCTGGCGGAGCTCATGCGCTTCAAGCAGGGGATCGCGGTGGCCGGCACCCATGGCAAGACCACCACCACCAGCCTGATCGCGAGCGTGCTGGCCGAAGGGGGACTGGATCCCACCTTCGTCATCGGCGGCCGGCTGGAGGCGGCCGGCGCCCACGCCCGCCTGGGCAGCGGCGAATTCCTGGTGGCCGAGGCGGACGAGTCCGATGCCTCCTTCCTCTACCTGATGCCGGTGATCGCGGTGGTGACCAACATCGACGCGGACCACATGGAAACCTATGGCCACGACTTCGAGAAGCTCAAGCAGGCCTTCGTGGACTTCGTGCAGCGCCTGCCCTTCTACGGGGTGGCCGTGCTGTGCGTGGACGATCCCCATGTGCGCGCCATCCTGCCGCGGATCACCAAGCCGGTGGTCACCTATGGCACGGCCGAGGATGCCGACATGAGAGCCACGGACATCCGCGCGGTGGGCGAGCAGATGCACTTCACCCTGGTGCGCAAAGGCAGCCGCAGGCTCGCCGTTCGCCTCAACTGCGCCGGGCATCACAACGTGCTCAATGCCCTGGCGGCGATTGCCGTGGCCAGCGAGGTGGGCGTGGCCGACAAGGCGATCGCCAAGGCGCTGGAGGAGTTCCGTGGCGTGGGCCGCCGCTTCCAGCGCTATGGCGAGATCCCCCTCGCCGGTGGTGGCAGCTTCACGCTCATCGACGATTACGGACATCACCCGGTCGAGATGGCCGCCACGCTGGCGGCCGCGCGGGGCGCCTTTCCCGGACGACGCCTGGTGCTGGCCTTCCAGCCCCACCGCTATACCCGCACCCGTGATCTGTTCGAGGACTTCGTGAAGGTGCTGTCCACGGTGGACGTGCTGCTGCTCACCGAAGTCTATCCCGCGGGCGAGGCGCCCATCGTGGCCGCGGACGGCCGGGCCCTGTCGCGGGCGGTGCGCGTGCTGGGCCGGGTCGAACCGATCTTCGTGGAGGACGTCCAGGCCCTGCCGGAGGCGCTCTGCGCCGTGGTGCGCGAGGGTGACGTGGTGCTGACCATGGGCGCGGGCTCCATCGGCCAGGTGCCTGCCCTACTGGCCCAGGGCTGTGAGCTGAGGGGCGTGCGAGG
>JBBINK010000058.1:4636-12370 GCA_037443925.1 Betaproteobacteria bacterium
TGGCCCGGCACGTGAGCTGGCGGGCCGGCGGGCGGGCCAGGCGGGCCTACGTGCCGGCGGATCTCGCCGACCTGGCTGCGTTCCTGCGCGGCCTGCCCCCGGACGAGCCGGTGCTGTTCTGCGGGCTGGGCTCGAACCTGCTGGTGCGGGACGGCGGCTACCGGGGCACGGTGATCCTGGTGCACGGCGCGCTCAACGAGGTGCGTCTGGATGGTTGCCGCATCTATGCCGAGGCCGGGGTGGCGGCGCCCAAGCTGGCCCGTTTCGCGGCGCGCCACGGCTACGAGGGGGCGGAATTCCTGGCCGGCATCCCGGGCACGGTGGGTGGCGCGCTGGCCATGAATGCCGGCTGCTACGGCGCCGAGACCTGGCAGATCGTGGACGAGGTCATGACCATCGACCGCCGGGGCGAGCTCAACCGGCGCGGGCCGGCCGCCTTCGAGATCGGCTATCGCCATGTGTCGCTGCGGGCCTCGCCGGGCGCCGAGGAATGGTTCGTGGCCGGCTGGTTCGTGCCACCACGGGGCGACGGGCAGCGGGCGCAGGAGCGCATTCGGGAACTGCTGCAGAAGCGCATCGCCACCCAGCCCCTCAGCCTGCCCAATGCGGGCTCGGTGTTCCGCAATCCGCCCGGCGATTTCGCCGCGCGCCTGATCGAGTCCTGCGGTCTGAAGGGACTGCGCATCGGCCAGGCGCAGGTCTCGGAGAAGCATGCCAACTTCATCGTCAACCTGGGGGGCGCCACGGCAGCGGACATCGAGCAGCTGATCGAACAGGTGCGACAGACCGTGGCGCGGCAGACCGGCGTGCGGCTGGAGCCGGAAGTGCGCATCGTCGGGGAGCAGGCGTGAGGACCATGGACTGGGAAACGGCCCACCATCGTGGCCGATGCGCGCGGGGGAAAGGAGTGCAAACATGACAGCCAAGGAATTCGGAAAAGTCGCCGTGCTCTTCGGCGGACGCTCCGCCGAGCGCGAGGTGTCCCTCAAGAGTGGCGCCGCGGTGCTGGCGGCCCTGCAACGCAGCGGCGTCGATGCCCACGCCTTCGACCCGGCGCAGCGGGACCTGGGCGAGCTCCGGGGCTTCGACCGGGCCTTCATTGCGCTGCATGGGCGCTACGGCGAGGACGGCACCATCCAGGGTGCGCTGGAATGGCTGGGCATCCCCTATACCGGCAGCGGCGTGCTGGCCTCGGCGCTCGCCATGGACAAGTGGCGCACCAAGATGATCTGGCAGGCGGCCGGCATCCCCACGCCCCGCTATGCGCTGCTGGATGCCGGGACGGACTTCGATGCCGTGATCCGCGACCTGGGGCTGCCACTGATGGTGAAGCCCGCTTCCGAGGGATCGTCCATCGGCATGAGCAAGGTCACGCGCGCCGAGGAGCTGCCGCCCGCCTATGCGCTGGCTGCGCGCCACGACCGCCTGGTGATCGCGGAAGCCTTCGTCAAGGGGGCGGAGTACACCGCGTCCATCCTGGGGGATCAGCCCCTGCCGCTGATCCGGCTGGAGACATCCCACACCTTCTACGACTACGACGCCAAGTACCTGGCCAGCGATACCCGATACATCTGCCCGTGCGGGCTGCCGCCGGAGCGGGAGCGGGCCCTGCAGGCGCTCGCGCTGCGCGCCTTCCGGCTCATCGGCTGCCGCGGCTGGGGACGGGCCGATCTGATCGTGGACGATGCCGGCACGCCGTATTTCCTGGAGATGAACACCGCTCCGGGCATGACCGACCACAGCCTGGTGCCTATGGCGGCGCGTCAGGCGGGGCTGTCCTTCGAGCAGCTGGTGCTGCGCATCCTGGAACTGGCCGCGGTGGGGGAAGACGCGCATGTGGCCTAAGCGGGCGGACAAGGGCGACCTCGAGCGCCGCCCCATGGCGGCTCCGGGCAGCCATTTCCTGGTGCTCACCATGTGGGACCGCGCCCAGCTCATGCTGTGGCTTGCCAACCTGCTCTATGCCCTGGCCGCCATCCTGCTGCTGTATGCCGTGCTGTTCCTGGTGATCCATCTGCCGGTGTTTCCGCTGCGCCACGTGGAGGTGAAGGGCGATCTGCGGCACATCACCTATCAGCAGGTGAGCTACATCGTGACCCGCGAGTTCAGGGGCAACTTCTTCACCCTCGATCTCGCGCGCGTGACCCAGGCCTTCGAGAAGCTGCCCTGGGTGCGTCATGCCAGCCTGCGGCGGCAATGGCCCGACCGGCTGGAAGTCACGCTGGAGGAACACGTGGCCCTGGCCCGCTGGGCGGCGGGCGGGCTGGTCAACACCCAGGGCGAGATATTCCAGGCCGCGTCCGACGAGCCGCTGCCGGTGTTTTCCGGGCCGGAGGGCAGCGCCCGGGAGATGGCCCAGCAGTTTGGCATGGTGCAGGCCACCCTGGCCCAGGCGGGCCTGAAGCCCGTGGAGCTCGCGCTGAATGCGCGACGGGCCTGGCAGGTGCGGCTTGACAACGGCATCACCGTCGCCCTGGGGCGGGAGCAGGTGGCCACGCGGCTGGCCCGGTTCGTGCGCCATTACGACGCCACCGTGGGGCGCCTGCCCCACGCGGTGGCCTACGTGGACCTGCGCTACCCCAATGGCTTCGCCGTGCGCGTGGGCGCGCCGGCGGGCAAGGGCTGAGCGGGCGCGGAGCGGACAAGACGGAGAACAGGAAGGGATGGCCAAAGGCAAGGACCAAAAGAACCTGATCGTAGGACTGGACATCGGCACCTCCAAGGTGGTGGCCCTGGTGGCGGAAGTCCTGCCCACCGGGCGGCTGGAAGTCGTGGGGCTGGGCGAGGCGCCCTCCCGCGGGCTGAAGAAGGGCGTGGTGGTGAACATCGATTCCACGGTGAACTCCATCCAGCGCGCCCTGCAGGACGCCGAACTCATGGCCGACTGCAAGATCCGCGAGGTCTATACCGGCATCGCCGGCAGCCACATCAAGAGCCTCAACTCCCACGGCATGGTGGCCATCAAGGACAAGGAAGTCACCCAGGCGGACGTGGACCGCGTGATCGAAACCGCGCGCGCGGTGAACATTCCCATGGATCAGCAGATCCTGCACATCCTGACCCAGGAATTCATCATCGACGGTCAGGAAGGGGTGCGCGAACCCCTGGGCATGAGCGGCGTGCGCCTGGAGGCGAAGGTCCACATCGTCACCGGCGCGGTGTCGGCGGCGCAGAACATCATCAAATGCGTCAAGCGCACCGGCCTGGAAGTGCGCGACCTCATCCTGCAGCCGCTGGCCTCCAGCATGGCGGTGCTCTCCGACGACGAAAAGGAGCTGGGCGTGTGCCTGCTGGACATCGGTGGCGGCACCAGCGACATCGCCGTCTTCACCAATGGCGCGATCCAGCACACGGCCGTGATCCCCATCGCCGGCGACCAGATCACCAACGACATCGCCATGGCCCTGCGCACCCCCACCAAGGAGGCGGAGGGCCTCAAGCGCGCCCATGGCTGCGCGCTGCGCCAGCTCGCCAGCCCCTCGGACATGGTGGAGGTGCCCAGCGTGGGTGACCGGGGACCGCGCCAGCTGTCACGCCAGACCCTGGCGGAGGTGATCGAGCCCCGGGTCGAGGAACTGTACTCCCTGGTGCAGGCGGAGCTGCGCCGCAGTGGCTTCGAGGACCTGATCTCCTCCGGCATCGTGCTCACCGGCGGCTCGAGTCTGATGCAGGGGATGGTGGAGCTGGGCGAGGAGGTGTTCCACATGCCCGTGCGCCTGGGGCTGCCCCAAGGCGTGGACGGTCTCAGAGAAGTGATCCAGAACCCCCGCTACGCCACCGGCGTCGGCCTGCTGCTGGCGGGGCTGGAACAGTATCAGCGGCATCAGCTGGCGCGCCTGCAGAGCTCGTCGCTGCAGCAGATCTTCGAACGCATGAAGGCCTGGTTCCAGGGCTTCTGAGGCAAGGAAAGGAAAAGGCAATGGCACTCAAGGAACCGTCCCAGCCGCCCTGAGGGTTCGGTACACGGGGTGAACACGCTTGTCCATGGTTTACGTTTGAGGAGGTGAACATGTTTGAAATTCTCGAGAATCAATCCCAGGATGCGGTGATCAAGGTGATCGGCGTCGGCGGCTGCGGCGGCAACGCGGTGGACCACATGATCGCCAGCGGACTCACCGGCGTCGAATTCATCGCCGCCAACACCGATGCCCAGGCGCTGGCCAAGAGCAGCGCCACGTCCAAGCTGCAGATCGGCGCCTCCATCACCAAAGGGCTGGGTGCCGGCGCCAATCCGGAGATCGGCCGTGAGGCCGCTCTGGAAGATCGCGAGGCGATCGCCGAGGCGATCGACGGCGCCGACATGCTGTTCATCACCGCGGGCATGGGCGGCGGCACGGGCACCGGCGCGGCGCCGGTGGTGGCCGAGGTGGCCAAGGAACTGGGCATCCTCACCGTGGCCGTGGTGACCAAGCCGTTCCAGTTCGAGGGGCGTCGGCTCAAGATCGCCCAGGCGGGCATCGAGGCTCTGTCCCACAACGTGGATTCCCTGATCATCATCCCCAACGAAAAGCTGATGCAGGTGCTGGGCGACGACGTCTCCGTGCTGGATGCGTTCCGCTCCGCCAACGACGTCCTCCATGGGGCGGTGGCCGGCATTGCCGAGGTGATCAGCTCGCCGGGCCTGGTGAACGTGGACTTCGCGGACGTGCGCACCGTCATGAGCGAGATGGGCATGGCCATGATGGGCTCGGCGCGCGCCCAGGGCACCCAGCGCGCGCGGCTGGCCGCGGAGCAGGCGGTCAAGAGCCCGCTGCTGGAGGATGTCAACCTGCATGGCGCCCGCGGCGTTCTGGTGAACATCACCGCCAATCAGTCGCTCAAGATGAAGGAGATCCACGAGGTGATGAACACCATCCGCGAGTTCACCGCGGAGGATGCCACCGTGATCTTCGGCGCGGTGTTCGACGAGGCGATGGGCGAGGATCTGCGCGTCACCGTGGTGGCCACCGGCCTGGGCATGCCCTCGGTGGCCAAGCAGCCCAAGCCCCAGATGCAGGTGATCCGCACCGGAACCGATCCGATGCCGGCGCCGCTGTCCGGGGATGCCGTGGACTACGGCGCCCTGGAACAGCCGGCGGTGATCCGCCGCCGGCGGGACGCCACGGTGGAGGCCATGAAGGCCAGCGGCGTGGACCTGCTGGACATTCCGGCCTTCCTGCGCAAGCAGGCGGATTGAGGCGGCAGGCTCCGCGCAGGCGGCCTGCGCGGAAGCCGCCCGCGGCCGGGATGCCCCTGCCCGTCGTGGTAGAATGACAGGCTTCGCCGCGCGTTCCCCGTTCGGGCGTGCGGCGCAACGAACGCAAACGGAATTCGCCCGTGCTCAGACAACGCACCCTGAAAAATGCCATCCGCGCCACCGGCGTGGGGCTGCACACCGGAAGGAAGGTGCAGCTCACCCTGCGCCCCGCGCCGCCCGACACCGGCATCGTGTTCCGTCGGGTGGATCTGCCCGGGGCCCCGGATGTCCGGGCCGATCCTTTCCTGGTCACCGATACCCGCCTGTGTTCGGCCCTGGAGGCGGGCGGCGCCAAGGTCATGACCGTGGAGCACCTGATGGCCGCGCTGGCCGGACTGGGCATCGACAACGCCTACGTGGAGCTGGATGCGGTGGAGGTGCCCATCATGGATGGCTCCGCCGGGCCCTTCGTGTTCCTCATCCAGTCCGCCGGCATCGAGGAGCAACAGGCCGCCAAGACCTTCATCCGCGTGCTGAAGACGGTCGAGGTCCGGGACGGGGACAAATGGGTGCGCCTGGCGCCCTACAACGGCTTCCGTGTCACGCTGAGCGTGGACTTCGCCCACCCGGTGTTCGAGGACGGCAAGACCGTGACGGTGGACTTCGCCGATACCTCCTTCGTGCGGGACGTGAGTCGCGCGCGCACCTTCGGCTTCATGCACGAGGTGGAAACCCTGCGCAGCCACGGGCTCGCCCTGGGGGGCAGTCTGGACAATGCGGTGGTGATGGACGAATACCGTGTGCTCAATGCCGAGGGACTGCGCTGCGACGACGAGCTGGTCAAGCACAAGGCCCTGGATGCCATCGGCGATCTCTATCTGCTGGGGCATCCCCTGATCGGCGCCTTCACCGGGCACAAATCGGGCCATGCCCTCAACAACCGCCTGTGCCGGGCCCTGCTCGAGGAACGCACGGCGTGGGAGTACGTGCGTTTCCAGCGGCAGGAGGAGGCGCCGGCCGGCTTCCTCCGTCTGGCCGCACAGCCGGCCTGAGCGGCCAGGGCGCCGGAGGCGATCGGCATTGATCATCCTGCGCCTGTACCTCGTGCTCGCGGGGCTGGCGCTCGCCGTCTCCCTGCTGGCCGGGCTGATCACGGGTGACCGGCGCTGGTTCCGCTTCGCCGGGCAGCTCTTCCGCTTTTCCGCGGTGTTACTGATCGTCGTGCTGGCCCTGTTCGCCGCGGCCCGCCTCCTGCTGCGCTGAGTCCGGCTCCAGTCCCTGGCGGCGCAGCAGGTTGGTGAGCGCACGCTTGAGCGGTGACGGCGCCAGCCTGCGCTCCAGCTCGCCCAGTTCCCGCAGCGCGGCGGGCGGGATGGCGGGGGGAGCCGGCCGTGCGGCCGGCTCCCATGACATCGTCTTCACTTGCACTTCCACCCTGATTCCGTTAAGGTCGTAGCCCCGCTGACGAAAATTCGACAAGAGGCGGGGCAGTTGCGCCTTCAGTCTGGCGGCGGCGGCGCCGTTGTCGGCATACAGGGTGAGGACACCGTCCTTCACGAGGCCGACCCGGCTCGACCGTGCCAGCCCCGGCGGCGCAATCGCTTCCCACACCCGGTTCAAGGCCAGAAGCCGTCTTGCCTCGCGCGCAAGGGGGCCCAGGCCGGATGTCGGCTCATCGAGGAAACCGGAGAGTTTTCGCGCCGTCATCGTCCGGGCCGCCAGTCCGTCCTGCGTGGCGGGCGGCGCCCAGCCGGCAGGCTGAAACGGAGGATGCAACCATGAACATCATTATCGTCTCGGATCGGCTTTCCGGAAGCCGTACCCTGTGCCTCGGTCGCCAGGGGGTGTGGCTGCTCCTCGCCGGGATCGCGGCGAGCATCGTGACGCTGGCTTTGGCCGTTTCCTATCTGGTGCTGTTCCACCTGGGCGACGTGCCCGTGCCCCTGGCCCAGCGGCTGATGCGCTCGGCCCAGCAGAGCGAGGCGGAGCGCAGCCGGCTCTACCTGCAGGAAAGCCTCAACGCCATGGCGAGGAAGGTGGGCGAAATGCAGGCCCAGATGCTGCGCCTGGATGCCCTGGGCGAGCGGCTCGCCCGCATGGCCGGCATGCGCAGCGAGGAATTCCAGTTCGACCGCAAGCCCGGGCGCGGCGGGCCGGATCCCGCCCAGGGCGCGCAGCCGGTCTCCCTGCCCGAGTTTGCGGCCGAGCTCGAGAAACTCGCGCGACAGGTGGACGACCGCGCGGAACGCCTGGCGGTGATGGAATCCCTGCTCAGCCGGGAGCGGGTCAGGCAGAGCGCGCTGCCCTCGGCGCCGCCTGTGGCCTCGGGATTCTTCTCGTCCAACTTCGGCTGGCGCATCGATCCCTTCACCGGCCTGCGGGCCATGCACGAAGGCGTGGACTTCATGGCCCCGGAAGGCTCGCCCATCACGGCGGCGGCCGGCGGCATCGTCGTTTATTCGGATTACCATCCCGGCTATGGTAATATGATCGAGATCGACCACGGCAACGGGCTGATCAGCCGGTACGCCCATGCTTCCAGGCGTCTGGTGAAGGTG
>JBBINK010000059.1:0-8746 GCA_037443925.1 Betaproteobacteria bacterium
ATGGCAGAGACGGTCGATCTCGCCGGTGGTCATGCCGGGACGGATCAGGGGGCCGATGAAGTCCAGCACTTCGGCGGCGAGACGGCCGGCCACGCGCATTTTTTCGATTTCTTCGGGAGTCTTGATGGAGATGGACATGCAGGAGCCAATTGTTGAGAAAAACAGGAGGGATTATACCAAAGGGGGCGCCCGGCCCGGGTGTGGGCGCGCCAAAAAATGCGCTTTGGCTTGAAGGAATTAGCGTTTTCCCCCTATAATCGGCGCCTTCGCCAGGCCGGGGGTGGTCCCCGGCCGCGAAAATTCCCACACCCGCTGTCACACTTCGAAGGGTGCCTGCCCGGCCAGGGCGGGTCTCGGCTCGGCGGGTGGAGGCTCAACCCTTTAGAAGGAGTTCTTCCATGTCCGTGACCATGCGTCAGATGCTGGAGGCCGGCGTCCATTTCGGCCACCAGACCCGTTACTGGAACCCCAAGATGGCGCCGTACATCTTCGGGGAACGCAACAAGATCCACATCATCAATCTGGAGAAGACCCTCCCGATGTACGAGGAGGCGCTCAAGTTCGTGCGCCAGCTGGCGGCGAACAAGGGCACCATCCTGTTCGTGAGCACCAAGCGGCAGGCCCGCGAGATCATCGCCGAGGAGGCCGCCCGGGCCGGCATGCCCTACGTGAACCACCGCTGGCTGGGCGGCATGCTGACCAACTTCAAGACGGTGAAGCAGTCCATCAAGCGCCTCAAGGACATGCAGCAGATGGCCGAGGACGGAACCCTCGACAAGATGGCCAAGAAGGAGGCCCTGGGCTACCGCCGTGAGCTGGAGAAGCTCGAGCGCAGCCTGGGCGGCATCAAGGACATGGACCGCCTGCCCGATGCCCTGTTCGTGATCGACGTCGGCTACCACAAGGGCGCGGTCGTCGAGGCCAAGAAGCTGGGCATACCCGTGGTGGGCGTGGTGGACACCAACAACAGCCCGGATGGCATCGACTACGTCATTCCCGGCAACGACGACTCGAGCCGGGCCATCCGTCTGTATGCCCGGGGCGTGGCGGATGCCGTGCTGGAGGGCAAGGCCCAGATCATCAGGGAAATCGTCGGCGGCGAGGAATTCATCGAAGTCGCGGACGCGGAACAGCCCGCCGCCTGAGCGAAAAGGGGCGTCAGCCCCTTTTTCGTTTGCCGGCAACGAACTCTCCATCTCGAATCTGTCTTAGGAGCACACAATGGCTGAAATCACCGCAAGCATGGTGAAGGAACTGCGCGAGCTCACCGGGCTCGGCATGATGGAATGCAAGAAGGCCCTCACCGAGGCCAATGGCGACATGAAGAAGGCGGAGGATCTGCTGCGCATCAAGAGCGGTGCCAAGGCCTCCAAGGCCGCCAGCCGCGTCGCCGCCGAGGGCGTGATCGGCAGCTACATCACCCCCGACGGCAAGACCGGAGCCCTGGTGGAGGTGAACTGTGAAACGGATTTCGTCGCCAAGAACGAGGAGTTTGCGGCGTTCGCCCGGGAGTGTGCCAAATTGGTCGCGGAAAACGATCCGGCCGACGTGGAGGCACTGGGCAAGCTCAAGACGGCCAGCGGGCAGACGGTCGAAGAGGCCCGCCAGGCCCTGATCATGAAGCTGGGCGAGAACATCACCATCCGGCGCATCGCCCGCTTCGCCACCTCCGGGCGGCTGTCCGTGTACCTGCACGGCAACCGCATCGGGGTGATGGTGGATCTCTCCGGCGGGGACGAGGCCCTGGGCAAGGACATCGCCATGCACGTGGCCGCTTCCAAGCCCATCGCCGTGTCCAAGGAACAGGTGCCCGCCGAGACCATCGAGCGTGAGCGCGAGATCGCCAGAGCGCGGGCGCTGGAATCCGGCAAGCCCGCGAACATCGTGGAAAAGATCGTGGAAGGCAGCATCAACAAATTCCTGGCCGAAGTGACCCTGCTGGGCCAGCCCTTCGTCAAGAATCCGGACGAAACGGTGGAAAAGCTGCTGAAGTCCAAAGGAGCCACGGTGAATTCCTTCACCATGTTCATCGTCGGCGAGGGCATCGAGAAGAAAGTGACGGATTACGCGGCGGAAGTGGCGGCCGCGGCGAAAGTCTGAGCCCATGGCGGAACTTCGCTACCGGCGCGTCCTGCTCAAGCTCTCGGGCGAGGCGCTCATGGGCGAGGGCGCCTACGGCATCGACCGCGCCACCCTGGAGCGCATGGCGGACGAGGTGGCCAGGACGGCTGCCCTGGGTGTGCAGATCGGCGTCGTCATCGGGGGCGGCAACATCTTCCGGGGCGTGTCCGCGGGAGCCGCGGGCATGGACCGGGCCCAGGCCGATTACATGGGCATGCTGGCCACGGTGATCAATGCCCTCGCGCTGCAGGACGCGCTGCGACGTGCCGGCGTGGATGCACGAGTCCAGTCGGCCCTCACCATCGAGCAGGTGGCCGAGCCCTACATCCGGGGCAAGGCCCTGCGCTACCTGGAGGAGGGTAAGGTGGTGATCTTCGCCGCGGGCACCGGCAATCCCTTCTTCACCACCGACACGGCAGCCGCACTGCGGGGCGTGGAGATGGGGGTGGACATCGTGCTCAAGGCCACCAAGGTGGATGGCGTCTATACCGCGGATCCCAAGAAGGACCCCACTGCGCGGCGCTATCCGCGCCTCACCTTCGACGAGGCGATCAGCAGGAATCTGGGTGTGATGGATGCGACCGCCTTCGCCCTGTGCCGCGAGCAGAAGATGCTGCTGTGCGTATTCAGCATCTTCAAGCCCGGTGCCCTGGAGCGCGTGGTTCGGGGGGAAGACGAGGGTACGCTGGTCACGGTCGACTGAAGGACCGAAAGGAATGGGAGACATGAGTTCCGTTGCCGAAGTGAAGAAACACGCCGAGCAGAAGATGCAGAAGGCGATCGAGGCCCTCAAGACGGACCTGGGCAAGGTGCGCACCGGCCGCGCGCACACGGGGCTGCTCGACCATGTCATGGTGGAGTACTACGGCAGCCAGGTGCCCATCAACCAGGTGGCCAACGTCACCCTGGTGGATGCCCGCACCCTGGGCGTGACGCCCTGGGAGAAAAAGATGCTGCCCGTGGTGGAGAAGGCCATTCGCGAATCCGACCTGGGGCTCAACCCGGCTTCCCAGGGGGACATGATCCGGGTCCCCATGCCGCCCCTCACCGAAGAGCGGCGTCGTGAGCTGATCAAGGTGGTCAAGCACGAAGGCGAGACGGCCAAGGTCGCCGTGCGCAATGCGCGGCGCGATGCCAACTCCGCCCTCAAGGATCTGGTCAAGGACAAGCTGATCAGCGAGGACGAGGCGCGCCGGGCCGAGGACGAGGTGCAGAAGCTCACGGACCGCTTCGTGGCGGAGATCGACAAGCTGCTTCAGGCCAAAGAAGCCGATCTGCTGGCGATCTGAGGCTCGCCCCGGTGTCCCTGTTCCGCAGCTCCACCCGCGGCATCCCGGAAAGCAGCCGCATTCCGCGGCACGTGGCCATCATCATGGATGGCAACGGGCGCTGGGCCCGCAAACGGCTGCTGCCCCGGGTGGCGGGACACCGCAAGGGGGTGGAAACCGTGCGGGAGATCATCCGCGCCTGCATCGAGCGCGGGGTCGCTTATCTCACGCTGTTCGCCTTCAGCAGCGAGAACTGGCGCCGGCCGCCGGAGGAGGTCTCGCTGCTGATGCAGCTGTTCGTGGTGGCCCTGGAACAGGAAGTCACCAAGCTGCACGAAAACGACATCCGCTTCCGTCTCATCGGCGACGTTTCCCGTTTCGACGAACGGCTGCGCAAGCTGATCGCCGAGGCGGAGGCCCTCACCGCCAACAACAGCCGGCTCACCCTCACCATCGCCGCCAACTATGGCGGCCGCTGGGACATCCTGCAGGCGGTCAACCGGATGCTCGCCGAACGTCCGGAACTGGCCAAGGGGTTTGGCGAGGAGGACCTGGCTCCCTATCTGTGCCTGCACGACGCCCCGGAGCCGGACCTGTTCATCCGCACCGGCGGTGAGCAGCGCATCAGCAACTTCCTGCTGTGGCAACTGGCCTACACCGAGCTGTACTTCACCGACACGCTGTGGCCGGATTTCGATGCCAAGGCCTTCGATGCCGCGATCGCCTCGTTCCAGGCCCGCGAGCGGCGCTTCGGCCGGACCAGCGAGCAGCTGACGGAAAATGCTTAGACAGCGCCTGCTGGCCGCGCTGGTCCTGATCCCGCTGTTCCTGGCGGCCCTGCTTCATTCGCCCCAGTGGCTGTGGGCGCTGCTGCTCGCGGCAGTAGTGTTGCTCGGGGCCGACGAATGGGCCCGGCTGAGCCGCTTCGACCGCCGCTGGCGTGCCGCCTATCTGGTCGCCACCGCGCTCGTGCTGGCGGGCTGCTACCGGCTGCTCGAGACGGGGGCACCGCTGGCGTGGTGGCTGGTGGCGTTGGCTGCGGCCTTCTGGCTGATCGTCGCCCCCCTGTGGCTGGCCGGAGGCTGGCGCGGCGAGGGGCCGTGGCTGCGCGTCATGGTGGGCTGGCTGCTGCTCGTGCCCACCTGGATCGCCCTTCTGGAGCTGCGTCTGATCGGCCCGGGGCTGGTCCTGTTCGTGATGGGGCTGATCTGGCTGGCCGACAGTGCCGCCTACTTCAGTGGCCGCCTCTGGGGCCGGCACAAGCTCGCGCCGCGGCTGAGTCCCGGCAAGACCTGGGAAGGGGTGGCGGGCGCCATGCTGGCGGTGGCGGCGCTGGCCCTGGGCGTGGGGCTGGCCTCGCCCAACTGGTTGCTCGCCGGCCACGAGGTGCCCGCCGGCCTCCTGGTGGGAGCGGGTTGCTTCCTGACGGCCGTGAGCATCGTGGGCGATCTGTTCGAGTCCCACGTCAAGCGCCTGGCCGGCGTGAAGGACAGTGGTCACCTCATTCCCGGGCATGGCGGCGTGCTGGACCGGATCGACAGCCAGACCGCGGCCTTGCCCGTGTTCCTGCTGCTCGCCCTGGCCTGGTTGGGCCGTCTGGGAGCGTGACCGCCATGCGCCGCCTGACCATCCTGGGTTCGACGGGATCCATCGGCATGAGCACCCTGGACGTGGTGGCCCGCCACCCGGGGCGCTTCCAGGTCTTCGCCCTCAGCGCCCATCGCCAGTGGCAGCGCCTTTTGGAGCAATGCCGGCAGTTTCGTCCCGCATTCGCGGTGGTGGTGGACCCGGCCGCCGCCCGCCAGCTGGCTCAGGCGCTGGCCGCCGAGGACCTGTCCACACGCGTGCTCGAAGGCGAAGCGGCCCTGGAGGAGGTGGCGGCCGCGCCGGCGGCGGACACCGTGATGGCCGCCATCGTCGGTGCGGCGGGACTCAAGCCCACCCTGGCCGCGGCCAGGGCCGGCAAGCGGGTGCTGCTCGCCAACAAGGAGGCCCTGGTCATGTCGGGCGCGCTGTTCATGGAAGCGATCCGGGCCAATGGCGCGCTGCTGCTGCCCATCGACAGCGAACACAACGCGGTCTTCCAGTCCATGCCCCCGCGGGCGGGAGGGGACCTGCAGGCCATCGGGGTGCGGCGCATCCTGCTCACCGCCTCCGGCGGGCCGTTCCGCACCCGGCCCCTGGATGCGCTGGCGGACGTCACCCCGGCCGAGGCCTGCGCCCATCCGAACTGGGTGATGGGGCGCAAGATTTCCGTGGATTCGGCCACCATGATGAACAAGGGGCTGGAGGTGATCGAGGCCCACTGGCTGTTCGATGCGACGCCCGAGCGGATCGAGGTGGTCATCCATCCCCAGAGCGTGATCCACTCCCTGGTCGAGTACGTGGACGGCTCGGTGCTCGCCCAATTGGGCAACCCCGACATGCGCACGCCCATCGCCCACGCCCTGGCCTATCCCGAACGCATCGACAGCGGGGTGGAACCGCTGGATCTGACCCGCGTCGCGCGGCTGGATTTCGAGGCGCCGGATCCCGTGCGCTTTCCCTGCCTGCGCCTGGCCTATGAGGCCCTGCGCAGCGGAGGCACGGCGCCGGCCATCCTCAATGCGGCCAATGAAGTGGCCGTGGAAGCCTTCCTGGACGAGCGCCTGGCATTCCCGCGCATCCCTGCCGTGATCGAGGAGGTCCTGCAGCGCATCCCGGCCGGCGCCGCCGATTCCCTGGACGCGGTGCTGGCCGCGGACCACGCGGCCAGGCGGGCGGCACGGGCGCTGCTTGCGGAGATGGAGCCCCGATGAGCCTGCTCGTGACCCTGGCCGCTTTCCTGCTGACCCTGGGCGTGCTGATCGTGGTACACGAATACGGGCACTACCTGGCGGCCCGGGCCTGCGGGGTCAAGGTCCTGCGGTTTTCCGTGGGTTTCGGCCATCCCGTCTGGTCTCGGCGTTTCCGGCCCGACGGCACGGAATGGGCCGTCGCCGCCTTTCCCCTGGGGGGTTACGTCAAGATGCTGGACGAGCACGAAGGCCCCGTGGACGCCAACGATCTGCCCCGCGCCTTCAACCGTCAGCCCGTGTGGCGCCGGATGATCATCGTGGCCGCGGGGCCGGCCGCCAACTTCCTGCTGGCCTTGCTCATCTACTGGGGGCTGTTCGTGCATGGCATGCCGGGCCTGCGCCCGGTCATCGACGCCCCACCGGCCGGCACACCAGCCGCCGTGGCCGGATTCGCCCGTGGGGAGACGCTCGAGCGCGTGGGCGGCGAGCCGGTCACCACCTGGGACGACGTGCAATGGGCGCTGATCGCCCATCTCGGGCAGGGGGCCGAACTGGAGGTCCAGGTGCTGAGGCCGGATGGCCGCCACGAGGTTCGCGTGCTCAGCCTGCAAGCGGACGACGGCGCCGACGCGGGCCGCGATTTCCTGCGGCGCATCGGCCTCATGCCGGCTCGCTTCGCGCAACCCCGAATCGGCGAGGTGCTGGAAGGCTCCCCCGCCGCGCTCGCCGGTCTGCGTACCGGCGACTGGGTGGCCGCGGTGGAAGGCATCCCTGTCAAGGACTGGCAGGACCTGGTGGAGCAGATCCGGCGGCGGCCGGGCGTGCCCCTGCGGCTGGACGTCGTGCGCGAGGGCAGGCCCATCGACATCCGCCTCACCCCGAGGGCCGAGACAGTCGATGGCGAAGTCATCGGACGCATCGGGGTGAGCGCCTATGCCTACACCACGGTGCGCCACGGTTATCTGCGCGCCTTCCAGGAAGGTGCGCGCAAGACGTGGCAGATGGCGCGCCTGAGTCTCGAGCTGCTGTGGAAGATGCTGTGGGGCGAGGTCTCCTGGCGCAATCTGAGCGGGCCGGTGGCCATCGCCAGCTACGCCGGCCAGACGGCCCAGATGGGTTGGATGCCCTGGCTGCTGTTCCTCGCGCTGCTCAGCACCAGTCTGGGGGTGCTCAACCTGCTGCCCGTGCCGGTGCTGGATGGAGGGCATTTGTTGTATCATATCGGCGAAGTCATCACGGGACGCCCTCCTTCCGAGCGGATTCTGATGCTCGGCCAGCGCATCGGCATGGCGCTCCTGTTCACCCTGATGCTGTTCGCCCTCTATAACGACGTCAACCGCTTGCTTGGGCCCTGATCGCATGAGACCGTCCTTTCTGGTGTTGCTGGCCGTCGCGGGGCCCATGGTGGGGCTGGTTCAGGCGGCACATGCCTTCGAGCCCTTCGTGGTGAAGGACATCCGCGTCGAAGGCATCCAGCGCACCGAAGCCGGCACGGTCTTCAGCTATCTTCCGGTCAAGGTGGGCGACACCTTCGACGAGGAAAAATCGGCCGCCGCCATCAAGGCGCTGTTCGCCACGGGGTTCTTCAACGACGTCCGGCTCGAGGTGCAAGACGGCGTGCTCATCGTCCAGGTGCAGGAACGTCCCGCCATCGGCCAGATCGACGTCACCGGCGCCAAGGAATTCAGCAAAGACCAGCTCAAGGCGGGCCTGAAGGAAGTGGGCATCGCCGAATCGCGCATCTTCGACCGCGCCATGCTGGAGCGGGCGGAGCAGGAGCTCAAGCGCCAGTATCTGGCCCGGGGCAAGTACGGCGTGGAGATCAAGACCACGGTCACGCCCCTGGAACGCAATCGCGTGGCGATCCGCTTCGACATCTCCGAAGGCGAGGTGGCCAAGATCCGCCAGATCAACATCGTCGGTGCCCAGGCCTTCCGCGAGAAGGATCTGCTCGACCTGATGAACCTGAGCACGCCCAACTGGCTGTCCTGGTACACCAAGAACGACCAGTACTCCAAGCAGAAGCTGGCCGGCGACCTGGAAACGATCCGCTCCTTCTACCTCAACCGGGGCTATCTCGAGTTCGCCATCGAATCCACCCAGGTCCAGATCAGCCCGGACAAGAAGGACATCTACATCACCATCAACATTCACGAGGGTCCCCGCTACACGGTGTCGGACATCAAGGTGGCGGGGGAGCTCCTCATCCCCGAGGACGAGTTGCGCAAGCTGATCAAGGTGCACAGCGGCGAGGTGTTCTCGCGGGAGAAGATCACGGAAACGACCAAGGCGATCGGCGACCGCCTCGGTAACGACGGCTATGCCTTCGCCAACGTCAACGCCGTGCCGGACGTGGACAAGGCACGGCAGCGCGTGGCCTTCACCTTCTTCATCGACCCCGGGCGGCGCGTGTACGTGCGCAACGTGCGCATCTCCGGCAACACCCGCACCCGTGATGAAGTGATCCGGCGTGAGATGCGCCAGATCGAGGGCGGCTGGTATTCCGCGGCCAAGATCAACCGGTCCAAGGAACGCCTCGACAAGCTGGACTACTTCAAGGAAGTCAACGTGGAGACCCCG
>JBBINK010000059.1:8763-12307 GCA_037443925.1 Betaproteobacteria bacterium
GACCAGGTCGATGTCAACGTGCGCGTGGAGGAAAAACCCACCGGCAACATCATGGCGGGTGCCGGCTTCTCCAGCAGCGAGGGCCTCATCCTGAGCGGTTCCGTGTCCCAGTCCAATGTCCTCGGCTCAGGCAACTTCCTGGCGATCCAGGCCAACACCAGCAAGGTCAACACGGTCTATGCCCTGTCCTACACCAATCCCTATTACACGGACGAGGGCGTCAGCCTCGGCTTCGACGTCTACACGCGCAAGGTGGACTCCACCTCCCTGTCGGTGACCACCTATACCACGGCGAGCCAGGGGGTGGGGCTGCGTGTGGGCGTGCCCGTCACCGAGACGGACACGGTGGGACTGGGGCTGGGCTACGAGCACACCCGCTCCACGGTGGACACCAATGCCTCCCCCGTGTACGCCAACTTCGTCTCGGTGTTCGGCAACAGCTACTCCATCCTGCGTGGGGATGCCTCCTGGGCAAGGGACACGCGGGACAGCCGCCTGTATCCCATGAAAGGCGTGCTGCAGCGGGCCGTGGGGGAGATCGGCCTGCCGGGGGGCGAGCTCAACTATGTCAAGCTCACCTACCAGCACCAGTGGCTGCGTCCCCTTTCCCGTGACACGGCGCTGCTGCTCAACGGCGAGGTGGGCTGGGGCAAGGGGCTGGCCGGTGATCCCTTTCCCTTCTTCAAGAACTACTATGTCGGCGGCGTGACGTCGGTGCGGGGTTACAAGGCGGGCACCATCGGGCCCAAGGACACCCTGGGCCAGGCCATGGGAGGCACGCGCCGGCTGCTGGGCAACATCGAGTATCTGTTTCCGCTGCCCGGCATGAAGAACGACAAGTCCGCCCGCCTGAGCGCCTTCGTGGATGCCGGCGCGGTGTACGGTCCCGATGACAAGCTGAGCCTGGGGGATCTGCGCTATTCCGCCGGCCTGTCGCTGAGCTGGGTATCCCCCGTCGGCCCCCTCAAGTTCAGTCTGGCCAAGGCGCTCAATGCCAAGCCCGAGGACAAGAAGGAAGTGTTCCAGTTCCAGTTGGGTTCCGTCTTTTAGAGAGCAGCTATGAAGAAATTGACGCAGGCAATGGCAGTGGCGGTCCTGGTGACCGCGGGATTCGTCAGTCCGGTGCGGGCGGTGGAGCTGAAAGTGGGTTTCGTGAACGTGGAGCGCATCTTTCGTGAATCCGCCCCGGCCATCCGGGCCAGCAAGAAGCTGGAGAAGGAATTCGCGGCGCGGGATCAGGAGATCCAGAAAATGGCCAAGCAGTTCCGCGATCTGCAGGCCTATCTGGAGAAGGAAAGCGTGACGCTGAGCGAGACCGAGCGCCGCGCCAAGGAGCGCGAGCTGGCCAACCTCAACCGCGACCTGCAGCGCGCCAAGCGCGAGTTCCAGGAGGATCTCAACATGCGCCAGAACGAGGAGCGCGCCGCCTTCCAGGAGCGCGTCAACCGCGCCATCGGCGAGCTGGCGGAGAAGGAGAAATACGATCTCATCCTGCAGGAAGCGGTGTATGTCAGCAACCGGATCGACATCACCGACAAGATCCTCAAGGCCCTGGCCGACAAGTGATGGCCGGTGGCGGTGAGCCATGCCGGAAGCCCGACCCAGCTACACCCTCGCCGAGATCGCACGCCTGCTGGGCGGCGAGGTGGTGGGTGATGCCACCCTCCGCGTCAGCCAGGTCGCCACGCTGGCCCAGGCCGGGCCGGAGCACCTCAGCTTCCTGACCAATCCCAAATACCGCGCCCAGCTGGCAGTCACCCGTGCCGGCGCGGTGATCGTCGCGCCCCGCGACCGCGATGCCACGGATCGGCCCCGGATCGTGACGGACAACCCCTATGCCTACACGGCGCGGGTGCTGGCGCTGCTCAATCCGCCACCGGCGCGGGTGCCGGGAATCCATCCCACGGCCGTGGTCGATCCCGCGGCGCAGGTGGACGCCAGCGCCACCGTCGGACCCCATGCCTGGATCGGTCCGGGGGCGCGGATCGGTCCGCGCGTGCAGATTGGCGCCGGCTGCCACGTGGGGGAGGGCGCCGAGATCGGAGAGGACTGCCTGCTGTATCCGGGCGTGACCATCTATCACCGGTGCGTGCTGGGACGGCGGGTGATCGTGCATTCCGGCGCGGTGATCGGCGCCGACGGCTTCGGCTTTGCGCCCGAGGCCGGGCACTGGGTCAAGATTCCCCAGATCGGCCGGGTGGTGATCGGCGACGACGTGGAGATCGGCGCCAACACCACCATCGATCGGGGCGCCCTGGACGATACGGTGATCGAGGAGGGCGTGAAGCTGGACAACCAGATCCAGATCGCGCACAACGTGCGGGTCGGAGCCCACACCGTGATGGCCGCGTGTGTCGGCGTGGCCGGCAGCACCCGGATCGGCCGCCACTGCATGATCGGTGGCGCGGCGGGGATCATCGGACATCTCACCCTTGCCGACGGGGTCACGGTTTCGGTGGGCACCTTCGTCACCAAGTCCATCCACGAGCCCGGCACCTATACCGGCGTGTGGTCCGCCCAGCCCCACCGGGAATGGATGCAGATGCAGGCCCATCTGCGGCGCGTGGAGGAAATGGCGCGGCGCATCCGTGAGCTGGAACAGAAAATCGAGGACCTGGAAAGGAAACAGCCATGACTGCCATGGACATCAACGAGATCATGCGATACCTGCCGCACCGGTATCCCTTCCTGCTGCTCGACCGGGTGGAGCGGATCGAGGCCGGCAAGAAGATCATCGCCCTCAAGAACGTGAGTGTGAACGAGCCCTTTTTCCAGGGCCATTTCCCCAACCGCCCCGTGTTTCCCGGCGTGCTGATCGTGGAAGCCATGGCCCAGGCGGCGGCGATCCTGTCCTTCAAGAGCGAGAACACCACGCCGGACGCCGATTCCGTCTATTACTTCGTGGGTATCGACGGCGCCCGCTTCAAGCGTCCGGTGGGGCCGGGGGACCAGCTGCGGCTGGAAGTGGACTTCCTGCGCGCCATCAAGGGCATCTGGAAATTCGCCGGCAAGGCCTGGGTCAATGATGCCGTCGCGGCCGAGGCGGAGCTGATGTGCACGGTGCGCAAGGTCGTATGATCCATCCCACCGCCATCGTCCATCCGGCCGCGCGGCTGGGTGCGGATGTGGAAGTCGGGCCCTACGCAGTGGTGGGCGAGCACGTGGAGATCGGCGACCGCACCCGTATCGGCGCCCACGCGGTCATCACCGGCCACACCCGCATCGGCTGCGACAACCGGATCTTCCAGTTCGCCTCCATCGGCGAGGTTCCCCAGGACAAGAAATACGCCGGAGAACCCACCCGCCTGGACATCGGCGACCGCAACACCATCCGCGAATTCGTCACCATCAACACCGGCACGGTGCAAGGGGGCGGCATCACCCGCATCGGCAGCGACAACTGGATCATGGCCTACGTCCACATCGCCCACGACTGCATCGTGGGCAACCACACCATCTTCGCCAACTGCACCAACCTCGCCGGGCACGTGGAAGTGGACGATTACGTCATACTCGGTGGCTTCACCGGCGTGCACCAGTTCTG
>JBBINK010000060.1:0-2390 GCA_037443925.1 Betaproteobacteria bacterium
CAGGTTGACGTCGGCGAACAGATTCTGGGCCTCGGGCGAGGACAGCCACTCCAGCAGGCGGATCGCCCCGGCCCGGTTCGTCGCATGACGGGTGACGCCGGCACCCGAGACGTTCACGTGCACGCCGGAGCCTTCCTGATTGGCCCAGAACAGGGCGAGGGGCAGGCCGGGTTTCTTCTCCATCAGCCGGCCGTAGTAGTAGGTGTTGCCGATCCCCACGTCGCACTGACCCGCGGCCACGGCCTCCATCATCTTGGTGTCGTCGGGGAAGGGATCGGTGGCGAGGTTGGCCACCCAGCCGCGCACGATCTGCTCCGTCTTCGCTTCCCCGTGCTCCGCGATCATCATGGCCACCAGGGACTGGTTGTACACCTTCTTCGAGGTGCGCAGGCACAGGCGGCCCTTCCATTTGGGGCTGGCGAGATCCTCATAGCTGGACAGCTCGGATGGGCGGGCCCGGTTCGTGTTGTAAACGATGGTGCGCGCACGCAGGGACAGGCCGAACCAGCGGCCTTCCGGATCCCGGGCATAAGCGGGGACGTTGCGCGCCAGCACGGGGGAGTTCACCGGCTGCAGGATGCCCTCCTGGGCGGCCTGCCACAGATTGCCGGCGTCCACGGTGATCAGGAGATCGGCGGGGGTGTTGGGGCCCTCGGCCTTCAGGCGCTGGAGCAGCGGGCCCTCCTTGTCCGTGATGAAGCGGATATTGACGCCCGTGGCGCGCGTATAGGCGTCGAACACGGGCTTGATGAGCTGCTCGTTACGGGCGGAATACACCACGACTTCCTCGGCCGCCGCGGCCAGGGGCAGCGCCGCCAACAGCAGGGCGAGGGCACGGATGAAGCGGATGACCATCGGAATGCCTCCAAAAACGGTTGAGTGGGTTGACGTCGGGAGGCATGGTATAGCAAACGCGAATAATTCGCAATACCGATCCGTCAGCCGGGCGGCGGGCGGGATCGGCCCAGGGGAACGAAACGGATCAGGGTCTGCAGCCGGCCCTCGAACCAGCCGTCGAAGCTGACCCGGTCCGGACCGACCGTGACCTGGAAGCCTTCCTGTCCCGGCGGGGTGATGTCCAGGAAGCGCAGCCGACGGGTCAGCAGCCGCACCTCCATGGTCACGTGCATGGGGTAGTAGCCATCGAGGAAGCGGCGCATGAACGGACCGCTGTTGACGTGATAGGTGCCGTCCGCATTCCTGAGCAGGGCCTGGGTCATCAGCCGCAGGCAGATGCGCGCGTGCGGGCCGACCTCGCGCAGCTGCACGGTGGCGCCCTCGACCCAGGCCTGGCCGATGCCCTGGCGGGAGACGATTTCCAGCGCCCGCACCCTGTCGGGGTGGAACACGATCTGGGTGGCTGGAACCCGGTCCAGATGGAAGTGGCACTGGCGCAGTTCGGCCCAGCCGCTGGTGACGGCGGCGTCGTCCACGGTCAGCACGTTGTGATGGTGATGCACGGGCTTCGCGGGGGGCTGGCGCAGGAACACCAGTTCGCCCTCGTTGACCTGGGCGATGCGGGCGCTGGTGTCGTCGTCGAACCAGGCTTCCAGCTCCTCGCGGGTCATGGCCTGGCCCCGCGCGGTGGAGGCCACCGCGAGCAGGACGACGAGCAGGAGGAAGGGGAAAGGGACACGGCGCATGGGCACCTGCGGCGCGACCCGGGGCTGCGGGGGACTATGGACCCTCGGCGCCGGCATGTCAAACGCCGGGGGGTTTCAGGCGAGGCTAGTTGCCGGCGAGATCGATGCGGCGGGCGCCGTCGAAGCGTTTGGCCCAGTAGGCCTCGCGCAGGCTGGAGATCATCACGTCGCCGGTCTTGCTGCTGGAGGCGTGGATGAACTGCTGGTTGCCCAGGTAGATGCCCACGTGGGAGAAGGCCCGGCGCAGGGTGTTGAAGAACACCAGGTCACCGGGCTTCAGTTCCTCGATGCCGATCTTGCGCCCCAGCCGGCTGATGGCCTGGGCGCTGCGGGGCAGATCCAGGCCCGCCACCTCACGGAAGACGTGGCCCACGAAGCCGCTGCAGTCCAGGCCGCTGTCGGGATCGTTCCCGCCATAACGGTAGGCCGTCCCGTTCAGGCTCAAAGCGTAGAGCGTGAGATCTCCGCGGGTGCCGGACAGGGCCGCGGCGTCCGCGGCCGGCGGCACCGGCGGCTCGGCCCTGGCGGGCAGCGCGAGGGCGGCGAGCAGCAGGAAAAAGGGCGGGATCTTGAGCGCCATGGCGCGATTTAACGGACTTTCGGGGCGGATGTAAAGTGAACGCGAGGACAGGCGGGCGTCGGGCTGGAGGTATTTCGGCTATGATTTGCCATGACATTTCATCACGAGGAGAGCGCACATGAGCGACAGCCCTGCCCCTTTGGAGGCCATCCGTGACGAGGCGGCCA
>JBBINK010000060.1:2503-5768 GCA_037443925.1 Betaproteobacteria bacterium
GGTGGTGGATGCGGTGACCGAAGGCGTGGGCATCGGTCTGGCCCGGCGCGGGGGTGAAATCCGGACGGCTGCGGCCGACGCCCTCGCGGGACTCGACGAGGCGCTGAAGAAAGCGGCCGAAGCCACCCGGCTGGCCGGTGAGCAGCTGCTCGCCGAGGGCCGGGCGCTCACGGCGGAGGACATCAAACCCGTGCTCGATGGCCTGAAGCGTCTGGAGCAGGAATGGCTGGAAGCCGTCCGCCGCGGTGCGGAGCGGGCCGGCGAGCGGGTCAGGCAGGCCTTCGCCGACCTGCTCACCCATGCCCAGAGGACCGGCACGGACACCCAGCGGGCGGTGGCCGACACCATCGAGACCCTGCGCAACCGGGCCGGTCCGGGCGTGCGCGCCCAGGTGGCCGAAGGCGGGCGCGCGGCGTCCGAACTGGCGCGGCGGCTGGCGCTGGTGGCCAGCGGCGTGCTCGCGGGCATGGCCGAGGCCCTGCAGGAAAAGGCGGACAAGAGCGGGAAAGGGCGCTGATGCTCTGGGAGACGATCAGTGTGGTGCGGGATTTCCCCCGCCTGCACGAGATCAGCTCCGTCCTCATCCGCCACGGCATGGGTGATCTGGTGCGGCGGCTGGGGCTGGTCACCGCGCTGGAGCGGGCCGGCCGCATCCTCCATTGGAAGGAGGAATCCGAGATCACCCGCCTGGAGCCGCCCCAGCGTTTCCGGCGCATGCTGGAGGAACTGGGGCCCACCTACGTGAAGCTGGGCCAGGTGCTGGCCACGCGGGTGGACCTGTTGCCGCCCAACTGGATCGCGGAGCTGGAGCGGCTGCAGGACCAGGTCCCGCCCGAGCCCTTCGAGGCCCTGCTGCCCGAGCTGACCCAGGCCCTGGGGCGCCCGCCCCAGGACGTCTTCGCCGCTTTCGACCCCGTGCCCCGTGCCGCGGCGTCCATCGCCCAGGTGCACGAAGCGGTGCTGCCCGACGGCACGCCCGTGGTGGTGAAGGTGCGGCGGCCCGGCATCGTGCCCAAGGTGGAGGCCGATCTGCGCATCATGGGCCATCTGGCGGCCCTGATCGAGTCGGAGATTCCCGAGGCGCGACGCTACCAGCCGCGGCGCGTGGTGCAGCAGTTCGCCAAATCCCTGCGCCGGGAGCTGGACCTCGCGGCGGAGGCGCGGGCCATCGAGCGGTTCGGCGAGATGTTCGCCGACGATCCCACCGTCTTCATCCCGCGCGTGTACTGGGATTACACCAGCGCGGTGATGAACGTCCAGGACCGCATCGACGGCATTCCCGGCAACCGGCTGGACGAGGTGGATGCGGCGGGGCTGGACCGCCGGCTGCTCGCGGTGCGCGGGGCCAACGTGGTGCTCAAGATGATCCTCATCAACGGCTATTTCCACGCCGATCCCCACCCGGGCAACGTGTTCTACCTGCCCGGCAACCGTCTTGGGCTCATCGACTTCGGCATGACCGGGATGCTTACCGTCGAGCGGCGCAATCAGATCATGGATCTGCTGCTTGCGCTGCTGCGCAAGGACGAACGGGCGCTGCTCGAGGTGATCCTGGAATGGACCGGCGACGGCCCGGTGGACGAGGCGAGGCTCGCCTCGGACCTGATCGAGTTCGTGTTCAACTATTCCAGCGTGCAGCTGCGGGACATCAGCATGGGACGGCTGTTGTCCGAGCTCGCCGTGATCATGCGCGAGCATCACCTGGTGATGCCGACCGACATGACCCTGCTGTTCAAGGCCCTGATCACCCTGGAGGGGCTGGGCCGCCAGCTGGATCCCGAATTCGACATGGGCGAGCACGTGGAGCCCTTCATCGCCCAGGTGCTGCCCCTGCGCTATTCGCCCCAGGCCATCGCCAAGCGCGCGGAGAACGGCGTGCGCGAGATGGCGTCGGTGCTGCTCGGGCTGCCACGGGATCTGTCGCGCTTCTTCAAGGAGCTGCGGAAAGGAAGGGCCCACATCGATCTGGATCTGAAACGGCTGGACCATTTCGGCCATCAGCTCGACCGCAGCACCAACCGGCTGACCATGGGCATCCTCACGGCGAGCCTGATCATCGGCTCGTCCATCGTGATGACCATCGAAGGCGGCCCGAAGATTTTCGGCATGCCGGTGCTGGGCTTCTTCGGCTTCGTGATCGCGGTGATGAACAGTGTCTGGATCGTCCTGTCCATCTGGCGCTCCGGGCGGGACTGAGGCGGCGCCACGGCGTCAGGGGTGTCGCTTATGACGCGGGATCCGTCCTTCTTCCTGGCCCACCGCGCGCTCGACGCGCTGTTCGGGCTGCTGCTGGAGCAGGGCTATCGGCTGGTGGGGCCCCGCGTGCGCGATGGCATGATCGCCTATGACGACCTCGCCGCCGCGGCGGATCTACCTTGGGGCTGGCACGACGAGCAGGGCCCGGGCCGTTATCGCCTCAGCCATTCCAGATCGCCCCGCTGTTTCGCCTGGGCCAACGGTCCCCAGGCGATCAAGCCATTCCTGTTCCCGCCCCGGGAAGCCCTGTGGCAGGCGCGCCGCGTGGATGGCCGTCTCGAGGTGGAGACGCTGCTGCCCGCACCGCGGCCCCTCGCGCTGTTCGGCGTGCGCGCCTGTGACCTGGCGGCGCTGGCCGTGCATGACCGCCATTTCCTGGGGGGGAGCCACCCCGATCCCCGCTACGCCGCGCGCGCCGAGGAAATGCTGCTCATCGCCGTGAACTGCACCCATCCGGCGGATACCTGTTTCTGCGCTTCCACCGGTGACGGCCCGCGCGCGGCCGCCGGCTTCGATCTGGCCCTGACCGAGGTGGAGGGCGGCTTCGTGGCGGAAGCGGGCAGCCTCGAGGGGCGGGATGTGCTGCGGGCGCTGGGCCTGCCTGCCGCAAACGAGGCCCAGCGCGCCGAGGCGGAGCAGGCGCTGGCACGGTCGGCAGCCGCACAGACGCGGGGTCTGCCGGGACCAGATCTGGCCGCCGCCCTGTTCGCGCGCCTCGAACATCCCCAGTGGGAAGTCGTGGCGGCACGCTGTCTGTCCTGCGGCAACTGCACCCAGGTCTGTCCCACCTGCTTCTGCCACGGCGAGGAAGACGTGCCGGCACTGGATGCCACCAGCAGCCGGCACGAGCGTTTCTGGGATTCCTGCTTCGGCGCCGCCCATGGCTACCTCCATGGTTTCCAGGTGCGGCCGGAGACCCGACACCGTTACCGCCAGTGGCTCACCCACAAGCTGGGGAGCTGGCACGAGCAGTTCGGCCGCAGCGGCTGCGTGGGCTGCGGACGGTGCA
>JBBINK010000060.1:5797-12143 GCA_037443925.1 Betaproteobacteria bacterium
GGGCATCGACCTCACGGAGGAGGTGCGTCGGCTGCTGGAGGACGGCGATGCGCCCTGATCCCTACACCCCCCGGCCGGCACGCATCCTGGAACGGCGGCAGGAATCGGCGAGCATTTTCACCCTGCGCCTGCGCTTCGAAGATCCCCAGTGGCAGGCGCGCTACCGCTTCGAGCCCGGCCAGTTCAACATGGTGTATCTCTACGGCGTGGGCGAGGTGCCGATCTCCATCGTTTCCGATCCGGAAATGGAAGGCGTGTTCGATCACACCATCCGCCAGGTGGGGCGGGTGACCGAAGGGCTCGCCGCGCTGCGCGAGGGTGATGTCGTGGGCATACGCGGACCCTACGGGCGCGGCTGGCCGCTGGCAGCGGCCGAGGGGCGCGACGTGCTGGTGATCACCGGCGGTCTGGGCTGCGCCCCGGTGGTGTCGGTGATCCATTACGTGCTGCGCCGACGGCGCCGCTTCGGACGGCTGATCATCATCCAGGGCGTCAGGCACAGTGACGATCTGATCTATCGCAGGCGCTACGAGGAATGGGCCGACGCTCCCAACACCGAGGTGCAGGTGGCCGCGGGCGCGGTGCGGGGCCACTGGCCCTGGCATGTGGGCCCGGTGACGGAGCTGATCGAGCGGGTCGCGCCCGATCCCGCGCGTACCGTGGCCATGATGTGCGGTCCGGAGGGGATGATGCTGGCGGCGGTGCGCATCCTGCTGGGCAAGGGGCTGCCCGAAACCGCCCTGTTCCTGTCCACGGAACGGAACATGCAGTGCGGCATCGGCCATTGTGGGCATTGCCAGATCGGCGGCCGCTTCGTGTGCCGCGACGGTCCCGTGTTCAGTTGGGCCGAGCTTCGCGGCGTGTTCGGCGTGCGGGGGTTCTGATGGTCGAGCCACGGGTGGCGGTGCACAAGTTCGCATCCTGCGATGGCTGCCAGCTGGCCCTGCTCAATGGGGGCGAGGCCCTGCTGGAGCTGGCCCGGCTGGTGCGCTTCGTGCACTTTCCCGAGGCCGGCATCGTCGATCCCGAAGCCGCGGCGGACATCGCCCTGGTGGAGGGCAGCATCACCACGGCGGAGGATGTCGGGCGCATCCGCGCCATCCGTGAGCGCAGCCGCTTCCTCATCGCTCTGGGCAGCTGCGCCACCGCGGGGGGCATCCAGGCGCTGCGCAACGGCCGGATGCAGGGGGCCGACTGGCTCGCGGCCGTCTATGCCACGCCGGAGACCATCGCGGCGCTGGACACCGCCACGCCCATCGCCGCCCATGTGCGCGTGGATCTGGAGCTGCCGGGCTGCCCCGTGACCTCACGCCAGCTCATGGCGGCCCTGGCCAACCTGCTCAACGGCGTGCGCCCCCCTGTTCCTGACGAGCCGGTGTGCCTGGAGTGCAAGCGGGGCGGCCACGCCTGCGTGCTGGTGACCCGCGGCCAGCCCTGCCTGGGCCCGGTGACCCAGACCGGCTGCGGGGCCCTCTGTCCGGCGCTGGGCCGCGCCTGTTACGGCTGCTTTGGTCCGGCGGAGAGGGTCAACGGCCGCTCCCTGGGCCTGCGTTTCCGGGCGCTGGGGCTGTCGCCCCAGGCCGTGCGCGACCGCTTCCTGTTCATCGCGGCGGGCGCAAAGCCCTTTCGCGACGCGGCGGAGGATGTCGATGACTGAGGTGCGTTCCTTGCAGATCGAGGTGCCGGTGCTGGCCCGGGTGGAAGGGGAGGGCGCCCTGGACCTGGTCGTTCGTGACGGCCGGATCGAGCACGTTCGGCTGGCCATCTACGAACCGCCGCGGCTGTTCGAGAAACTCCTGGAGGGGCGCAGTTTCGCGGAAGTGCCCGACGCCGTGGCACGCATCTGCGGCATCTGCCCCGTGGCTTACCAGATGAGTGCCGTGCGGGCCATCGAGTCGGCCTTCGGCGCGGCGGTGCCTCCCTGGGTGGAGGCCATGCGGCGACTCTACTATTGCGGCGAGTGGATCGAATCCCACGCGCTGCACATCCACCTTCTGGCGGCGCCCGATTTCTTCGGCTGCGACAGCGTGATCGCCCTGGCGGAAAAGGAACCGGAGGCCGTGCGCCGCGGCCTGCGCCTGCAGGCGCTGGGCAACGACATCATCCGTTTCCTGGGAGGGCGTTCGGTGCATCCGGTGAGGGCGCGTGTCGGTGGCTTCCACCACAGCCCCCCGGCCAGCGAGGCGGCGGCGCTGGCCGAGCGACTGCGACAGGCCCTGCCGGAGGCGGAGGCCCTGGTGCGCTGGTGCGCGGCGCTGCCTCTGCCCGCCAATCATCAGGCGTTCGAATGGGTGAGCCTGGCCGAGGACGACGCCTACCCCATGATGGCCGAGCGCATCGTCTCCTCCGGGGGGCTCGACATTCCCATCGCCGACTTCGAGGCCCATTTCGAGGAGCGCCAGGTTCCCCACTCCACGGCGCTGCATTGTCTGCTCCATGGACGCCCCTACCTGGTGGGCCCCCTGGCGCGCCTCAATCTGCACCATGCGCGTCTGCCGCCGGCCGTGGCGGAACTGGCCTTCCAGACGGGCATTGGCTGGCCCTCGAGCAACATGTATCACAGCGTGGTGGCGCGGGCGATCGAGATCGTCTATGCCATCACCGAAGCCATCCGGCTGCTGGCCGCCTACGCGCCGGCCGAACGGCCCTGGATCGACGTGGAACCCCGCGCCGGCGTGGGCTACGGCGCCAGCGAGGCGCCCCGGGGGTTGTTGTGGCACCGCTACGCCTTCGATGGCGAAGGGCGGGTGGAGACAGCGCGCATCGTGCCGCCCACCAGTCAGAACCAGGCCCGCATCGAGGCGGATCTGGCGGCCAATCTCACCGCCTTCGGCCTGGACCGGAGCGAGGCGGAACTGCGGCTGCGTGCCGAACAGGTGATCCGCAACTATGATCCCTGCATCTCGTGTGCGACCCATTTCCTGCGGCTGAATCTGGAGCGGCGATGAGACGGGCGGTGATCTGCGTGGGCTCGCCCTTCGGGGAGGACTGCGTGGGCCTGGCGGCCGCGCCGCTGCTGGAGGCGGCGCTCGCGCCCCGGGGCATCCCGGTGACGGTGCTGGACCGGCCGGGCGCCCGGCTCGTCCAGGTGCTCGAGGGGCTCGACGAGGCGGTGCTGGTGGATGGCGTCGTGAGCGGCAAGCCGGTGGGCACCCTGCACCGGCTGGAGCAGGAAGCGGTGCTGGGCGTCCTGGCGCGCCACACGTCCACCCATGGTTTCGGGCTGGCCGATGCCCTGGCCCTGAGCCGGCGCCTGGGTGGCGGTCCGCGGCGCTGGGTGCTGCACGGCGTGGAGATCGGGCGGGCCGGTGGTCAAGCCGTGCTGGGGCCCGCGGTGGCGGCGGCGCTGCCCGCCCTGGTGGCGGCGGTGAGCAGGGAGTGTCTCTTGGAGGAACGATGAAGCGTCTGACAGCGGTCGTCATGGGGCTCCTGCTGGCCCTGCCGGGCCTGGCCCAGGAGCGGGTGGAGGTGATCGTGCTCAACTATCGGACGGCCGAGCAGGTCATCCCCCTCATCCAGCCCTTGGTGGGTCCGGCCGGGGCGGTCACGGGCATGCAGAACAGGCTGATCGTGCGCACCACGCCGGAGCGGCTCGCGCAGATCCGGGAAGTGCTGGCCGGGATCGACACCGCGCCCCAGCGCCTGATGATCACGGTGCGCCGGGACGCGGACGGCGAAGCGGCGCAGGCGGGGGCGGCGGCCTCCGCCCGCATCGGGCCGGGCGGAGGCGTGTCCGCGCGTGTGTGGTCCAGTCGCACCGAGGCCGGGCAGGCCGACGAGCAACGCATCCAGGTGCTGGAAGGCCACCGCGCCTTCATCCGCACCGGCACGGCCGTCCCTTACCGAAGCCAGACCGTCACGCGCGATCCCTGGGGGCGGGTGGTGGTGCAGGAATCCACCACCTTCCACGACGTGGACACGGGCTTCGAGGTGGTGCCGCGCCTGGCGGGCGACCGGGTGTGGCTGGACATTCATCCCCGGCGCGGACAGCTCAACCCCGACCACAGCGTGCAGGTGGAGTCGGCCTCGACCACGGTGTCCGGGCGTCTGGGAGAGTGGATCGAGCTGGGAGGCATCGACAGCGCCGCCTTCGACCAGGGCCGGGGCATCGCCTACGGCAGCCGCGGCAGCCAGGCTGCGGGCACGCGCCTGTGGGTGCGGGTGGAACGCCTGCCCTGAAGACCGGGATCAGGCCTGGCTGGGCAGGGGCTGGGGCCGGCCCAGCCAGTAACCCTGGGCCTGGTCGAAGCCCAGGGCGGTGACATCCTCCAGCATGTCTTCCGATTCGATGCCCTCGGCCACCAGACGGTAGCCCGCGTCCCGGATCAGTCGTGCCAGGTCGCTCACCAGAGTGGATTGGCGATCGCGGCCGGCCAGGCCCAGCACCAGGTCCCGGTCGAACTTCACGTAGTCCACCGGCATGTGGGCCAGGTAGCGCAGGGAGGAATAGCCGTTGCCGAAATCGTCCAGCGCCACGGCGAAGCCCGCCTCCCGCAGCCGCCGCAGGTGGCCGGAGGCCTCGGTGATGCGGGTGATCAGGGTGGTTTCGGTCACTTCGACGATCAGCCGATGTTCGGGCAGAAAGCGGGTCAGGGCGAGCAGGCCGTCCACGACCCGTCCGTCCACGATGCCCGGCCCGGAGATGTTGATGGCGACACCGGCGCCCCGGGGAACGTGCCCCTGTTCCAGATCCCGGGCGAGGCGTTCCAGCACCGCCAGATCCAGCTCGCACTCGCAGCCGCGCATCTCCACCAGGGGCAGGATCACCGACGGCATGACCAGCCGGTCGCCGTCGCGGATGCGCAGCAGCGCCTCGTAGTGGGACAGCGTGCGGGCCGGCAGATCCAGCACCGGCTGGTAATGCAGGATGAGCCGCTCCCGCTCCCGCATGGCCTGCCACACCGCATGGGTCTCGGGGTGGGAGAACAGCGCCTGCCGGTCGTCCAGCGCCTCGGAATACAGCACGATCTTGGCATTGCCGGGACGCTTGGCCTCGTACATGGCCACGTCCGCGCGGCGCTGCAGCTCCTCCCGCGTGTCCTCGTCCAGGACCTGGGCCTCGGCGATGCCCACGCTCATGCGCACGGGTTCGCGCACGCCGTAGCGCGTGAAGTCGTGGGCCGCCACGGCGTCCAGACAGCGTTGCGCCAGGCGGGCGGCTTCGGCCGCCGGCGTGCTCCACAGCACGGTGGCGAACTCGTCGCCCCCCAGCCGGTACAGGCGGTCGGTGCTGCGCAGGGACTCACGCAGACAGCGCGCCAGGGCCTGGATCACCTCGTCCCCCACGTGGTGGCCGTAGGTGTCGTTGATGGCCTTGAAGTGGTCGCAGTCGAACAAGCACAGGCTCACCGGCGTGGGCGGCGGGCCGACCCGGCCGGTGGTCTGGCGCCAGTCGTCCTCCAGCGCCCGCCGGTTGAACACGCCGGTGAGCGGATCGTGGTGGGCCATGCGCCACAGCTCGCTGTTCTTCGAGGCCAGGTCGCCATGCAGCTCTTCCAGGCGGAGCTGGTAGTCGTTGAGGGTCTCCCGCAATAGTTCCAGTTCGCGCACCCGCAGGGGCTGGCTTCCCGCCACCAGCAGGCTCGCTCCACCCTGCTGCAGTCCCTTCACGTGCTCGATGAGGCGGCGCAGCGGGGTCAGGGCGACCCGATTCACCAGCACGTAGGCCAGCAGCAGCGTGACGGCGGCACCCGCGCCAAGCTGCAGCGCCGCCCGGCGCGCCAGCTCGTCCAGGGTGCGCATCTGGGGATTGGGCGCGGTCCGGAAGGTGGCGTAGCGCGGCAGATCCGTGAGAGGCACGCGGGTGTGGGGCGGCAGGGCGACGCGCAGGCTGTCGGGGTCGAGATAGTGGAAGCTCTGGATGCCCCTGAGGGCTGCCGGCAGGGGCAGGCGCAGTGCCACGAAGCCCAGCAGGCGGGTGGTGTCGGGATCATGCAGGGGCAGCACGAAATGCGCCCACGCGGCGCCGTCGGCCACGGACAGCCAGGGCTGGGCGTGCTCCGGCCCCAGCCGGGCCGGCAGGTCGCCCCGGGGTGTGTGGGCGAGCGCCCGGCGGTCGGCGCCGTAGAGCTCCAGCTCCTGGGGTTTGAGGGGAAGCAGCTCATTGGCCAGGGCCCGGCTGTCGCGCCAGTAGGCGTAATAGGTGGGATCCTCCAGCTGCGCGCGCACCTCGTCCCATTCCTCCAGGGCGGTGGCGAGCGCCTCGGCCTGGCGGTGCAGGGCATCCACGGCGGTTTCCAGCTCTTGCCTGGCCTGCCGGGCATCGGTGCGTGCCACCTCGGACATCAGCGCATCCAGGTCGCGCCAGACCAGCGCCGAAAACAGCGCGAGGGCGAGCACCACGAGC
>JBBINK010000061.1:0-11942 GCA_037443925.1 Betaproteobacteria bacterium
CGGGGATAGACGCTGGTCTCCTTCAGGCTGCCGCGGAACAGCTCCTCCACCGCGATCACCCGGTTCTGGGCGTCCAGGAACACCGCCACGAACACCTCGTGCTCCCGACCGGCCAGGCCGAGGCGGAGATATTCCCGCACCGCCTGGGGTGAGGACAGCACGTCCTGGCGCTGCAGCCGTTCCGCCAGGGCCCGGCGCGCCATTTCCACCACCGCCTGCATCTGGGCATATTTGGCCGGCCCCATCCCGGCCACCGAGCAGAATTCCTCCAGCCCGGCCTCGAACAGACGGTTGAGGCTGCCGAAGCGCCCGAGCAGGTCGCGGGCCAGATCCACCGCGCTCTTGCCGGCCACGCCGGTGCGCAGGAAGATGGCCAACAGTTCGGCGTCCGACAGGGCCTGGGCGCCCTGGGCGATCAGCCGCTCCCGGGGCCGCTCCGAGGCCGGCCAGTCCGTGATCGCCATGGTGCGCTGCCTTCCTTCCTCCCTTACAATGGGCCGCATTATCCTAAAAACCGCAGTTGAACGGGCCCGAAGGGCGGCCCAAGCGGGTGTCTGGCTTGATACGACGACGCCGCAGGGCGACCGCGACGGGCGGAGCAGGGGCCCCTTTAGGGGATGCGACCCCGTCGCGGGATGCAGGCGCGCTGCCCGCGGTCGCCGGCATCCCCTGCGCTGGCCGATCCCCGCTTGCGCGGGGCCCCTCGGCCGACGCTGCGGGGCGCCCTCCCTGCCAGGAGGAGCGCCAAAGCCAGGCGCCCGCTTGGGCCGGAAAGCGGGCCCGTAGCGGGCTCACCCTCCGGGCAAAGGGTGACCGGAGGCAAAATTGCTTGCGTCATCGATCGGTTACGAACACAAAAGAGCGGTCAACTGCGGTTTTCAGGATTATGTCGGATTTCGATTCCAAACGCATATTGCTGGGCATCACCGGGGGCATCGCGGCCTACAAGGCGGCGGAGCTGGTGCGCCTGATGGTCCGGCGCCACATGGACGTGCAGGTGGTGATGACCGAGGCGGCCACCCGCTTCATCACGCCGGCCACCCTGCAGGCCCTATCGGGCAAACCAGTGTTCACCAGCCTGTGGGATCCCCGCATCGACAACGGCATGGCCCACATCGAATTCACCCGGGACGCCGATGCCTGTCTGGTGGCGCCGGCCAGCGCCGACTTTCTCGCCAAGCTCGCCCAGGGGCGCGCCGATGACCTGCTGTCCACGCTCTGTCTGGCGCGGGAGTGCCCGCTGCTGGTGGCGCCGGCCATGAACCGCCAGATGTGGGAAAACCCGGCCACCCGGCGCAACCTGGACCGCATCGTCGCCGACGGCATCACGGTCCTGGGCCCGGCCAGTGGCGAGCAGGCCTGCGGCGAAATGGGCATGGGGCGGATGCTGGAGCCCGACGAGCTTCTCGAGGATCTGGAAGCCTTCTTCCAACCCAAGCTGCTTTCCGGCCTGAGGGTGCTGGTCACCGCCGGCCCCACCTTCGAGGCCATCGACGCCGTGCGGGGCATCACCAACCGCTCCTCGGGAAAGATGGGCTATTGCGTGGCGCGCGCGGCGCTCGAGGCCGGCGCCCAGGTCACCCTCGTGACCGGCCCCACCGCCCTCAAGCCGCCCCGGGGCGCCAAGGTGATCCCGGTGGTCAGCGCCCAGGACATGCTCAACGCGGTCAACGGGGAAGTCGCCGAGGCGGACATCTTCATCGCCGTGGCGGCGGTGGCGGATTATTACGTGCTCAATCCGTCCGAGCACAAGATCAAGAAGGACGCCCACATCCTCACCCTGGAGCTGGCGCCCAACCCCGACATCCTGGCCAACGTCAGCAGCCGGCCGCATCCGCCCTTCTGCGTGGGCTTCGCCGCGGAAAGCGAAAACCTGCACGAATTCGCCGAACTCAAGCGGCGCCGGAAGAACCTTCCCCTGCTGGCCGCCAACCTGGTACAGGAGGCGGTGGGCAGCGACGAATCCCGTCTCACGCTGTTCGACGACAACGGTGTGCACGCCCTGCCGCCGGGCCCGAAAATCGAGCTCGCGCGCCAGCTCATCCGCCACATCGCAACCCTGTACGCCAGTACGCGTTCGATGCCCTGATGCCATCGCCGCCGCTTTCGACGACGACGGCCTGCATAATAACCCCACGACCAACCCCCGGCCGCATCCGCCGGCAACGACCCATCGGCGTCACATGGATACCCTCGACCTCAAGATTCTCGACCCGCGCGTGAAAGACCTGTTGCCCGCCTATGCCACGCCCGGGTCGGCGGGGCTCGATCTGCGCGCCGCAATCGATGCGCCCCTCACCCTGCAGCCGGGAGACACGGCGCTCATCCCGACCGGCCTGGCCATCCACATCGGCGATCCCCACTATGCGGGGCTGATCCTGCCCCGCTCGGGACTGGGCCACAAACACGGCATCGTGCTGGGGAATCTGGTGGGGCTGATCGATTCCGACTACCAGGGCCAGCTGTTCGTCTCCTGCTGGAACCGGGGGCGGGAAGCGTTCACCCTCAACCCCATGGAGCGCATCGCCCAGCTGGTGATCGTGCCGGTGGCGCGCGTGGGCTTTCGGGTCGTGGAGGATTTCGATCCCACGAGTCGCGCGGCCAACGGTTTCGGCAGCACCGGCAAGCACTGAAGCCGCGTGGGTGGCCGGCGTCGGCCCCATAATGGCATGAAATCTGCTTAGCCTGCCGGCGAGCACCCCCGGAGGAAACACGGCCGGGGCAAGAATAACGAGACGGGGGCCGACCCGGCCCCTGCGGACGGAGCAGCGACGCGCAACACCATGAAGCCATCCCTTGCCCGGCTTTTTCTCGTGGGATTTCTCCTGCTGGCATTGGCCGCCTCGGGCGCGGGTCTTCTGCTCTACGCCGCCGTGAGCCTGCGCGAGCAAGACCAACTGCACCGGCCTCCTCCCTACGCGGGCCCGGTGCTCGCCGCCCAGCTGCAGGAGCTGCCCGTCCGACTGCGAAGCCAGGCGCGGGCCATCGCCCGTTCCCCCCTCACGGTCCAGGCCTTGAGCGAAGGGTCGGACGTCGACCGGCAGGCGCTGGTGGCGAACCTTCGAGGCCTGTATCCCGACCTGCACGAGATCCTGATCCTCACCGAGGATCAGGCCGCCGGACGCAGTCCCATCCCGGGCAGCCTGGATGCCACGGAGCGCAAGCTCATCGACGCCTTGCGCGAACGGCCCGAGGCCGGCGACGCCATGACCGTGGATCGCCTCAACGTGCGCTTTTCCGCCCCGGTGCGCGATCCCGCCGACAACCGCCTGCTGGGTTTCGTGCTGCTCGCCCGGGATCTCGGCGACATCCAGCTGCTGTTCGCCGGGTCGCCCCTGCTGGATGGCTACGCCGAGCTCCAGCACAACGGGGAAGGGCGCTTCGAAACCCTGCTCAAGCGGGGCGACGAGACCCTCAAGGCCAGCGCCGCGCCCCGCTACACGGACATCCCGGGCACGCCCTGGCGCCTGGCCAGCTGGGCCCGCCCCGGCCCCAGGGGGTTGGTCGCGGACCTGCGCACGAGCTTCGTTCTGGTCTGGGCGGCGGTGCTCCTGCTGTCCGCCCTGACCCTGGCCCTGGTCTATTTCTACGGCAGGCGGGCACTGCAGGACGATCTCGCGGCGATCACCAAGCTGTTCTCGGATCTCGCCCACAACCGGCTACGCAAGAGCTACCGGGTCGAGCTGGAAGAGGTGCAGCCTGCCTACCTGATCATGTACCAGCTGGGCAGGCTCACGGTGAGCAAGCACCTGGCGGTGGTCAACTCCGCCGGCATGGACCATCTGTCCCAGGTGCACAACCGGCGCAGCTTCGAGGCGAAGCAGCACGAGATCTTCCAGCAGGTCAAGGAGGGCTGGCCGGCCAGCCTGCTGATCCTGGACATCGACGACTTCAAGCGGGTGAACGACACCTATGGCCACGACGCCGGCGACCAGCTCATCGCCCAGTTCGGGCGGGTGCTCAGGGAACGCCTGCGCTCCAGCGATTTCGTGGCCCGCCTGGGCGGCGACGAGTTCTGCGTGCTGTTCCCCAACACGCCCGTCAAGCGGGCCATGGATCTGGCGGAGCGGCTGCGCCGCAGCATGCCGGCGACCCTGGAACTCGCGCCGGGCGTGGTCCACACCCTGTCCTGGAGCGGAGGGCTTTCGGAGTACAGCCGTAACGACCAGTCGGAAAACGCCGCCCTCGCCCGCGCCGACCAGGCGCTGTACGAGGCCAAGCGCGGGGGGCGCAACCGGACGGAGATGAAGGCCGCCTGAAGCCTCAGTGGCCCATCTGGGTGCTGGAGAACAGAAGCTCCTGGGCGCGACGGGCGAATTCGTCCGCCTTCTTGTCGTCGATGAACAGCTTGATGAGCTTGCGGCAGGAATCGATGGTGGCGGAGAGCTCCTGGGGCGTGGATCCCGATTCCTGGATCTTCTTCACCACCTTCGCGCTCTGGCTGCCCAGCAGGGTGCGCGCCAGGGTTTCCAGCTCGGCCTTGGCATCGCCCACGCCCAGGCCGCGCCGCCCCGCCTCCTCGGCGGTGGCGATGTAGCCTTCGGCCGCCAGCGTGGACAGCGCCCCCTCCACGTCGGGCACACCCAGGCCCCGCTCCACGATGCGCGAGACGGGGGACTTGCCATCCACCAGGATGAGCACCCGCCGCAACACTTGGGACAGGCCGTGATTGCGGCGTTCGAATTCCTCCTCGCCCTTGGCCGTCCGCACGAATACCAGTCGGGAATCCATAGCCAGCTCCCTATCAGGCCGACAGCTCCTCGATCACCGTATAGATCAGCTTGATGGTGATGGCCACGTAGATGGCCCCAAAGAAGAAGATCAGCGCCACCACGTAGCGCAGGGTGACCTCCGACAACTCGCCGAGGAAGGGCATGGCCCCATAACCGATGGCGAACAGGACCACCATGGCCGACAGCAGCCGCCAGCGCTTGCCCACCACGCCGCCTGGCACCTTGGATTTCAGACTGAAGACCAGAAACAGGCAATAGAGCATGACGATGATGGCCGAAGCCATGATCACTGTGACGATTTCGACATCCATGTTGGCATTTCCTCGTTGTTGTTCTGATCGCCGCCCACCAGGGGCGGACCCCATCCCCTTCCGGAGACACGCAAGCGTAACATAGCCCGGTCTTTTCGGACTATGGTCGAGCCGCGCGGATACGCGAAGCAAGTCGCGGGCCAGGATCGGCCTTGACCGTCGAACCCTCGTTCGATAGCATCCGGGCATGGCCGATGACGCCCAATACCTGGCCCAACTCCAGGACTTCTACGCCCGGCATCGGGTACTGCCCGCCTATTCCACCATGGGGGAGCTCCTGGGTTTGCGCTCCAAATCCTCGGTGGCCGCCCTGGTGGCCCGCCTCAAGCGCGCGGGTTTCCTGGAGTCCGCGCCGGACAGGCGGCTCAAGCCCACCGCCCGCTTCTTCGAGCGTCCCCGGGTGGCCGGGGTGCGGGCGGGCCTGCCCCATCCCGCGGGTGAAGGCGGCCCCGACGCCCTCACCCTGGATGAATACCTCATCGAACGTCCGTCGCGCACCGTGCTCATCCCCGTGAAAGGGGATTCCATGATCGACGCCGGCATCCGGGAAGGCGACATCGTGGTGGTGGAGCGCCGGCCCTCCGCCGAGGTGGGCGAGATCGTGGTGGCCATCGTGGACGACGAATTCACCCTGAAATACCTGGACAAGGACCGCTCCGGCTTCCTGCTTCGGCCGGCGAACCCCGCCTACCCGCCCATCCGCCCGGCCGGCAGCCTGGAAATCTACGGCGTGGTGGTCGGCCTGGTGCGCAAGTACCGCTAGCCCCCCAACGGATGGCTTGACGTAGTGTAATTCGGACACTATGCTTGGTGTCCAACTTACACTTTTCGATCGCCGTGCCGCCCTTCTGCTATTCCCATCCCCATCCGGCCGTGACCACGGACGTGGTGCTGTTCACCATCCGGGAGGAGAAGCTGCAGGTTCTGCTGATCCGGCGCAGCAATCCGCCCTTCCAGGGCGACTGGGCCCTGCCCGGGGGCTTCCTCGACCTCAAGGAGGACCTCATGGCCTGTGCCCTGCGGGAGCTGCGGGAGGAAACCGGGATCCGCGACGTCTATCTCGAACAGCTCTACACCTTCGGCCGCCCCGATCGCGATCCCCGCGAGCGGGTGATCTCGGTGGCCTATTACGGGCTTGCCCGCTCGGACGAGCTGGCCCTGCGCGCCGGTTCCGATGCGTCCCAGGCGGCGTGGTTTCCCTATGGGGCGCTGCCCGCCCTCGCCTTCGACCATCGCGAGATCATCGAGAAGGCCCACGAACGCCTGGTGGCCAAACTGGAGTATTCCACCATTGCCTTCCAATTCCTGCCGCCCCAGTTCACCCTGGGGGAGCTGCAGGAGGTGTACGAAATCATCCGCCAGGAAGCCTTGGACAAACGCAACTTCCGCAAGTGGATCCTCGCCCGCAACCTGATCGAGGAAACCGGCGCCGAGCGCCGCAACGGCTCCCACCGTCCCGCCAAGCTGTTCCGCAACAAGCATCCCGGACGGGTCGAGATCATTCGCTGAATGTCGTGCCAGGAAAGCGCCCATGGACCCCATCCTTCCCTTCACCCCTCCCCGTGGCGAGACGCCGGACCGCCAGGCACAGATCGCCCGCATCAAACGCATGCTGGCGGATCAGGATGCCGTCCTGGTCGCCCACTACTACACCGATGCCGCGCTGCAGAGCCTGGCCGAGGAAACCGGCGGCTACGTGTCCGACTCCCTGGACATGGCGCGCTTCGGTCACGAACATCCGGCCCGCACGCTGGTGGTGGCAGGGGTGCGCTTCATGGGGGAGACGGCCAAGATCCTCAACCCGGAGAAACGGGTGCTGCTGGTGGAAAAAGAGGCGCCCTGTTCCCTGGACGATGCCTGCCCCGCCGAGGCATTCGCGGCCTTCTGCGACCAGCATCCGGACCGCACCGTGGTGGTCTATGCCAACACCAGCGCGGCGGTCAAGGCCCGGGCCGACTGGGTCGTCACCTCCAGCATCGCCGTGAAAGTGGTGGCACACCTGCATGCCCAGGGCAGAAAGATCCTCTGGGCGCCGGACAAGCATCTGGGCAGCTACGTGCAACGGGTCACCGGCGCCGACATGCTGCTGTGGAATGGCAGCTGCGTGGTGCACGAACGCTTCCGGGCCGACCTGCTGGCCACCCTGAAGGCACGCCATCCCGAAGCGGCGGTGCTGGTCCATCCCGAGTCGCCGGCGGGCGTGGTGGGCCTGGCCGACGTGGTGGGCTCCACCACCGCCCTCATCCGGGCGGCGCGGGAACTGCCCAACCCGGAGTTCATCGTCGCCACCGACAATGGCATCTTCCACAAGATGCGCGAGGCGGCCCCGGGCAAGGTCTTCCTGGAAGCGCCCAGTGGCGGGGCCGGGGCCACCTGTGCCAGCTGCGCCCACTGCCCCTGGATGGCCATGAACAGCCTGGACGGCCTGGAACGGGTGCTCGCCACCGGCCACAACGAAGTCCACATCGACGAGGAAGTGCGCCGCAAGGCGGTGGTGCCCATCCAGCGCATGCTGGATTTCGCGGCAGGACTTGCCGGGGCCCGCTGATTCCCCATCAAGGCTTCGCGCCTGCGGCCGCTAATGCCATGGGGAGCGGCCATCGCCGCCCATCGCGGAGCCTTCAAACCCTTGGGTCGCATACTCACTTTCCTGAAACGGCAGCTTACCCGCGTTCGGGCCGGGCGCGCCGGCCTGGCGCCCGCAGCCGACGGGCCAGCCGTCCCTGACCCCGCGGACGAAGCAGTCGCCCTGGCCGTCGCCCCGCCCGATGAGCCAGGGGAAGCCCACCGGGACGCACCCCGCCCCCGGCGACCCCTGGTGCTGGGACTCGCGGCCCTGATGCTCCTGGCCGCCGGCGCCGGTGTCGCGACCCTGATGGTGCGCGGCTGGCACGCCCAGGCGCTGGCGGCGGCGCAAGCCCGCACCACCGCCCTGGAGGAAGAAAACCGGCGGCTGCGCGCCCAGGCGGTGAGCCTGGTGCCCGCCGTACCGGCGCCGGCTCAGGCGGCGCGACCCGAGCAGGGCTCCGGGGCCCGGGCCACGCCGGCCATGGCGGCCGTGGCACTGCCCAGGGAACCTCCCCTGCCCAACGAACCCACCCCGCCCGGCGAACCGGCGGTCACGCCTGACCGGGGAGCGCCCCGTCATCCGCCCGCCGGCGAGTGCCTGGTGAGCGGCACCCGGGACACTGCGGCGCAGCTTCGCCCCTGCATCGAACGCTTCAACCGGCTGAGCCGGTCGAACCCTTAGACCCTGCCTGAGAGACGGCCATGGACGACCAAATCTTCCTCGCCCGCCAACCCATTCTGGACCGGGAACAGAACCTGGTGGCCTACGAGCTCCTGTTCCGCCGCAGCCACGGCCCGGACGCCAACGTCACCAGCGACATGGCCGCCACCGCCCACGTGGTGACCAGCCTGTTCTCCGAGATGGGGGTGCAAGCCGTGCTGGGCACGGCCCGGGGCTTCGTGAACGTGAGCCGGGACATGCTGCTGTCGGACATGATCGAGCTTTTGCCCGCGGAGCAGATGGTGCTGGAGATCCTGGAAACCGTGGAAGTGGACGAGGCGGTCGTAGACCGTTGCATCGCCCTCAAGAAGCAGGGCTTCACCCTGGCGCTGGACGATTTCACCGTCATGCGCGAGGAGTACCGGCTGCTGCTGCCCCTGGTGGACATCGTCAAGCTCGACGTCATGGCTCTGGACGATGCCGCGCTGACCCGGGCGGTGGCGGGTCTTGCGCCCTATCCCACCAAGCTTCTGGCCGAAAAGATCGACGATCGCGGCCGTTTCGAAACCTGCCTGCGGCTGGGCTTCCATTACTTCCAGGGCTACTTCTTCGCGCGGCCCACGGTGCTTTCCAGCAAGCGCGCCGATCCTTCCCAGCTCACCCTGCTGAAACTGCTGGGCCTGGTGCTGGAGGATGCGGAAACCCCCGAACTGGAAACGGCGTTCAAGCAGGACCCCAAGCTCACCTACAACCTGCTGCGTCTGGTGAACTCCGTGGCGAGCGGGGTCAACCAGCACATCCGCACCGTGGGCCAGGCCATCGTGGTGCTGGGGCGGCGCCATCTGCTGCGCTGGCTGCAGCTGCTGCTCTACGCCCTGGACCAGGGAACGGCCACCGGGCCGACGCCCCTGATGCGGCTGGCCGCCGCGCGGGGCAAGACCATGGAAATCCTCGCCCGCATGGGCGTGTGCAGTGACCGCACCTTCCAGGAACAGGCCTTCATGACGGGCGTGTTCTCCCTGCTGGACGTGCTGCTGGGCCAGCCCCTGCGCGAGCTGGTGGAGCAGCTGCGCCTGGCCGAGGACATCCGCTGTGCCCTGCTGCAGCGCCGGGGACCTCTTGGCCGTCTGCTCGCCCTGTGCGAGGCGCTGGAACAGGCGGATTTCGAGGCCGTGCAAAGCCGCCTGGCCGAGCTGCCGGAACTCGCGCCCCATGACGTGATGGAAGCCCAGCTCGCCGCCGCCCGCTGGGTGGACAGCCTGGCCGAACCGGGCGCCTGATCTAGCCGGGCTGACCGTCGATGCGGGGACGCACCAGCATCGGCGCGTAGATGAGCAGGAAGGCGCCGAAGCCGCTCACCCAGAGGATCTGGCTGGCCGCGATGGCCAGTTCATGGGCCGATGGCAGCGCCAGCGGCAGCAGCACGCGCGCCACGAAGGCGCCCACCAGCAGCGCGAACACACCCCCCACTCCGGCGGGCGGCGCCTGCACGCTGCGCCCGGTGTGCCCCAGGGCCACCCGGGCCATCATGCCCACCGTCATCAGCCCGATGCCGCCGGCGGCGAAGGCGTGCACGGCGAGATAGGGCGAGACGGCCAGCCACGGGGCGACGGCCTTGAGCAGGAAACCGAAGGTGGTCGCGGCATAGCCCAGGTAGAGGATCCACAGCAGGGGCTTGTTCCAGATGCCGGGGGTATGCCAGTCCTTGAGCCGGATGCCGTGCACGGCCAGGGACGCCGCCGCGAGCAGGGCCGCGAGGGGAGCGTGGCCGACGAACACGTCCACGACCCAGAAGGCGAGCATCAGCACGAGGCTTGCCCGATCCACCCACGGCCGGTTTCTCAGGCTCACCGGATAGCCCACGCCCCGCTCGATGAAGAAGGGCACCACCCGCCGGGCCATGACGAAGATCAGCGCCACGACCAGGTAGAGGCCCGAATAGAGCCCCCAGCGCACGCCTTCCGCCAGCCACCCCAGGGCCCCCGCGTAGAACAGGCCATTGGCTGAGACCATCAAGGCGACCTTGGCCACGATCCCGAACTGCTTCCATTGCCCTGCGCGCACCAGAGGCTGGGCGATGGCCAGCGTCAGCCCCAGTCCGAAGGCCAGATCCAGGGTGGCGGCCAGCCCGACCCAGCCGGGCCGGAGGGCCATGGTGAGCCGCGCGCCCAGCCACAGCCCCGCCAGGCCGGCGAGGGACAGCCCCCGCAGGGTCGGGATCTGGGTCCAGTTGCGCACCGCGGTGAGCAGGAAACCCGCCACCACCGCCAGGGCATAGCCGAAGACCATCTCGTGGCCATGCCAGGCCATGCCCGTGATGGGCAAGGCCTTCGGCAGCGGCCAGCCATAGACCCAGGCGCCGGCCCAGAACAGGATGGACAGCGCGGAAAACAGCGCCGCCAGCAGGAAGAAAGGGCGGAAACCGAGCTGGAAAAGGGCGAAACGGGGCGGCTTCGCGCCCGGCGTCTGGATCTGCAACACACTGGCCATGGTCGGGTGAATTCCTGAAAAAACAGCCCCGGTCGAACCGGCCGGGCAGGCGCCGGCGCCTCTGCCCAAGCCCTTGTCGAAGCCGGCCCCCAGGGCCCGCCGAGGCGAAGGCAATTATGCCTGGGACGGGCCAGCCGCGGTTTGATGGCCGTCAAGGCGGCGGAAACGGGCGGGATCCTGCACCGCCACCAGGGAGGCCGGCAGAGGCGGCAGGGTGCCGGTCAGCCGGGCGGCGATCAGCTCCCCGGCCAATCCTGCCGTGAGCAGACCCCGCGTGCCGTGGGCCAGGCTCACCAGCAGGCCCGGGGCGAGCTCGCCCACCACGGGCAGGGCGCCGGGCGCGGAGCAGCGCACGCCGGCGCGCCCGCCCAGGATCACCGCCTGCTCGCCGCCCAGGGCGGCGTACAGCGCGGGCGTCTGGCGCGCTAGACGCGCGAGATTGTCCGCGTGATCCTGGGCACGCAGGTCCGTGCCCGCGTCGTCGAAATGGGTGGTGGCCCCCACCACGTGCCGGCCGGCCACCGCGGGCGTCACATAGCCTTCTCCACACACCACGGCGCGCAGGGCGCGGCTGGCGGCCGTGGCTGCGACCTCCGTGATCTGCCCGCGCACCGGCTGGAGCGGAAGATGGCCCAGGGGCGCCAGCTGCCGGGCCCCATGGGCATTGGCCACCACCACCGCCTCGGCCCCGAGCCCACCCCGAAAACTGCCCAACAGCCACCCGGGCCCGCCGGACAGCGTCGTCACCCGTTCGCCAAGCCGCAGGGGGATCGTCCGGGCCAGCCGCGCACACCAGGCGGCCGGCGCCACCCAGCCCGCCTGGGGAAACCACAGGCCGCCCACGGCAAGCGCCAGGCCCGCCAGGGAAGCAGCCTGGCCGGCCGTGACCGGCTGCAGCAGCCCCTCGGGCCAGGGCAGGGCGGCCAGCCGCGCGATGCGGGCCGCCTCCTCCCCGTTGACGGCCAGCTGCAACAGTCCACATTCGGCCCGCTGCTTTCCGTCGGCGGGCAAGGTCTCGTCCAGGAGGGCGAGGGCGTGGCCGAAGGCCGCCAGCACCAGCCGCTGCAGCGGCCCCATCCCGGCGGCAAGCCGCAGATGGAGCATGCCCAGGGGATTGCCGGAGGCGCCGGCGGCCAGTGCGGGCGCCGCCTCGATCAGCGTCACCGACAGCCCGCGCCG
>JBBINK010000062.1:0-10899 GCA_037443925.1 Betaproteobacteria bacterium
GAAGCATATGACGGCAGACAATCCGAAAACGGTGTGGCGTTTTTCGTGGACGAGCCTGGCTGCGGTTGGCGTGGCTGCGCTTCTGACGATTTTCCTGTTCCGGGACAGCCTCGGCTATATGGTCGAGGTGTGGGAAGCCAAGGTGGAATACAGCTACGGCTACATTCTGCCCTTGCTCTCCCTCTTCCTGATCTGGCAGAACAGGACAGCCCTGGAGAAGGAGGGGGTCAAGGGTAGCTGGGCCGGAGTCGTGTTGGCACTGGCCGGTCTGGCCCTGTTCTTCCTCGGCGAGCTGAGCACCCTCTACATCGTCCAGCAATATGCCTTCCTCCTCGTGCTTTGCGGGCTGGGTCTTTCGCTGCTAGGGTGGCGGGCCTTCAGGCACGTGCTTCCGGCTTTCGTGCTGCTGGCGTTCATGATCCCTCTGCCGAACTTCCTTTATCAGGGACTGTCGGCACAGTTGCAGCTGCTGTCCTCCTGGCTTGGTGTGGAATTGATTCGCGCATTCGGCATCAGTGTGGCGCTGGAAGGCAACGTGATCGATCTGGGCAGCCTGCAACTTCAGGTCGTCGAGGCCTGCAGCGGCCTCCGTTATCTGTTCCCATTGCTCACGCTGGGATTCCTGGCGGCGTATCTGTTCCGTGGGGCCATGTGGAAGCGTGTCGTGCTGTTCGTTTCGGCGATCCCGATCACCGTCCTCATGAACAGCCTCCGCATAGGCCTGATAGGCATCATGGTCGAGATGTGGGGCCGTTCCATGGCGGAAGGTTTCCTCCACGATTTCGAGGGCTGGGCGGTGTTCATGGTGTGCACGGCCTTCCTGGTGTTCGAGATGTGGTTGCTGGCGAGAATCGGGCCGGACAAGCGGCCCCTGAGCGAGGTGTTCACGCTCGAGATTCCGGAGCCGGTGGCAAAAGATGTTCCGGTGCGCCATCACTCGCTTTCGGCGCCGTTTCTGGTGGCGATGATGGCGGTCATGGGCGTGTTGGCCGCGGATGCGGTCGTTCCGAAACGTGAGGAGATCATTCCGCCGCGCGCCGAGTTCGCGCAGTTCCCCATGAGCATCGGGGGATGGAAGGGACGCACGCAGGCGATGGACCGCATTTACGTGGACGTGCTCAGATTCGACGACTACGTCCTGGCCGATTTCGTCAATGATCGGCAGCAGAACGTCAATCTGTACGTGGCGTATTACGGTTCGCAACGGAAGGGCGAGTCGGCCCATTCGCCGCGCTCCTGTATTCCCGGCGGTGGGTGGGAGATCACGAGCCTGACGCAGCGCGTGATTCCGGGCGCCACGGTGGCCGGACAACCCATCAAGGTGAATCGTGTGGTCATCCAGAAGGGGGAGGAGAAGCAGCTTGTGTACTATTGGTTCCAGCAGCGCGGCCGCGTCATGACCAACGAGTACCTGGTCAAATGGTTCCTATTCTGGGATGCGGTGACCCGGAATCGGTCAGATGGGGCATTGGTCAGGCTGACCGCCTACGTCAGACCGGGCGTAGACCTGGAAGCGGTCGACAGGCAGCTGGTCGAGTTCACGCAGGCGGTTGCGCCGAAGCTTCCTGCGTTCATCCCGGAGTAGGGTGGCGTGATCTTTTACTTCGGTTTTCTGATCGCCGTCTTTGTCACGATCGTGCTGATTCCACCGTTGACGCATCTGGCGGGACGGCTGCAGATCGTGGATGTGCCGGATACGAGGAAGGTGCATACCATGGCCATTCCCCGCATCGGTGGCATCGCGATGGCGGTTGGCGCGTTGCCCTTCTGCCGCTTCTTGGCCTGCTCGGACACCTGGTCGGGATCGGCCCCGGCCATGCAGCCCCTTTCCTCGATGCGGTCCAGGTCCGCTTCGGTGCCGTAGCCTCGCTTCACCGCCCATTGGGCGCCGCCCCGGAGCATGGCGTCCATCTCCGCCATGGAAAGATGCAGGCTGCCGGTGGAACCCACGCCGGCGGGGATGCGGGCGAACAGGATGTCCGCCAGCCGTTTCTTCACCGCTTCCACCTCCGCCACCGTGAGCCCCGTGGTGAGGGTGCGCACGCCGCAGGAGATGTCGAAGCCCACGCCCCCGGCCGAGACCACCCCGCCCGCGTCGGCGTCGAAGGCGGCCACGCCACCGATGGGAAAACCGTAGCCCCAGTGGGCGTCGGGCATGGCGTAGGAGGCTTTGACGATGCCCGGCAGCGTGGCCACGTTGGTCACCTGTTCGAACACCTTCTCGTCCATCGCGCGCATCAGCGCCTCGCTGGCATAGATCACGGCGGGCACGCGCATCTTGCCGAAGGGCTCGACCCGCCATTCGTATTCGCTCACCTTCGTGAAACGGGACAGGTCCATGGCCGTTCCTCCTGGTCAGACGTCCACCACGCACTGGGCGACCCATGCACCGGATGGATCCTGGAACACGCGCAATTCGGTGTAGGTCGCGCCTTTCACTTCCACCGCCGGCTCGTGTCGTGCTACGTCCACCGGCTCGCCGTGCAGCGTGCCCCGCAGGGTCTCGCCCTGGATGCGCACCTGGAAGCGGGAGAACAGCATGCGGCGCACCGCCATCTCGTAGATGACGGCATTGAGCCAGTCCACCAGCAGGAACTCCGGATCGGGGGCGGCACACGCCACCTCGACGGCATTCCGGGCGACGATGCGCTCCGGAGCGCAGACGCCCGCCGTGAGCGCCAGCGCCGCCTGCTCGAAGGCCGCCTCCAGGGTGGGGCCGATGCCCCGCACCCCGATGTCGGCGCCGTGACGGAAGTGTTCCCAGCGGGGTTCGATCATGGCTTTATAATGGGTTCATGGCGAAATGGCTCATCACCCTCGGCGTGTTGCTGGTCGCGCTGGGTCTGGCCTGGCCGCTGATCTCCAAGCTGGGGCTGGGCAATCTTCCGGGCGACATCCGCATCGAACGGAAGAACTTCACGTTTTATTTCCCGATCACCAGCAGCCTGCTGGTATCGCTGATCGTCACGCTGCTGCTGTGGATCTTCCGGCGCTGACTCAAGGCCGGGCGGCCGCCGCGGCGCGTTCCAGCCGGTTGGCGACGGCGAGCCACTCCGGGCTGTCCGGCACCGCCTCCACCAGAATTCCATCATAGCCCTCGTCATCCAGGGCGCGTAGGGCTGCGTAGAGCTCGCGTGCATACTCGGCCGCGTCGTTGGGCAGGCACAGCACGAACACGCCGGGCATGGCGCGCGGCAAGCCATGGGTGAGGACGCCGACCCGGGCGCCGGCCTGGGCGCGGCGCGCGGCCTCGTCCCAGAGCCGGTCGGCGGGGAGGATGGCAAGCGGCGTGGCCGGCGCGTAGTGGGAAGGAAGCATGCCCGGGGCGCGCACCGGCCCGCCCCCGGGAGAATAATCCACCGGGCGCCCCAGCACGGAGCGGATCGCCTCCAGGGGAATGCCCCCCGGGCGGAGCACGGCCGGCGTGCCGCCCGTGAGATCGACGATGGTGGATTCCACGCCGACACCGCAGGGGCCGCCGTCCAGGATGAGATCCACCGCCTCCCCCAGTTCGTCCACCACATGCTCGGGGCGGGTGGGGCTGATGCGGCCGAAGCGGTTGGCGGATGGCGCAGCCAGCCCGCCACCGAAACGGCGCAGCAGTTCCAGGGTGAGGGGATGATCGGGCACGCGCAGGCCCACCGTGTCTTGGCCGCCCGTGACCACGTCGGGCACCTCCGGCCACCGCCACAGAATCAGGGTGAGCGGCCCCGGCCAGAAGGCGCGCGCCAGCCGCCAAGCGGCCTCGGGAATGTCCCGCGCCCAATCGGTCATGGCCCCGGCCGAGGCGATGTGCACGATCAGGGGGTGGTCCGCCGGGCGGCCCTTGATGGCGAAGATGCGGCGCACGGCGTCAGGGTTGCGCGCATCCGCCGCCAGGCCATAGACGGTCTCGGTGGGAACGGCCACCACGCCGCCCGCGCGCAGCAGGGCGAGAGCGCGCTCCAGATCGGTGGAAATCTCGGGCATGGGGCCCTATTCGTCCTCTTCCAGCTCCGGGTTCCAGCCCTTGCGCCGCGCCTCCTCCATGATGCGGGCATAGAGGGTGGCATGGCGTTCCCTGAGATCGGGCGGCAGCCGGCTGGGGAGGTTGCCGTATTTGTCCCATTCCGCATCCACCCGCTCCATCAGGGTCTGCATGCGGCCCAGGTCCCAGCCGGCGCAATCCTCGGTCTCCGGAATCAGACCGAACACCCAGGCATCGATGACGATGCGGCCGAGCTGGGTCAGGCCGTGGCCATCCTGGCGAAGGCCGACATAGATCTTGGGATCAGCCATGGTAACGCAGCACGTAGTCGATGGTGAGGCGATCGGGCGCCGCGGGCCGGAACAGGCGGTCCGCGTAGTCCCGGTGCACCGGGTGCGCGGCATAGCTTGCCACCACCTCGGGCGCGGCGAAACGGATGTTCCAGCAGTAATGATATCGGGCATTCGGGCCCAGAGCCACGCCAGCCTCCACGGCGCGCACGCCGGGGATGGCCGAGAGGCTTGCCACGCCCTCGCGCAAGAGGGCCTCGCGCGCGTCGGCGGCCAGGGCCTCGTCGAGGTTGAAGCCGATGCTGTGCAGCACCTCCTGCCAGGGACGGCAGTGCGCCAGCGCGGACTGCGCCCGGCCCTTCGCCCCCAGCAGCCCGTTCATGCGCGAAACCTCGTTGGCGATGGCCTGACGCACGCCGGACAGGAGCTCCGTATAGCCGGCCCGGGGCGAGGCCGCCGCCCGCTCGCGAATGCTGGCGGCGGCCGCGTCGGCCAGCGCCGTGTAGTAATTGAGCTTGCACATGCCAGACTGCACCAGGGCGCGGTATTGGCTGTCGGCCAGCCCCGTCCCGCCATGGATGACCAGGGGCACGGGCGTGGCATCCCGAATCGCGGCCAGTCGCTCGAAGTCCAGCCGCGGCGTGCCCTGCATGCGGCCATGGACGGTGCCAATGGAGACGGCGAGGCAATCCACGCCGGTGTCGGCCACGAAGCGGGCGGCCTCCTCAGGTTCCGTCAGCCGCACCTGGCCGGGATGCAGGGCGGCATCCTCCCCTTCCACGCCCGGCACATAACCGAGCTCGCCCTCCACCGGAATGCCGCAGCCATGGGCCAGCTCCACCACCTCGCGGGTCAGGGTGGCATTGGCCCCATAGGGCAGGTGTGAGCCATCGATCATCACGCCGTTGCAGCCGGCGCGGATGGCGGCGATCACCGATTCGCGGCTCGCGCCGTGATCCAGGTGCACGGCCATGGGCACCCGCGCACGGCGCGCGGCCTCCACCACCGCCGGCATCAGGATGGCGAAGTCGTAGTGGTGGAAGTGGGATTCGGCCAGGCTCAGGATGGCCGGCGCTTCGTCCCGCTCACAGGCGGCGACGATGGCCTCCAGGAACTCGAGCCCGACGATGTCATAGCCGCCCACGGCGTAGCCGTCGCGGCGGGCATGTTGCAACAGATCTCCCAGGTGAACCAACATGGCCGCCCCCTAGCGTGTCAGCCCTGCGTAGAGCACGGGCAGTTTCTCCGGCAGCCTCTCCACGTGGTCCACCACCATGTAGTTGCGCACGCCGAAGATGCGGGACACATACTGGTCCGCACGGGGGTCGAGGCTCATGCAGAAGGTCACGATGCCCGCACGCGCCGCTTCCTCCACGGCCTTCTTGGCGTCGAAACGCAGGTACTGGGGATCGCGCACGTCGATGTCGGCCGGTTCGCCGTCGGTGATGACCATGAGCAGCTTCTTGCTGGATTTCTGCTGCCGCAGGTGGTGGGTGGCATGGCGGATGGCCGCCCCCATGCGCGTGGACAGCTGCCCGGTCATGCCGGCGAGCCGGGCCTTGGGCACGTCATCCCAGTGCTGGTCGAAATCCTTGAAGCGGTAGTACTCCACGTCGTGACGCCCATCCGAGCAGAAGCCATGGATGGCGAAGGGGTCGCCCACCTTGGCCAGCGCGTCGGCCAGCAGCACACAGGCCTGGCGCGTGAGTTCCAGCACGGTATAGTCCTGCCCGGCCACCTTGTCGTTGGTGGATTCGGACAGATCCAGCAGCACCAAAACCGAGATGTCCCGCGTCTTGCGCACCGAGCGCATCATGATCCGGGGATCCGGTTGCATGCCCATGCGGATGTCGATCTGGGCGCGGATGGCGGCGTTGATGTCGATCTCGTCGCCGTCCTCGAGCTTGCGGATGCGCTGCACGCCCTGGGGCTGCATCGCATCCAGGAGGTATTTCATGCGGTGGATCTCCCGCTTGTAGCGGGTGGCGATGTCGCTGATCAGCGCGAGCTCGCCCACCTTGGGACGCTTCTCCACCACCGTGGCCCAGGCCGGCCGATCCAGCTGGATCTGGTAGTCCCACTCCGCGTAATGGAAGGGCTGGGAAACGGGTTCCTTGCCCTCCAGCGAGTTGATGGTCACGCCCTCCTGGTCGAGCCAGAATTCGGTGGGCAGCACCCAGATCTCCTGGGCATCGTCGCCGGCCAGCTCGTTGTCCACCTCGTTGACCATCTCCATCAGGCTGACGTATTTCCGGACCTGCCTGACCGGCTCGTAGCCGGCGCTTGCCGCCTTTTCGAAGTCGAATTCCTCGAAGGCCCAGAAATAGCGGTTGTCGTCGCGATAGGGGGCCGACAGCACGTCGGTGCGCGGGTTGAAGGCGATCCGCTTTTGGGTCTGGAAGCTCCCCGCCAGCCGCACGCCGATGTCCCAGGCGGTCTGGTTGGTGTCGAGCCGGTCCTGGGCGGCGGCGAACAGGGCGCGCCCCTCTTCCACCCAGGGGTCGTCGTCGCGATAGGTCTCATCCAGCAGGGCACGCGCCAGGCGGTCGAGGTATTGCCCCACCGTGGCGCCCATCTCCGGCGTGACCGTGTGGAACTGGCGCCACAGCTGTTTGAGGCCGGGGAAGCGACGGATGGAAAGGGTCTCCACCCGGGCATCCTCGATGACACCGATCATGGCCATCTGCAGGGGGGTGAGCCCCTCGGCCGAGATGGGTTGCCGGGTTTCCACCACATGGGCGGCGCAATGGGCGGCGGCGGCGCGGTACAGCTCCAGGCCACTGACCCGGATCCCCTCTTGGCCCGGTTCCTGGGCGGGGACGACGAAGTCGTCGTAGGCGTCGGGCAGGTGCAGCAGGTAGTCCTCGATGTAGGGGCGGTAGCCTTCGCGGTTCTCGAAATCGCCCGAGGTGGGACGCATGAAGAAATCCCGCCCCCACAGCGCGCGCAGATACATGTTGAGGCGGCGTTGCACATCGACGAGCAGCGTGCCCTTGCGCTCCTTCTGCAGCATCGCCTGGGATTCCTTCGACTCCAGGCTGAAGTAGCGGATCTGTTCCTCGTAGTCGTTGCGATGGGCGTGGGCCCCCCACAGCGCCCAGCGGCGCAGCCCCCCCAGGGTGAGGTGGGTGAGCAGGACTTCCAGCTTGTCCAGCATCGGCCGCACGCCCCGCGGCGCCTGGGCGATCAGCGTGTTGATGAACTGCAGATAGCCGAGGAACAGCTGCGCATCGCCCAGGCGGCTGGCCGCGGTGGGCGCGGTGGCCAGCAACAGTTCGATCACGGCGCCCGAGGTCTTCGACGCCAGGGTGAGGCAGGTGGTGGCCAGGTCGGCCACCACGTCCTCGCCCACCTCCTTGGCCACGCGCGGCGCTTCCTCGATCCAGGTCTCGACCAGGGAATCGCCCCGGCCCAGGCTGTTGAGCGCCGACACCCCCTTGAGGTAATTGTCCAGGCCGCGCGGGCTGAACACCTTGGTGGCATCGACCCAGTTGGCCTCGAGCACGGCGCGGCTGTGGGGCGAAAGACTATCCAGCAGTTCGGTGTAGTCGGTCAGATTGATTGCCATCTCACACTCTTCCTTCGCGACATGCGCCCCTAGAACTCGTTGCGCAGCCGCTTGTAACCTTGCACCAGCCAGATGTTCGTGCGGGCGACGTCCTCCGAGAAACTGGAGAAATCGGGCGTCACCTGCGGGATGCTGCTCAGATCGGTATCGGAATGGATGGTCATCGTGGAGGGGATGTGGAAGCGGGGGGGCACCTGACATCCCTCCACCACCGAGTTGTGGCGGATCACCGCATCGTCGCCGACCACGCAGTTGAACAGCACCGAGTTGAACCCCACGAAGACCCGGTTGCCCACCTCGCACGGCCCGTGGATGATGGAGCGGTGGGCGATCGAGGTGTACTCCCCGATCACCACCTTGCCGCCCGATTTGGAGTGGATCACCACGCCATCCTGAATGTTGGAATTGGCCCCGATAACGATCGGCTCGAGGGTGCCGTCCGCCTTGGTTTCGTCGGCCCGGATGACGGCATAGGGACCGATGAAGACATTGGGGCCGACGATCACCTTGCCGCAGACGATGGCCGTGGCATCGACATAGGCCGATTCGTCGATCTGGGGCAGGTCGCCGTTGGGGTTCTTGCGGATCATGGCGCGGGCGCTCAGAAGAACGTGGTCACGGCCGCGTCCAGGGCATCGCGCATGTCCGGGTCGTCGGTGATGGGGCGCACCAGCGCCACCCGGCAGGCCGCCTTGGCTTCCACGCCCTTGGCGATGAGGCTAGCGGCATAGACCAGCATGCGCGTGGAAATGCCTTCGTCCAGGCCGTGGCCCTTGAGGTTGCGGGAACGCTCGGCGATGGACACCAGCTTGTCCGCCACGTCCCGCGTCACGCCGCTTTCATGGGCGACGATCTCGGCCTCGATGGCATGTTCCGGGTAGTTGAAATCCAGAGCCCCGAAGCGCTGCTTGGTGGACTGCTTCAGATCCTTCATCAGGGACTGGTAGCCCGGGTTGTAGGAAATCACCAGCTGGAAGTCCGGATGCGCGTGGATGAGCTCGCCCTTCTTTTCCAGGGGCAGCACGCGGCGGTTGTCGGTGAGGGGGTGGATCACCACCGTGGTGTCCTGCCGGGCCTCCACCACCTCGTCCAGATAGCAGATGGCGCCGTAGCGGGCGGCCAGCGCAAGTGGCCCGTCCTGCCAGCGCGTGCCCTGGGCGTCGAGCAGGAAACGGCCCACCAGGTCGGAGGCGGTCATGTCCTCGTTGCAGGCCACGGTGATGAGGGGCTTGCCCAGCTTCCAGGCCATGTATTCCACGAAGCGGGTCTTGCCGCAGCCGGTGGGGCCCTTGAGCATCATGGGCATGCGCACCGAATAGGCGGCCTCATACAGTTCCACCTCGTCGGCGACAGGCCGGTAGTAGGGTTCCTTCTCGATCAGGTATTGCTTGATGATGTCGCTCATTGGATCGCTCCTCGTCTCGGTCCATGTTCAACCCACGGTCGGCCCCACGGGGACACCTCCGCCGGGGGCACGCAGATCGCCGTGTCCGTGGGTTGCACAGACGAAAAACCCCCGCCACCTCGCGGCGACGGGGGCTCGTTACGGTATTGACCGCGCCGCGAAATCAGACCGGCTTGCCGCGGTAGATCACCATGGCCGCGCCCTGGGACTGGGCGTAGTTGTCATAGCCGATCAGACGCACGTGGTGGGTCGGGTTGGCCTTGTGGCAGGCCTCCGCTTCCGCCAGGATCTTGTCCACGTCGGTCTCGCCAAACATGGGCAGCTTCCACATGTACCAGTAGTGGCCGAAGGCGTTTTCCGGCTCGGTGTGCTCGATGGCCGGGTTCCAGCCCTTCTTGACGATGTACTCCACCTGCTTGCGGATCTGCTCGGGCGACATCTCGGGCAGATAGGAGAAGGTCTCGAACTTGCGGCTGGCCGGGTCGGAGAGCCGCGACTTGTAATCCATCATTTCAGACATGTCGTTTCCTTATGATTCAGAGATATCCATAGTGCGGAGCGTGCTTCCTGCGGGGCGCCCCGCCGCCTGGCGGGGCGCCCGCTTCACCCGCCGCGACCGTTACTTGTGGGCCACGTCCAGCTTGTCCACGGTGTCGAACTCGAACTTGATTTCCTTCCAGGTCTCCATGGCGACCTTGAGCTCGGGCGAATGCTTGGCCGCGGCCGTGAGGATTTCCTTGCCTTCCTTCTCGAGCTCGCGTCCCTGGTTGCGCGCCTCCACGCAGGCCTCGAGGGCCACGCGGTTGGCGGCCGCACCGGCGGCGTTGCCCCAGGGGTGGCCCAGGGTGCCACCGCCGAACTGCAGCACCGCGTCGTCGCCGAAGATGTTGACCAGCGCCGGCATGTGCCAGACATGGATGCCACCGGAGGCCACGGCGAAGGCGCCGGGCATGGAGCCCCAGTCCTGATCGAAGAAGATGCCGCGGCTGCGGTCTTCCTGCACGTAGGACTCACGCAGCAGGTCGATCCAGCCCAGGGTCGAGGCGCGGTCGCCTTCCAGCTTGCCCACCACGGTGCCGGTGTGCAGGTGGTCGCCGCCCATCAGGCGCAGCACCTTGGTCAGTACGCGGAAGTGGATGCCATGGTGCGGGTTGCGGTCGATCACCGCGTGCATGGCCCGGTGCACGTGCAGCAGCAGGCCATTCTCGCGGCACCAGTTGGCCAGCCCCGTGTGCGCGCAGAAGCCGCCGGTGATGTAGTCGTGCATGATGATGGGCGCGCCGATCTCCTTGGCGTACTCCGCCCGCTTGTACATCTCTTCCGGCGTGGGGGCGGTCACGTTGAGGTAATGCCCCTTGCGCTCGCCCGTCTCACGCTCGGCCTTGTGGATGGCTTCCATCACGAAGTCGAAGCGCTGCTTCCAACGCATGAAGGGCTGGCTGTTGACGTTCTCGTCGTCCTTGGTGAAGTCGAGGCCCCCGCGCAGGCACTCGTACACCGCGCGGCCGTAGTTCTTGGCGGACAGGCCCAGCTTGGGTTTGATGGTGCAGCCCAGAAGCGGCCGGCCATACTTGTTCATGATGTCGCGCTCGACCTGGATGCCATGGGGCGGGCCGCCGCAGGTCTTCACATAGGCGATGGGGAAGCGCACGTCCTCCAGGCGCAGCGC
>JBBINK010000062.1:10936-11815 GCA_037443925.1 Betaproteobacteria bacterium
CACCAGGGAGGTGAAGACGTTGACCACCGAGCCCTCTTCGAACAGGTCGATGGGATAGGCCACATAGGCGTAGAAGCAGGTGTCGTCCCCGGGCACGTCCTCGATCTTGTAGGCACGGCCCTTGTAGTAGTCGAGGTCGGTCAAAAGGTCCGTCCACACCGTGGTCCAGGTGCCGGTGGAGGATTCGGCGGCCACCGCGGCGGCGGCTTCCTCCCGATCCACGCCGGGCTGGGGGGTGATCTTGAACACGGCCAGGATGTCGGTATCCAGGGGCGTGTAGTCGGGCATCCAGTAGGTCTGGCGATATTCCTTCACGCCAGCGTTGTAGGTTTTTACAGCCATGGTTTCCTCCTGCGATAAAGGTCAGATTTCCGCGTAACGCGCCGGGCAATTACACGACGGGGGAATCATGCCCAAAGCCAAACATAAATAAAAGTCATTGTTTTCTATTGTTCACATAGACGAACATCTATGTTAGACTGGGGGCACGAACGATCGAACATGCGCCACGTCACTTTCCGACAACTGGAGATCTTCGAGGCCATCGCCCGGGCAGGCAGCTTCACCAAGGCCGCCGAGGAGCTGCATCTCACCCAGCCGACGGTTTCGATGCAGATCAAAAAGCTCACCGACAGCGTCGGTGCGCCGCTGCTGGAGCAAGTGGGCAAGAAGGTCCATCTCACCGATGCCGGGCGCGACCTGGTCAAGGCCACCCGGGAGATCTTCGCCATCCTGGACGGCTTCGCCATGTCGGTGGCCGAGCGGCAGGGCATGAAGAAGGGGCGGCTCAAGCTGATGGCCATCACCACGGCCTCGTATTTCGCGCCCCGTCTGCTGGGGGAATTCTCCAAGCTCTACCCTGGCATCGAAGTCACCCTG
>JBBINK010000063.1:0-11767 GCA_037443925.1 Betaproteobacteria bacterium
GGTGAGGTCGCGGCGGCCGATGACGAAGGCGGCATTGCGCGACAGGCCCCACTCCGGCCGCACCTGCGACCAGTCCATGGCGTTGCGCTGGGCGCGGCGGTAGGCGGTGGCGGGGTCCGCGCGCCGGGCGTCGTGGTCCAGGCTCGCCAGGCGTTCCGCCGCGCACAGGCGCGAGGCCGCCTGCAGGCTGTTGGTCAGGCGCTCGACGTACACCAGGTGGCTGGGCGGCAGCAGGTCGAGATCGTGCAGGCGCAGCTCGTCGGTGGTGGTGTTGTGGAACGCGGGCACGAACCAGGTGTCGTCGGCGATGAGGATGCCCTGGGCGCGCAGCCGCTCGCGCACCGCCGGCTTGTTGGCCATCTGCGCCAGCACGCGGGCATTGATGATGCCGTGGTTGCCGCCGCAGGCGCCGCAGTCGAGGGCCGATTCGTAAGGATTGTTCTCCGAGGTGCTGCCATGGCCGACCAGCAGCACGAAGCGCGAGAATCCCTGGGTCAGCCCAATGGCACGCAGCGCCTGGCCGACGAAATGCACCTGTTCGTCGAGGGTGAAGCCGATGCGTCCCAGGCGCTCCAGCTGGATCTGGGCATATCCGCGGTTGATGCGATAGACGCGCTGCAGCCTGTCGATGAACGACTGCTCGGCCGCCGCGTCCAGCCCGAAGCGGCGCGCGAAGTCGGTGGGCCCCTGGCGATGGCCCAGCGCGGTCTCGCGCAGCTCGCGGACCATCTCGTCGGTGACGGCCTCGCGCGGGATGTTGAGTTCGCGGCCGATGGCCTTCACGATCATCGCCCGCTGCAGCGCGCGGATGATGGAGTCGGCCTGTTCGCGCGTGAGCTTGTCCAGCAACAGGCGGCTGTCGGCCCGTTCCCGGTGCAGGCGGCTGCGCCAGCGGTTGTAGGCGAGCGGGGCGAGCGTCTTGCCGAACAGGTCGAAGCCGAACAGCAGGCCGATGGCCTCGACGGTGACGAAGGGCGACAGCACGGAGGCCTTGAGCTCATGCAGGGCGTGTTCCAGCACCGAGACGAAGGCCTCGTGGTCGGCGTTGCGGGCGATGTCGAGTTCCAGCACCAGGTTCTTCGGGGTGACCACCACGGGACACAGATGGGTCTCGCTGCCCTTGTCGAGCCCGATGAAGCTCACCGGCACGCCGAAGAAGCCGGCGATGCCGAAGGTCTGGTGGTCCCCCACCCGCTCCAGGTGGCGGCGCATGCGCTCGGAACGCACGTCGATGCAGAACAGGAACTGCGCGAAGGGGCGCTTGCTGCGCGCCGGGGGCGGCGCTACATCCAGCCCGTCGATGAGCCGCTGCAGGAAATGCGCTTCCTGGGCCGCCAGCCACATCGGGCCCTCGGCCTGCTCCAGGCGGGCAAGCAGCGACAGCAGACGATCCAGCTCCGGGGGCCCCAGCGGGCGCAGCGCATCGGCCATGCCGGCGCGCTCGGCCAGCGCCTGCAGCCACGCCGCGATTCGGCGCGCCTCCCAGGCGCGCTTGCCTTCGAGATAGCGCGGCAGCAGGCGCGCGATGCGTGCCGGGGCCCGGCTGAGCAGGGCGTCCTCGACCGCGTGGGCGAGCTCCGGCAGCACCTCGCCACCGTAGAACTCGCGCCGCAGATAGGCTTCCTGCGGATGGTCGGCGATGAACCGCTCCAGCGCCTCCGTGGTGGCCGGCAGCCCCTTGCGTTGCCCATGCTCGCGCAGCAGGGCGAGGCCAAGCACCAGCCGGATGGCGAGGTAGTCCACCAGATCCGCCGGATAGCGCTGGCTCCAGTAGTACTGCTTGGCGCCGGCGCGCCAGCGGATGAAGCCGGCCCAGCCGTGCAGCTGGGTCAGCTCGCAGGTGAAGGTGTCGAGCCAGTCATCCTCGGGCACGCCCAGCACCGTCATCACATGGCGGATCACGCCCTCCGGCGTGTCGTCGGCGGCCAGGATCTGCTTGATGTGCAGGCCGCGGATGAACAGCCGCAGGTTGCGCCGCGCGATGGCGCTCCAGGCCGCGAACAGGCCCTGCTCCCGTCCGGGCAGCTGCCAGACCGACTGGCCTTCGTCGAAGAAGTCGAGACAGCTCTTGATCACCAGCTCGTTCAGGGTGAGGCCGATCTCGGTGCCGAAGAGCTGGTCCACCTTCGCATGCAGCGGCTTGCCCGGCGGCAGGTCCGCGCGCACGCGCGCCGCGAGCTGGCCGGGATCGATGTCCCGCGCCGGTAGGGGCGCATTGGCAAGCACGGCGTGGACGTCCCCGGCGTCCGCCAGGCTCGGCAGGCCGCCCAGCGGCTGGGGCATGCGGGTGAGCGCGGTCAGCATCAGCCGCATCAGATCGAGGCCGGCCAGGGGAGGCTCACCGGCGAGGAAGCGTGCGAGTTCGCTCGCCAGGGTCGGGACATCCACCTTGCCCGCTTCGAGATAGCGCTGGTAGGTGGCGCGGGGCAGCCAGGCCCGCGCCTTGAACAGACGCTCGCCGGCCGCGGCCGCCTGCTCGAAGGGCAGATGCTCCAGGCCGTGCAGGGGATTGTGGTGGATGAAGGTGCGCATGGGCCAGAAGTTGGGAATCGCCTCGCCGGCCAGATAAACCATGGCGCGGATGCGCAGCTGTTGGCCCAGTGGCAGGCTCATCGTCCTCCTCCCATCAGATCGAAGCCCACGAGGGCAAAGACGGCGAGTGTGGCGGCGTAGGCCCAGGCCGACCCGGCGCCGAGATCATCGGCGGTGGACGCGCCGCCACGGCCCGGACCGAACACGAAGCCCTGCAACAGCCGGGTGGCCGCCCAGCCCCAGGTCAGCCAGACCGCCAGCACGACGGGCATGGCGGTGGTCGCCAGCCTGCCCATGAGGTCGAGCATGAGGAAGAAGCCGGGGAAAGGCGGCGTGGCGATGGCGGCCAGGGTCGTCACCACCAGCACGCCCGCCAGCCGCGGCAGGTGCAGCGCCAGGCCGTCGTGCAGGCCGGCGTAGGCCGCGCCGAAGCGGGCGGTCAGGGGGCCGCCGAGCAGGGCGAGCAAGGCCGCCGGCAGGCTGAATCCCAGGGCGGCCAGCCGCAGCGCGGGCGCGCCCGCGTCGGCCAGGATCCAGGTCAGGGGCAGGGCGGAGCTGGCGAGAAAAGCGGCCCACAGCGCGAGGTCCCGCACCGTCAGCAGGCGCAGCGCATAGACGGCGGCGCTGGCCAGCGCCCACGCGATGAACCACGGGGGGATGGGCTGGCCGGCGCTCGACAGGAGGGACACGCCCACCTGGGGCCATGCCAGCAGGATGGCGCTCCGCGCCAGGGGATGGCGCACGCGCAGCAGCACGGCGTTGAGCCCCACGCTTAAGGGGAACAGGGGCAGGAACAGGGCGGCGGCCAACAGGAGCGTCATGTCACACCCAGCGGAACCAGACGTTGAGCCGCTGCGACAGCCTGAGCACGCCCTGGGCCAGCCAGGCGTAGAGGTCGGCCACGTAGAACTCGCGCGAAAGCAGGGAGTAGAGCGCCAGGCGCAGCCCCGAGGCCGCGCCGCCGCGCCGGCCGCCGTTGGCGTTGGTGTAGTAGGTGGCGAGCCAGCCCGCCACCACCGCCACGGTGAGCAGGCCCACCAGAACCTCGAAGGTGCCGAGGGGGATGCTGGCCGCGGCGTAGATGCGGTCGCCGAAGGCGCGATCCGGATAGAGGAAGACATCGAAGGCGTGGCCGATCCAGGTGTAGCCGGCCACCACGATCACCAGCGACAGGATGATCATGGCCATCAGCCGCCAGGGGCTCAGGGCGCGCAGGCGGTAGGTCACGAACAAAAGCTGCGCGGCCGTGACCCAGCCGAAGAACAACAGGATGATGGCCCCCTGGCGGCCGACGAAATCGCTGTCCACCACCCAGTGGGACAGGCCGAGGATCACCAGCGGCACCACGACCGTGATCGCCGCTGCCACCACCCAGGGCAGGCGATAGGCGACCGGCCTGCGCTCGACCACGAAGGTGTACACCTCGTCCGGCGGCACGCCGTCATGCTTGCGCGCGTTGCCGATGACGCTGCCCGCGCCGAGGAACAGGGTGCCCTTGAACAGGCCGTGGGCGATCAGGTGGTAGATCGCCAGGGAGAACGCCCCCACGCCGGTTTCCACGAACATGAAGCCCATCTGCCCCATGGTGGAGTAGCCGAGGGATTTCTTGATGTCATTCTGCATCAGCATCAGCACCGAGCCGAGAATGGCGGTGACGAGCCCCACCACGAACACCAGATGCAGCACCTCACCCGCGTGCACGAACACCGGCGCGAAGCGGTTGATGATGAAGCCCCCGGCATTGACGATGCCGGCGTGCATCAGGGCCGAAACCGGGGTCGGCCCCTCCATGGTGTAGGGCAGCCAGGTGTGCAGCGGGAACTGCGCCGAGCGCGCAAAGGCCGCGAGCGCGACCAGCAGGGCCACCACCGTCGGCAGGGGAACGCCCAGCACCGCGTGCGCCGCGGGCGCGGCCATGATCTCCTGGAACAGCGCCGGCAGCGCGGTCGTGCCATAGGCCTGGTACAGCAGGATCGCCGCCAGGATCAGGGGCAGATCGCCCAGCCGGTAGGTGAAAAAGGACCAGAAGGCATAGCGCTGGGCGGCGGGGCGTCGTCCGTCATGCCCGAGCAGGAAATACAGCACCACCCCGACGAGATGCCAGGCCACCAGCAGGGTGACGAGATCGCCCGCCGCCACCATGAGCAGGATGGCGAAGGTCATCAGATCGAGGAGCAGGAAAAAGCGCGCGTAGCCCGGCTCCTCGGCCATGTAGCGCACGGAATAGACGTGCACCACCAGGCTGATGCCGGCGACGACCACGGACATCAGCAGGGACAGGGGATCGACATAGAGGGCCGCCCAGCCCGTGTCCGGGGCCAGCCACCGGGGCTCCGGACGATACAGGTAGAGGACCAGCGCGGCGGCGGCGATGAGCAGGGTCAGCACGCTGAAGCCCACGCTCAGGCGCGCCGCCCGGCGGCGCGCGCCGAGGCCCGGCAGCGTGATCGCCAAGGCCGACAGCAACGGCATGGCCGGAATCAGGATGCTGAGCTTGTCCACCTGGTCTGCGTCCCCTGAACAATCGGTTGCGTGGCGCCGCACGCCTCGCGGCCACCACGGCGCCACTCAATGCTAGAGACGCAAAACCATAAATTCCAATCTTATTTCGTTATCGTCTGCATAAACTTCCGTGGATCCATGCCCATGGGCTGGCCTTGCCGCCAGGGATGCCTAAGGCCTTGGCAGGGAAAGGCCGCAACGGGCAAAACCGCGCGCAGCTGACGAGAACGCCCAGGCTCCGGAGCGAGGTTGGGCGCAGGTGGGTGGGGTGGAATGACCATAACGCCGTGTTGGTCTTCTCGCATCCGTGCATTGCGAAACGATATGGGTTGCGAACCCGCTCCCGTCGCCCAAGGGCCCGCGCCAGGCCCGGGGGCCACGCGGGCAATGTCCATGAAAAAGCCCCCTTGCGGGGGCTTGGAGAGGCACAGCCGCCATCGAACACACAGCCGAGACCCGATTCTTCCAGGCACATGCTGGCCCGGTTTCGCGGGACTCTGGGCTAAGAATGCGTACCATGGTGACAGACATGCTCAGCGCGGCCGCTGAAGTCAATCGCTGCTGGACCCATGGGGGAAGTATCTCCGGCTGCGCGCGCAGACCACAATTCCCTCGGCGTCGCCGACGCCACCACAGGGGCGGGCTGTCGTTCAGATACGCGGAAACAGGATGGTGACGCGCGTGCCACGAACCCCATCCAGGCTTTCCAGCCGCACGCTCGCGCCGTGAACCTTGGCCGCGTCGCCAACGATGGCGAGCCCAAGCCCGCTTCCACCGACATCACTGGCCACGACACGATAAAAGCGTTGAAAAACCCTTTCCCGCTCTTCGACCGGAATCCCAGGGCCATTGTCCTCGACCACCAGCGTGGGCTGCCCTTTGCAGATGACACGCGTGGTGACCTGAGCACCTTCCTGGCAATAACGGATGGCGTTGTCGAGCAGGTTATTGATCATCTCGCGCAACAGCAGAAGATCGCCGCGCACCATGACTTCCTGGTCGGTCCCTTCATAACCCAGGTCGATCCGTTTGTTGAGCGCTTCAGGTACCCAATCCGTAGTCACCTGTTTGGTCAGTTCGGTGAGATCCACTCGGCGAAAGTGCTGCTCGGAAAGAGCGCCCGGCTCGGCGCGCGCGAGAACCAAAAGCTGATTGGCGAGTCGGCTAGCACGCTCCACGCTTACTGATAGCTGGCGTAGGGCATGCCGAATCTGGTCCGGCGCGGATTGGCGTAGCGCAAACTCGGCCTGGGTCTTGATGCCAGCCAGCGGCGTGCGCAACTGATGCGCGGCGTCCGCAATGAAACGCTGCTGTGCGTCAATGTTGGTCTTCAAGCGCAGCAGAAGGTCGTTGATCGAGTGCAGCAGGGGTCTCACCTCGATCGGCGCATCGCTCTCGGGTACCGGGCTCAGATCTACGTGGGAACGGCTGGCAATTTCCACCCGAAGCGCATCCAACGGTGCAAGGCCCTGTCGTACACCCAGCCACACGAGCAGTGCGGCAAATGTAAGGATGCCAAACTGCATCATCACGATGCCCAGGAGGGCATCGCGGGCGATGGAATCACGCTTGACCAGCGTCTCTGCAACCTGGATGAGCACGTTCCCCGATGCGGCATCGTCCGGCGGCGCAAGAAACATGGCCGCCACACGTACACTGCGGCCATCCAGATTCGCATCGTAGAAGATGGGTTGTTCTAGGCTACGCGGGTCGTGAGGCGGATCGGGAATATTGCGATCGCCGGCGATGACCGTGCCGTGGGCATCCTTCACCTGGAAATAGATCTTGTCATGCTCATCGTAGCGCAGAATCGCACGCGCCTCTGCCGGCAGATCGACGTATACCTGCCCATCACGGAATCGCACCTGGCGCGACAGCGCCTGGGTCGAATCAAACAATGCCCGATCGTAGGCGAGGGTGGTGAGTTTGATGGCCTGTGAATAGACAAACAACCCCGCCAACGAGAGCAGAATGGACAAGGGCAGCAGTAACCACCAAAGCAACTGCCCGCGCAGTGATGCCGTTCTAGGGATCACGAGGCTTTTCCATCAAATAGCCCAGTCCCCGGATGGTCCTGATTTCCACCCCGGCGGGCTCGAGCTTTTTGCGTAATCGGTGTACATACACTTCAATCGCGTTGGTTCCCACCTGCTCGCCCCAATCACACAGTTTCTCCACCAACTGCTCCTTGCTCACGACTTTGCCGGTGCTCAGGAGCAGGCTTTCCAATACCGCCAGTTCTCTTGCCGACAGCTCTATCAGGGTCTCGCCCACCATGACTCGTCTGGCGGCCGAGTCGTAGCGGAGCGGACCGTACGGAATGACGGCAGAGGATGCATTCTGTCCGCGGCGCAACAGGGCCCGCACACGGGCCTCGAGTTCCTGTAAGGCAAACGGTTTGGTGAGATAGTCATCGGCACCCAGATCGAGCCCCCTGACCCGGTCTTCGATGGCGTCACGCGCCGTCAGAATCAACACCGGAACCGCGGCACCGCGGCCGCGCAGCCGGCGCAACACCTCGAATCCGTCCAGGTTGGGCAGGCCAATATCAAGAATCACCAGGTCATAGACCGCGTGCCGGAGGGCGCTGTCCGCTTCGCTCCCGGTCCTGGCCAGATCGACGGCGTAACCGGTTTGCCGCAACGATTGTTGCAGCCCGTCACCAAGCACGGCGTCATCCTCGGTGATGAGTATTCTCAAGTTCAAACCCCGATGTAAGTTCCGTGTAAGCAACCGCCGCTATTCTGGCGCACCCCGCGAATAGTCGGCATCACGAGTTTAGCGTATTGGGCATGTCGGTGAAAAAAGTGGTTCACTTTCTGATATGGAGCTCCTTGGTTGTTGCGGGTGCGGCCTCGGCAGACGATCCTGTAAGCACCAGTAATTCCCTGAAGGAGATATCGCTCGCGCAGGCAATGGCGCTCGCGGCGGCAAAAAACCGCGAGCTGTCAGCCGCGCGAAAGGCTGTGGAGGCCGCCTCTGCGGATGCCATGACTGCTGCCGAGCGCCCAAATGCCACGGTTTCCCTCAACACCACGTCAATCAACCCCCATACCGGTATTGGCCCTGGCAACCCTTGGGACAAGATGGTCGATACGACCGTGCGTATCGACCAATTGTTCGAGCGGGGCGACAAGCGGGCTCTACGCATCGCTGCTGCAGGCCACGGCATTGCAGCCAGCCGGGCCGATTTGGCGGATGCGGAGCGCCGGATCCGCGGCATCGTCGCCACCGCCTATTTCGATCTGTTGCTAGCGCAACGCCGCGTCGCGATCCTGCGCGACAATGCCGCGCTTTACCGCGGCACACTGGAGGCGGCCGAAAAGCGGCTGCAGGCGGGGGACGTTTCTCCCACCGATGTGGCGCGCATTCGCGTGGATGCCCTTCGCGCAGAAGACGATGTGCGCCAGGGAGAGGCTGATCTGCTCCGCGCTCAGTCCACTCTGGCTTATTTGATGGGTGTCGAGGCATCGGCAGCCCAGTTGACGGCCGCGGATAGCTGGCCTACGCCACGGACGGTCCCCTCTGCCGCCCCCATCGCTGAACTCGTAGCCAGGCGCGCCGACGTGGTGGCCGCACGCGCACGTTTGTCCATGGCGGAAAAGAAGCGTGATTTGGCACGTGCCCTGCGCACACGGGATGTGACCGTCGGCCTCCAGTATGAACACTTCCCCCCAACTGGACGAAACATGTATGGCGTTGGGATCAGCATTCCGTTGTTCACCGGCTCCTACTACGAAGGGGAGATTCGGCGTGCCGAGGTGGACCGGTCGGCAGCCGAGGATGACTATGAGCGCCTCAAGGCGCAAGCCTATACCGAAATCACGCAGGCACGTGCCGTGTTGGAAGCGGCACGAGAACGCGCGTTACGTTACCGCGGGGATATCCTGGCGCTCGCACGCAAGGCCGCCGATGCCGCGGAATTCGCCTACCGCCATGGTGCCGTGGGTGTCATGGATTTGTTGGATGCGCGCCGCACTCTGAAATCGACGCTACTCGATGCAGAGGTGGCGCAGGCTGATTATGCGAAGGCCGCTGCCGCATGGGAGAGCGCCGTGATGGAATACGTGGAAGATGAAGATCACGCGGTCCACTAAGAGCATTACAGCTGTCGTACTGGTAGCCGCCTTGGGCGCGACCTACGTCTGGTTGCAGGGCCGCAAGGTGCATGCGCACCGGCCGGTGCCCGCTGAAACGCATTCGAGCGTTCCGAACGTGTTGCATTTCCCATCGGATGCTCCACAGCTTGCCTACCTACGCATCGAACCGGTGGTGGAAGTGGCAGAGCCCGCATCGGAACCGCTTCCGGCGCGCATCGCCTACGACGAGGACAGGACGGCACGTGTCAGTTCCCCGGTGGCCGGGCGCGTCATCAAGATTGCTGCACAGCCTGGGGACAAGGTGACGCGCGGACAGCCACTGGCGTTGCTGGACTCCCCCGATTACGGAAGTGCGGTGGCCGATGCCGCCAAGGCCGACGCGGATTTGCGGCAGAAACAGTCCGCCTACGAACGCGCGAGGATATTGTTCGAAGGCCAGGTGTTGGCGCGCAAGGATCTGGAATTGGCTCACGCCGATCTGGCACAGGCGCGAGCGGAAACAGAGAGAACGCGGCTTCGACTGCGCAATTTCTCCCATGGGATGACGGATGACACAAACGCCGGCGAGATCTTCACATTGCGCAGTCCCATCGCCGGCCTTGTCGCCGAACGACAGATCAACCCCGGCGCGGAGATCCGCCCAGATACACCTGGCCCTCAATTCGTGGTGACCGATCCATTCCATCTGTGGGCGATGATCGATCTGCCAGAGCGGTACTTGAGCCAGGTGCATGTCGGCCAGCGGGTGGAGATTGAAGCGGATGCCTTCCCCGGAGAGACTTTTTCGGCGCGTGTCGCCTCGATTGGGGCGGCCTTGGATGCAACCACGCGGCGGATCCAGGTTCGCTGCGAACTCCCCAATCCGAGTGGGCGGCTGAAGCCGGAAATGTTTGCGCGCGCTACGCTGATCACGGATAGTCCGCACAGGGTGCTGAAGGTGCCCAATAGCGCGCTGGTGATGACCGGCTTGTACTACTTCGTTTTCGTGGAAACCAGCCCCGGTGTCCTGGAGAAGCGACGCGTTGGGATCTCCGCTCATTACCGCGACTACAGCATCGTCAATACGGGCCTGAAGGCTGGCGAGCGCATCGTCACTAGCGGTGCCCTGCTGCTCAACTCCGAACTTTCGAGTGGTTGAGCATGCTCGAACGCCTGATTTCGTTTGCCCTGCAGCAACGGATGTTCGTTCTCCTCGCCGCGGTCGCCCTCGTCGTCCTCGGATGGCGCGCCATTGGGAATTTGCCCATCGAAGCATTTCCAGACGTTGAGGACGTGCACGTGCAGGTCGTCACCCAAGTGCCAGGGCAAGGCCCGGAGGAGGTCGAACGCAGCGTCACCCTGCCCATCGAAAAGGAGATGAGCGGGGTACCCCATCTCGTGCGGCTACGCTCGGTGTCCATGACCGGATTGTCTGTGGTCACCCTGACCTTTTCGGAACATACCGATGACTACTTCGCTCGCGCCCAAGTGTTGGAAAAGCTGCAGAGTGTGACCCTTCCGCCAAACGTCCAGCCAACCCTGGCACCCCTGACCAATGCAGTGGGTGAGATCTACCGCTATGTGGTGGATGCACCCCCGGATATGCCGCTGTCCGAAATCCGGGCAATCCAGGACTGGACCATACGGCCGGCGTTACGTCAGGTACCACGCGTGGCCGATGTGGTGAGCTTTGGCGGCGCGATCAAGGAATATCAAGTCCGTCTGAATCCCTATTTGCTGCGCAAATTCAACTTGAGCATCGATCAGGTCAGCCAGGCGTTGGCGAATAGCAGCGGTAACACGGGCGGCGGCTTGCTAAAACGCGGCGATGAGGCCTTGGTGATCCGAGCGATCGGCATCTTCAATACACCCGATGACATTGGCCGCGTGGTCGTGGCATCGAGCAATGGCGCACCGGTGTTTGTCAGCGATGTGGCGCAGGTCGTAGTGGGCGAGCGCACCCGATCCGGTATCGTCGCCCTCAACCAGCGCGACGATGTGGTCGAGGGCATCGTTGACATGACTAAAGGGCAGAACCCAGCCAAGGTGATTGAAGCTCTGAACCAGAAGGTTGCCGAGCTGAATCGGACCTTGCCGCCAGGTGTCCGCATCACGCCCTTCTACGACCGCACTGACCTCATCCGGCATACCGTGCACACGGTGAGCGAGAATCTGGTCATGGGCGCGACTCTGGTACTGGTGATCCTCATTGTCTTCCTTCGTAACTGGCGCGCCGCACTAATCGTTGCGTCTGTCATCCCACTGGCGTTGTTGTTCGCTTTCGTCATCATGGATGCTAGAGGCATGTCGGCGAATTTGATTTCCCTTGGTGCGGTGGATTTCGGCGTCATCATCGACAGCGCCGTGGTGCTGGTGGAGGCGCTCATGGTTCGCCTTGCGGCGGCTCATCTCATGCCGGCTGGGGAAGGGGAACGCTACGGTTGGCGGCTGCACACGCTCAAACAGACAGCGGTGACCCTTGGCCATCCCATCCTGTTTTCCAAAGCCATCATCATTCTCGCCTTCCTGCCGATATTCACCTTCCAGCGAGTGGAGGGAAAGATCTTTTCCCCCATGGCATTCACCCTCAGTTTCGCGCTTCTCGGTGCAACCCTGCTCACATTGACATTGGTGCCATCCCTGCTCACCTACGC
>JBBINK010000064.1:0-4939 GCA_037443925.1 Betaproteobacteria bacterium
GGACCTCGTCCACCACGCCCGCCACGGGGCTGCGCTGGGAATGGGCGTTGAACACGTTCATGAACACGCTGATCTTGAGGGCGGCGGCCTGGCGGTAGGGATCGGTGGCCGGTTCCACCACGATCACCCGACCGTCGGCGGGCGACAGCACCGCGTCCGCATCGGTGCTCGCGGGCAGACGCGGCGGATCGCGGAAAAACTGCAGGACGAACACCGTCCACAGCCAAAGGGGGAAAGCCGCCCATTTGCCGGCCGCCAGGTGCACCGCCACGGTGACGAACAGGGAGGCGGCCAGAAACGGCCAACCCTCGCGGGCGATGAGGGGATGGGGATAGTTCATGCCACGAGGCAGGCGGCACCGGCGCGCCATGGGCCGGTCGCCGCCCTCTTCCTCAGTTCTTCGAGGTGTCCACCAGCTTGTTCTTCGAGATCCAGGGCATCATGGCCCGCAGCTTGGCGCCCACCACCTCGATCGGGTGCTCGGCGTTGAGGCGGCGCCGCGCGGTCATTTCGGGATACCCCATGCGGCCTTCCAGGATGAACTGCTTGGCGTAGCTGCCGTTCTGGATGTTGGCCAGCGCCTCGCGCATGGCTTGCCGCGACTGCTCGTTGATCACTTTCGGGCCGGTCACGTACTCGCCATACTCCGCATTGTTGGAGATGGAGTAGTTCATGTTGGCGATGCCGCCCTCGTACATGAGGTCCACGATCAGCTTGAGTTCGTGCAGGCATTCGAAGTAGGCCATCTCCGGCGCATAGCCCGCCTCCACCAGGGTCTCGAAGCCGGCCTTCACGAGCTCCACCGCGCCACCACACAGCACCGCCTGCTCGCCGAACAGGTCGGTCTCGGTCTCCTCGCGGAAGGTGGTTTCGATCACGCCACCGCGCGTGCCCCCGTTGGCCGCGGCATAGGAGAGGGCGATGTCACGCGCCTTCTTCGACACGTCCTGATGCACGGCGATCAGCGACGGCACGCCGCCCCCCTGGGTGTAGGTGGAACGCACCAGATGACCGGGGCCCTTGGGCGCGATCATGATCACGTCGAGGTCGGCCCGCGGCGTGATCTGGCCGTAATGGATGTTGAAGCCGTGGGCGAAGGCCAGCGCCGCACCCTTCTTGATGTTCGGCTCGATTTCCTGGGCGTACAGCATGGGCTGCTGCTCGTCCGGCACCAGCACCATCACCACGTCGGCATCCTTCACCGCGGCGCCCACCTCCTTGACGTTGAGGCCGGCCTTCTTGGCCTTGTCCCAGGAGCCGCCACCCTTGCGCAGGCCCACCGTCACCTTGACCCCGGAATCCTGGAGGTTCAGGGCGTGGGCGTGGCCCTGGGAGCCGTAGCCGATGATCGCGACCTTCTTCTTCCGGATGATGGAGAGGTCGGCGTCCTTGTCGTAATACACTTTCATCGCGTTTTCCTTTTAACAATCAATCCGACCGACACAGAGGCCCGGAGAACCCTCGCACTGCCCGGCACTCCCCGTTTCCCCGTGGCGAAATTAAACCTTGAGCACCCGTGCTCCCCGCCCGATGCCGCAGGCACCAGTCCGCACCGTTTCCAGGATGAGGGCCGGATCCAGGGCCTCGAGGAAGGCGTCGAGCTTGCCGCCATTGCCCGTGAGCTCGATGGTGTAGGTGTTGTCGGCCACGTCGATGATACGCCCCCGGAAGATGTCGGACATGCGTTTCATTTCTTCGCGGCCCTCGCCTTCGGCCTTCACCTTCACCAGCATCAGCTCACGCTCGATATAGGCCGCTTCGTTGAGATCCAGCACCTTGATCACGTCGATCAGCTTGTTGAGCTGCTTGATGATCTGCTCGATCACCTCCTCGGAGCCGCTGGTGACGATGGTCATGCGCGACAGCGAGGCATCCTCCGTGGGCGCCACGGTCAGTGACTCGATGTTGTAGCCGCGTGCGGAAAACAGGCCGGCCACCCGAGACAGGGCCCCGGATTCGTTCTCGATGAGGATGGAAATGATGTGGCGCATGGTCGCTCTTCACAAGTCTTCGGCCAGGATCATCTCGGACAGCCCCTTGCCGCCCGGCACCATGGGATAGACGTTCTCGGTCTGGTCGGTGAGGAAATCGAGGAACACCAGCTGATCCTTCAGCTTGAAGGCTTCCTTCAGGGCGCCTTCGACGTCCGAGGGCTTGTCGATGCGCATGCCCACGTGGCCGTAGGCCTCCGCGAGCTTGACGAAGTCCGGCAGCGCATCCATGTAGGACTCGGAATAGCGGTTGCCATGGAAGAACTGCTGCCACTGGCGCACCATGCCCATGTAGCGGTTGTTCAGATTGATGATCTTGATCGGCAGGTGATACTGCTTGCAGGTGGACAGCTCCTGGATGTTCATCTGGATGCTCGCCTCACCCGTGACGCAGGCCACCGTGGCCTTGGGAAAGGCCAGCTTGACCCCCATGGCCGCGGGCAGGCCGAAGCCCATGGTCCCGAGCCCCCCGGAGTTGATCCAGCGGCGCGGCTTGTCGAAGCGGTAGTACTGCGCCGTCCACATCTGGTGCTGGCCCACGTCGGAGGTGACGTAGGCATCGCCCTTGGTCACCTCCCACAGCTTCTCGATCACGAACTGGGGCTTGATGATCTTGGCGGCACGGTCGTACTTCAGGCAGTTCTTGGCCCGCCACAGCTCGATCTGGGTCCACCAGGTCTTGAGCGCGGCGGCGTCGATCCTTTCCCGCGAGGTCTGCACCAGCTTCAGGATCTCGTCCAGCACGTTGCCCACGTCGCCCACGATGGGCACGTCCACGCGCACCCGCTTGGAGATGGACGACGGATCGATGTCGATGTGGATGATCTGGCGCTTCTCCTGGTAGAAGTGTTCCGGGTTGCCGATCACGCGGTCGTCGAAACGCGCCCCCACGGCGAGCAGCACGTCGCAATGCTGCATGGCCATGTTGGCTTCGTAGGTGCCGTGCATGCCCAGCATGCCCAGGAACTGGGGGTCGGTCTCGGGGAAGCCGCCCAGCCCCATGAGGGTGCCGGTGCAGGGCACCCCGAGCGTCTTCACCAGCTTGGTGAGCCGGTCCGCGGCATTGCCCAGGATCACGCCCCCGCCGAAATAGACGTAGGGACGCTTGGCGGACAGCAGAAGCTGCACCGCCTTCTTGATCTGCATGGGATGCCCCTTGGTCACCGGATTGTAGGAGCGCAGGGCGATTTTCTTCGGGTAGTCGAACGCGGTCTTGTGGATGGTGACGTCCTTGGGCACGTCCACCACCACCGGTCCGGGCCGTCCGGTGGCCGCGATGTGGAAGGCTTTCTTGAGCGTCGGCGCGAGATCGCGCACGTCCTTGACCAGGAAGTTGTGTTTCACGCAGGGCCGGGTGATGCCCACCATGTCCACTTCCTGGAAGGCGTCCATGCCGATGGCCGCCGTGGGCACCTGGCCGCTGATCACCACCAGGGGGATCGAGTCCATGTAGGCCGTGGCAATGCCCGTCACGGCATTGGTGGCGCCGGGCCCACTGGTGACCAGGGCCACGCCCACCTTGCCCGAAGCGCGGGCATAGCCGTCCGCGGCATGGACCGCTGCCTGCTCATGGCGCACCAGGACGTGCTTGATCTTGTTTTGCTTGAAGATTTCGTCGTAGATGAACAGCACCGCGCCGCCTGGATAACCGAAGACGTATTCCACGCCCTCCTCCTGCAGGCAGCGCACGACGATCTCGGCGCCGGTCAGCTCCATGCCCCTGAGCTCCATGTTATGAGTGCCCCGAATTGCTCGCGCGAATGGGAAAACGCGAATGCAAAAAATGGAAAAAGAACGTGAAACAGTAGCGTTTGGGCGCTTCGCGGTCAAGAGGCCGTCTTGCAAAAACACCGCGTTTCTGGAAGCTTAGCGCGCCCCGAACGGCCACCATGGGGCATCCATCCCCTGGCGCGGGGCGGCAGATTTGCTAACATGGCGCCGTTTTGCGATTCCGCCCCGAACGAGGCACCCCCTGGCCACCCAGCACGAACTGTCCGAGTTCCTCAAATCCGTGGAACGGCGCGCCTTCAAACAGGCCTATTTCGCCGTGGGGGACGACCACGTGGCCCTGGACGTGGTCCAGGACGCCATGCTCAAGCTGGTGAGCCGCTATTCCGATAAGGCAGCGGAGGAACTGCCGCTGCTTTTCCAGCGCATCCTGCAGAACGCCATCCGCGATCATTACCGGCGGCAGAAGGTGCGCAACCTGTGGGTCACGCTGTTCTCGGGGCTGTCCTCCCGCGGGGACGAGGAGGACGATCCGGACCCCCTGGACACGCTGGAACCGGCGGAGCCGGCCGCTTCCGGCAGCGGCGCCGGCAACCCGGCGGCGGCGGTGGAACGCATGCAAACCATTGGTTTGATTGAGAAGGCTCTGCAAACATTACCGTTTCGTCAACGTCAGGCCTTCCTGCTGCGTTACTGGGAAGGATTGGACGTGGCGGAAACCGCGAAGGTGATGGGCTGCTCCGAGGGCAGCGTGAAGACCCACTGCTCGCGGGCCGCCCACGCCCTGGCCGAGGCCTTGAAGGCGAAAGGAATCGAGCTATGAACGAGACTGAACTGGGTCGCAAGATCCGCGAACACCTGAACTTTGGCGCCCAGCGGCTCAGCCGTGAGGTGTTCACGGCGCTGGAGGCCGCCCGCCACAGGGCGCTCGCCAGCCTGGAACAGGAACATGCCCACGCCCCTGCCTGGCAGTGGGCGGGCGCGGCCCGCAGTTCGGGCGGCAGGGGCTCCGGGCTGCGGCGCTGGCTGCCCCTGATGATGCTGCTCGCCCTCCTGGGGGCCGGCCTCTACTGGCAGCAAAGCCTGATGCAGCAGGAAGAAGACGTGGATTCCGCGCTCCTGGCCGACGACCTGCCCCTGGACGCCTATCTGGACCACGGATTCCACGCATGGCTCGAACGGTCCTCGCAGCAGTGATCGCGCTGGCGGGCTGGTCGGCC
>JBBINK010000064.1:4956-7849 GCA_037443925.1 Betaproteobacteria bacterium
CCCATCCGCCCCGCCCCAGCCAGCAGCCGCGGTCGCCCCCAAGGAGAAGCCCGCCCCGGCCTGGCATCAGCTGTCGCCGGCGCAGCGCCAGGTGCTCGCGCCCCTGGCCCCCCAGTGGAACCAGATGCCGGACCGCCAGCGCAAGCGTCTGCTCGTGGTGGCCGACAAGTACCCGAAAATGACCCCGGTGGAACAGCAGCGGGTGCGGGAACGCCTGACCGAATGGGCGCGCCTGTCGCCCCAGCAGCGGGAGCTGGCGCGGGAACGCTACCGGAAGCTCAAGCAGCTGCCGCCGGAAAAGCACCGGGAGGTGAAGCAGAAGTGGCAGCAGTACCAGGCGCAGAAACTCGCCCAGCCGGAACGGGAGGAATCCCAGCCCTACGTGGTGGGCGGTGAGGAGTGAGGCGCGAAGGCCTCACTCGTGGGCGGCTTCCTCCAGGGCCCGCATCACCTCGTTGACCGACGCATCCCGGTTCTCCAGCATGGCCACCACGTTGCCCACGCTGCACACGCTGAGGCGGTCGCCCCGCACGATCCAGCCCCGCGCCGGGGTCCAGCCGTTCATCTGGGAGAACAGGGAAAACACGTCGGTGTTGCCCGAAATCATGCGTCGGTACCAGTGGGCGAAACGCGCCAGGTTGGCGATGGTCTCGTCCGGAATCGTGCCCAGCCCCTCCACCATGCTGCCATCGTCCTGGAAACGGCAGACGGCGATCACCCCGTCGAGCACCAGCATCCGCTTCAGCATCGGCGCCCCCTTCAGGCCTTGAACTCGGCCAGCGCGGCGAAAGCCGCCTCGTAGTCCGCATCGCGGTTGCGCACGACCACCCCAAAGTTGCCGTTCACCACCGCCGACCAGTCGAGCCCCACCAGGGAGAACCCCTGGAGGGGTTCGAAGCCGGCCTGACCCGTGAGCTGCTCCCAGCCGCGGGCCTCCAGCGTGGCCACCGCCAGGTTGGCCACGCAGGTATGGGCCAGGAGGTCGAGCACTTGGGGCGTGAGCTCGGTTCCTTCCTTGATCTGGTGGTCAACCAGGTCACCCTTGTCGCTGTACTGGAAGGCGGCCATGGCACCAGGCACTTGCATCAGACGGTCGAGGCTCATCGATGACTCCTGAACAGATGGGTTGAGGCAGAAAAAGGCAAACGGCCGGCGGCTGCGGCTCAGTAGAGCTTTTCGTGGACGTCGCCGCCGATCTTGGCATACATGTAGACCAGCGGGTTTTCCTCGATGTCGCCCACCTTGGCGCGCATGATGGTCATGACGTCATTGAGCAGGCCCGGCGTGTTCTGGCAGAAGCAGAAGATGTTGCCCACCACGCACACGGAGATGTCCCGTCCCCGCACGATCCACCCCTGCAGGGGCTTGCAGCCGCAATCCTCCGGGGCGAAGGAGGAGAACAGCTCGGTCTGCATGTTCATGCTGAGGGTGTTGGCACGGCACAGGATCGAGGCCATGCGCGCATGTTCGGATGAAATGTTGCCCTCGTAGGCGTAGCGGTCACCCCGGTAGGCGTATTCCCCCGCCGCGATGACACCCGGGATCTGCATGAGCTGAGAGATGATGCGCATTGACTTCCCCCCTTTCAGCCGTTACCGTCGCGGGCTGTCGGCCCGCGGGCCTGGCCCGTTTAGACCACCCTTTCTTGGTCCCCATGATAGAGAGCGCGGCAGATTGTCGCAACACCCCACCCGGCCTGCTCCGGCGCCTGGCCAGCATGGTCTATGAATCGCTGCTGGTCCTGGCGCTGCTGTTCGTCGCCGCCTTCATTTACCTGCAGTTCCGCAACCCGCAGGCGCCGGGGGGCATGATCTTCTTCCAGCTTTACCTGGCGCTGGTGACGGGCGCCTACTTTCTGTGGTTCTGGACGCACGGCGGGCAGACCCTGGCCATGAAGACCTGGCGCCTGCGCCTGGTGACCGTGGAGGGTGGGCGGGTTCCGCTGGCACGGGCAGTGGCCCGGCTGCTGCTGGCGGTCGCGGGCATCGCCTGTTTCGGCCTGGGGCTGGCGTGGGCGCTTTGGGACCGCGAGGGCCAGTTCCTCCATGACCGCCTGGCCGGCACGCGGCTGGTGCGCAGCGACTAGCGACGTTCCATCCAGGCCGTGAGGCCGATCGCCAGCCCCAGGAAGAACAGGGTGGGGAACACCGCGGCGAAGAAGGGCGGCCAGTCCTGCAGCAGCCCAAGGTTGGCAAACACCCGGTTGAGCAGGTGGAAGAACAGCCCGAGCATGATGCCACCGAACACCCGCCCCCCCACGCTGCCCGCGCGGGGCTGGTGCAGGGCGAAGGGCACGGCCAACAGCAGCATCACCAGCACGGCCACGGGATAGACGAACTTGCTCCACAGGGCGATTTCGTAGCGCGCCGTGCGCTGGTTGTTCTCCCGCAGGTGGCGCACGTAGAAATACAGGTTCCAGGCCGACATCTGCTCCGGCACCACCAGCAACACGCTCAGCATGTCGGGGTTGAGCACCGAGGTCCAGTAGGCCTGGGGCAGGTGCGTCACGCGCACCGAGGAGCCCTCGAAATGGGTCTGCTCCACCTCGCTCAGACGCCAGGTGTTGTCGCGGACATGCCTGCCCTCGGCGGCGTAGCTGATGGTGCGCAGGTTGTGCGCCGGGTCGAACTCGTAGATCTTCACCCCCATCAGCGTCGAGTCGGGCAACAGTTCGCGCACGTTGATGAAGCTCGAACCATCCTTCATCCACAGGCCGGAGCGGAATTCCTGGGCCACCACCGTGCTCATCGCCCGTGTCCGCAACTGGGTGGCCATGCGCTCGCTGTGGGGTGCCACGAACTCGCCCACCACGAAGCTGACCAGCACGAACACCAGTCCAATGCGCAGCCCGGACAGGCCGATGCGCAGGGCGGAGAAGCCCGACACCCGCATC
>JBBINK010000064.1:7859-11755 GCA_037443925.1 Betaproteobacteria bacterium
TTCCGAATGGTGGGCAAGCTGGGCCAGGGCGTAGAGGGTGCCGATCAGCACGGCAATGGGAAACAGCTCGTAGACGTGCCCGGGAACGGTCAGCAGAACGTAGGTCGCCACCTGCAGCAGTCCGTAGCCGCCCTTGCCCAGGTTCGACAGTTCGTGGATCAGATCGAAGAAGGCGAACAGGACCACCAGCGCCGACAGCACCAGCAGCGTGCCGCCGAGAATCTCATGGGCCAGGTAGCGGTCGAGGGTTTTCATGGCCGCTTGCGGAAAAACAGGGGCGCAAGCGTCAGCCGGCGGTAAAACAGGAAGGTCACCACCAGCGCCATCAGCAGGTGCACGCTCCACAGGCCCACCCATGGCGAGAGCCGGTCCTGGGCCACCCAGGCCTGGGCCACGGACAGCAGGTTGCTGTAGATCATGTACACGAAGATGGCCGCCACCAGATGGAACGACCGCCCGCTGCGCGGGTTCACGTAGCTCATGGGGATGGCCAGGAGCGCGAGCAGCACGGCTCCGATGGGCAGGGCCGCGCGCCACTGCAGCTCGCCGTGTCCCTCCGGTGTCGGATGCAGGAGCAGCACGGTGGTGGGCATGGCCTTGATGCTCGGTTCCACCAGCTTCGTCTCGTAGGGCTCGACCCGCAACAGGTAGCGCTCGAACTGCATGATCCGGTAGTCGAGCCGGCCCGCGGTGCCCTCATAGCGCCGGCCGTCTTCCATGACCAGGAAGCGGTCGCGATTGGGCGCGGTGAGCTGCCGCCCTTCCCGGGCCACGATGATGCCCAGCCTGCCATGCTGTTCGGAGCGCACGAACACGTTCCTCACCGAGTCACCGGTCAGGCCGAGGCTTTCCACGAAATAGACGCGGTCCGCCTGCTTGCTTTCCCGGAAGATGCCGGGGGCGATGGCGGACACCTCCTCCCGGCTTTCCACCTGGCTGCGGTACTCGGCGGTCTTCTGCACCGCCCAGGGCCCCAGCCACAGGCTGACCACGGCAATGACCGCCGTCACCGGCAGCGCGACGGCCAGAACCGGCCGGATCCAGGCGGTCGCGCCCAGGCCGACGCTCAGCCACACCACGAGCTCGTTGTCGCGGGCCATGCGTGTCAGGGTGAGCAGGGTCGCCACGAACAGCGTGGCCGACAAGAGCACCGGCAGGTAGTTCACCACGCTGAAACCGAGGATCACCATCACCGCCTCCGGCGGCAGGGCCCCGCTGGCCGCACGCCCCAGGAAGCGGATCCACAGCGTGGTCACGGAGATGCCCAGCAGCACCGCGAACACCGCCAGCATGTTGAAGACCAGTTCGTTGACGAGGGCGCGGCGATAAAGCATGCGGGGCGAAACTTTGACTTTCCGCGGGAAAAACGCGAATAATTCGGGGAAGATCCAACTTTATCAAGAAACTGGCCCTTCGCCCCGTCCCGGGCGACGCAAGCCGGTCAGAAAAAGGAGTGCAAGGTGGAATTTAGCATAAAAAGTGGCAGTCCCGAGAAACAGCGTTCCGCATGCGTGGTGGTGGGCGTGTTCGAGCCGCGCAAGCTGTCCCTGGCCGGAGAAATGATCGACCGTGTCTCCAACGGCTATCTCTCCGACATCATCCGGCGTGGCGACATGGAGGGCAAGGCAGGCACCACGCTGCTGCTGCACAACGTCCCCAACACCCTGTGTGACCGGGTGCTGCTGGTGGGGCTGGGCAAGGAACGGGAATTCCGCGAAAACGAGTACCGCAAAGCCATCCGCGCCGCGATCAAGACCCTGGACGACACCGGCTCCATGGAGGCGGTGCTCTATCTCACCGAACTGAACGTGCGCCGGCGCAGCGTGGAATGGCGCGTGGAACAGGCGGTGCTGGTGGCCATGGAGGCGGTGTACCGGTTCGACCGGATGAAGAGCAAGCATGAAGAGGTGCGCCGGCCCCTGCGCAAGGTCACCCTTTCCGTCCAGCGTCGCAACGAGATCGCCAGCTGCGAGGAGGCCGCGCGCCGTGGCCAGGCCATCGCCCAGGGCATGAATTTCGCGAAGGATCTGGGCAACCTGCCGGGCAACGTGTGCACGCCCACCTATCTCGCGGACCAGGCACGGGGGCTGGCCAACACCTACGACATCCAGGTCGAGGTGCTGGAACAGGCGGAGCTGGAAAAGCTGGGCATGGGCGCCTTTCTTTCCGTGGCCAAGGGCAGCCGGCAGCCGCCCAAGCTCATCGTGCTGCGCTACGAAGGCGCAGGCAAGCCGGCCAAGCCCCTGGTGCTGGTGGGCAAGGGCATCACCTTCGACGCCGGCGGCATCTCCCTGAAGCCCGCAGCGGAGATGGACGAGATGAAGTACGACATGTGCGGGGCGGCGAGCGTGCTGGGCACGTTCAAGGCATTGGCGCTCACCCGCCTGCCGGTGAACGTGGTGGGCATCATCCCCGCCTGCGAGAATCTGCCCGACGGCAATGCCAACAAGCCGGGCGACATCGTCACCAGCATGTCCGGGCAGACCATCGAGATCCTCAACACCGACGCCGAAGGCCGGCTCATCCTGTGCGACGCCCTCACCTATGCCGAGCGCTTCGAGCCGGAAGCGGTGGTGGACGTGGCCACGCTCACCGGCGCCTGCGTGATCGCCCTGGGCCACCATGCCTCGGGCCTGTTCAGCACCAGCGACAGCCTCGCCCGGGAGCTGCAGCACGCCGGCGACGAGGCCTGGGACCGGGCATGGCCCATGCCCGTCTGGGACGACTACCAGGAGCAGCTCAAGAGCAACTTCGCGGACATGGCCAACATCGGCGGCCGCGCGGCCGGATCCATCACCGCCGCCTGTTTCCTGTCGCGGTTCGCAAAGAAATACGACTGGGCCCATCTGGACATCGCCGGCACCGCATGGAAATCGGGGACGGAAAAGGGGGCGACGGGCCGCCCCGTGCCTCTGCTCGTGCACTGGCTGACCCGGCGCGCGGCGGGCTCGAGGAGCGATCGTCCGTGACCCGGATCGACTTCTACACCCGGGTCGAAGACCGCTTCCGCTTCGCGTGCAAGCTGTGCGCCAAGGCGGTGGCCAACCGGCTGCGGGTGGCCGTGTTCACGCCGGACGAGGCGGCCACCGAACGCTTCGACCGGCTGCTGTGGACCATCCCGCCCACGGGCTTCGTGCCCCATGTCAGGGCCGACAGCGACCTGGCCGCGGTGACGCCCATCCTCATCCATCATGAACCCGCCGGCTTCATCCATGACGAGATCCTGCTCAACCTGAGCGACGAACGGCCGGCCTTCTTCGCCCGCTTCCAGCGCCTGATCGAGATCGTGAGCACCGACGAGGCCGACGTGCAGCGGGCGCGGGAACGGTTCCGCTTCTACCGCGACCGCGGCTACGAACTCACCACCCACGACATGGCAGGCCATGGCTGAACCGGAAGACGACGTCCTGGGCAAACTGGACGCCCTGCTGCGCCGGCACCAGCCGCTGGAAGCGGACATTCCGGTGCTCACCGAGATCGTCGTGCCCCCGGCCATCGACCTCGACGGCATCCCCCTGCTCACCGACGAGGTCGCGCCCGACGAGCTCGCGGGGCGCGAGGCGGCTCCCGGGGTCGACGTCATGGAGCCGTTTCCCCTGCCCGAGTTGCTGCCGGGCGAGCCACCCACGCCGGACGAGCCGGTCGGAGCAACCGGCATCGCGGCCACGACCGGCGCCCCGGAGCAGGAGGCCCTGCCCGCCCTTTCCCTGCCGCAGCCGGAGCAGGCCATGGGCCGCCGCACCTTGGCGTTCGAGCTACCGCCCAACGCCTGCTACGTGGCCCTGTATCCCGAGCCGGAGGCGCAGGCCGCGCCCGCCATCGACGCCGAGGACACGGCCACGCAGCCGGCCGCCTTCGAGCCGGTCGCCGTCGAGGCATGCCTGCCCGAGTCCGCC
>JBBINK010000065.1:0-11681 GCA_037443925.1 Betaproteobacteria bacterium
CGCGTGGCGCGGCTCAGGCGGCGGCTGGCCGGCTGCGACTAGAGCCGCCGATATTCGTCCAGGGTCCAGTAACGCAGGAAGGTGCGGCCGCCGCGCCGGATGGCTTCGGGGCCCCGATTGGCCAGGCCGAGGATGCGCTGCAGGGCCTCATCGGTCAGGAACGGCCGGCCCTCGCGCCAGGGCAAGGTGGACAGCTCGATGGTCCAGGGCTGCGCCGGCTGCCGGCGCCCGAAGGAAAGCTCGAAATCCAGCACCGCGACGAGCTGCTCGCGGCTGAACGCCTTGAGCTCCGCCAGCACGGCGAGGCTTTCGGCGCGCTGGGTCATGCCGTAACGATCCCGCACATAGGCAAAGTACGGGCCGACCGCCAACAGATAGCCCCGGCACTCGTCGCCGTGGGCCACCCCCACCTCCACGTCGTGGAAGCGCAACCCAAGCACCTCGCCCTGTGCCGGCGCGAGGCGCTCCCACACCGCCGTCCGGCGCCCATCCAGACAGGATTCCACCAGGGTCTCGCCCTCCACCCGCAGGCGTCGCAGGAAGGGCTGGCCGCGCTGGGGCAGGTAATCCACCTGACGGCGACGATGCAGCACGTCATCGGCCGCGATGCACGCGCCCGCCACGCCGCCCTGATGGGCGAGGATCATGAGCTCCGCGTCGCTGAAGTCGTCGAAGCCCCGGCGCCCGGAAAAATCCGGCCGGTCGGCGGGAATGTCAATCATGGCCGACAGCCGCGTGGTTTGCAGCCACAGGCTCCGTTCCCGGTCGCTGCGTTTCCTCCAGGCGCCCACGTAGGCTTGCGGCACGTCGGTGTTGTTGGGGGGGAGATTCAGGGCCATCACGTCATCTCAGGGCAAAAGCCAATACTACCGGCATGACCAGCAGCGACGCCAGATTGCCCAGCAGCACGATGGACGCCACCTTCTCCGGTTCCTGCCGGTACTGCTCGGCCATCAGGTAGTTGAGCACCGCCGGCGGCAGGGCGCCGAACACCAGCAGGATGGACTGCTGGGCCGGCGCGAGCTGGAACAGAGGCATCAGCAGCACGGCCATGGCCAGGCCGGTGGCGGGCGCGATCACGCCGCTGGCCACGCCCAGGCGCCAATCCCGGAACGAGACCTGGTTGAGGCGCACGCCCAGCGCGAACAGCAGCAGGGGAATGGAGGCATCCCCCAGCATCTTCACCGCGGTGTACAGGGGCGGGGGCAGGTCCGCGCCGGACACACTCACCGCCACGCCCAGCACCGTGGCCGCCATCACCGGCGTCTTCAATAGCTGGAGCAACCCCATCCGGTGAGCCAGCAGGTACGGCCCCAGGGAGAAATGCAGCACCATCTCCACCAGGAACAGCACGATGGCCGCCGGCAGCGCCTCCTGGCCGAAGGCGAGCACGATGAGGGGAATGCCCATGTTGCCGGAGTTGCTGAACATCATGGGCGGCACGAAGGTCTTCGCATCCACCCCCAGCAGCCGCGCCAGCGGCCAGGCCATGAGCCCCGATCCCACGACCACCAGGGCGCCGGCGAGCGCCAGGGGCCAATGGCCGGCGAAATCGAAAGACCGGGACGCCAGCGCGGAGAACACCAGCGCGGGCACCAGCACATCCATGCTGATCTGGTTGGTCACCTGGATGTCCGGGCGTTTCACGCGCCCATACCACCAGCCGACGCCGATGATGGCAAAGACCGGAAAGACGATGGAGGCAATCCGCAGCGCGAGCATCCGCGCATTCTAACGGTAGCCGCCGGCCTGGCGCGCGCAGCGCCGCCCCGTGACGGCGGGCCGACGCCGTTGGTGCGGACGCACAGCCCCTCCCCTTCTGGTCTCGGGCGCTTTCCAAGGGGGCACGGGTTGCCGCATCATGGTGGCGCAGCCATCACCCGGCACGCCCTGGGCCACACGATTGGAGAGGAACCGAGCCATGCAGCCGTCTGCGTCGCCCTCGAGGGTACGCGTTCTCATCATGGGAGCCGCGGGACGCGACTTCCACAACTTCAACTGCCTGTTCCGCGACCGGCCCGACTACGAGGTCGTGGCCTTTACCGCCACCCAGATTCCGGACATCGCAGGGCGCGTCTATCCCGCGCCCCTGGCCGGCGCCCTCTACCCCGACGGCATTCCCATCGTGGACGAGGCGGAGCTGGTGCGCCTGGTGCGGGAAGCGGGCATCGACGAAGTGGTGTTCTCTTACAGTGACGTGTCCCACGGGCACGTGATGCATATCGCTTCCCGGGTGCAGGCGCTGGGCGCGGGTTTCCGCCTGGCGCCGCCCCGCCAGACCATGCTGCACAGCAGCAAGCCCGTGGTGAGCGTCACCGCGGTGCGCACGGGCTGCGGCAAAAGCCCCGTGGCGCGCCATGTGGCCGCGCTCCTGGATCGGGCGGGCCTGCGTTGCGGCATCGTGCGCCATCCCATGGCCTATGGCGACCTGGTGGCCCAGACCGCGCAGCGTTTCGCCACCCTGGATGATCTCGCACGCCAGCACTGCACCATCGAGGAGATGGAGGAATACGAGCCGCACATCGTCGCCGGGCATCGGGTGTACGCGGGCGTGGACTACGGGAAGGTGCTGGCGCTCGCCGAGGCGGAAAACGACGTCATCCTCTGGGATGGGGGCAACAACGACCTGCCCCTGCTCCAGCCCGATCTGGACATCGTGCTGGTGGACCCCCACCGCGCCGGCGACGAGCTGGGCTATTTCCCGGGCGAGGCCAACCTGATGCGCGCACAGGTGGTGGTGATCGCCAAGGCCGACACGGCCACGCCGGACCAGCTCGCCACGGTGCGCGCGGGCATCCGCCGTGACAACCCCGCGGCGGTGATCGTCGAGTCGGCCATGCCCCTTTCCGCCGACGATCCCGCACGGGTGGCGGGCAAACGGGTGCTCGTGATCGAAGACGGCCCGACCCTCACCCACGGTGGCATGGCCTATGGCGCAGGCACGCTGTTCGCGCGCCGGGTCGGTGCCACGCCGGTGGATCCCCGCCCCTACGCGGTGGGCAGCATCCGCACCGCCTTCGAGCAGTACCCGCATCTGGGGCCCGTGTTGCCGGCCCTGGGCTACAGCCCGCGGCAGGTGGAGGAGTTGGGCCGCACCATCCGCGCCACACCCTGCGACGCGGTGCTTTTGGCCACGCCGGTGGACCTGCGGCGCGTGGTGGACATCCCGCAGCCCGTGTGCCGGGTGCGCTACGACTACGCGGACCGGGGCAGCCCCACCCTGGCGGACGTGCTGGAACCGTGGCTCGCCGGGCTTTCCACGGCTGCGCCGTGATGCGCCCCCTCGCCATCGCCCCGGCCGCGCAGTAACATACCTCGGTATCCATCAGCCGATTGCCCACGCATCCATGCAAGCCAGCAACGATTACCTCGTGCTCACCGCCGCCGGCGACGACAAAGTCGGCCTGGTGGAAGCCTTCTCCGCGAAGATCACCGAAACGGGCTGCAACATCGAGCAAAGCCGCATGACGGTTCTGGCCGGACAGTTCGCCATCCTGATGCTGGTCTCCGGCCCGTGGAATGCCCTGTCCAAGCTGGAAAGCCAGCTCGACGCGCTGGGGCGGCAGCTGGGGCTTTCCATCACCCACAAACGCACCCGCGACAAGGAGCGGCGCGAACCCACCCTGCCCTATCACGTGGAGGTGGTGGCCCTGGATCATCCCGGCATCGTGCACAAGCTGTCGCGTTTCTTCGCGAGCCACGGCATCAACATCGAAGAGCTGTCCACCGACACCTATCCCGCGCCCCACACGGGAACCCGCATGTTCTCCGTGCACATGGAGGTGGGCGTGCCCGCCAGCACGCACATCCCGACCCTGCGCGCCGATTTCTTCGATTACTGCGACGATCTGAATCTGGATGCCACGTTCGAGCCCTCGCGCGCCTGACCATGACCGACGGGCCCGTCTGCACACCCCGCATCCCACCCGACGACAGCCGGCTCGAGGTGCTGCGCATCCCGGAATCCCCGCCGGATTACCGCGAGGCATTGCGTCGGGCCCAAGCCCTCGCCGCAGGGCGCCTGACCGAACCCATGCTCCTTTCCTGGTATGACCGGGACCGGGATTTCGAAGCGCCCCAGCACGTCTCCGAATGCCACCTGGACTCGGCGGTCCCGGGCTACGTGGACTATGCCCTGTCGCGCGGCGCCACGCTGAAGATCGACTTCGACGACGGCCGTTTCGTGTTCTTCTACCGCGACGCGGCCTGAATCACTCGAAGATTTCCACACAGGTGCCGGGCCGCGCCCCCGGATGGGGCCCCGCCAGCCGGAGGATGCGCGCCGCCACCCGCTCCGGCGGCATGCCGATGCGCGCCCCCGCATACTGCACCTGCATGTCGGTCGCCACCCGTCCGGGGCAGACCGCAAACACACGCACGCCGGCTTCACCCACCTCCTGGTCGAGCGCCTGGGTGAGCCCCACCACGCCGAACTTGCTGGCGCTGTACACCGCCAGACCGCCCGCCGCATACAGGCCCAGTCCGGACGCCACGTTGATCACCGTCCCCCGTCCCCGCTCCACCATGCCGGGCAGCACCGCGCGGGTGACGAAGGCCAGCCCCGTGAGATTCACCTGGATCAGCTGAGCGATGTCCTCGTAGCGCTGGGTGGAAAACGGCCCATGGCGAAGGATGCCGGCGTTGTTCACCAGCACGTCGATAGGCCCGAGCGTGCGGGTCACCGCCGCCACGAAGCCGCGTACCGCGTCGGCATCGGCGACATCCGCCACCGCCGCATACACCGCCTGCCCTGCCCCGAGATGCGCCCGCGCCCGTTCCACGTGGTCCCCATGCCGGGCGCAGAACGCCACCCGATCCCCCTGCGCGAGAAAGGCCCGCACCGTCGCCAGGCCAATGCCCCGCGCGCCACCGGTCACCAGCACCACCCGTTGCGGCGAATGCACCATGATCGTCTCCTCATCCCCTGGCCGGGCAACCCCAAAGCCGGCACTCCACTACAATAGTCCAGCCTCCGGGGGTGGAGGCGAAAGGTGGAATCCATGACCAACGATACCGGGCTGTTTTGCTGGCGATGCGGCGCGTCCATCGGGGATGAGCCCCTGCCCCTGTCGCGGTTCGCGCAATGCCGCGCCTGCCGCGCTCCCCTGCATGTGTGCCGCATGTGCCGCTTCCATGATCCCAAGGCATCCCGGCAGTGCCGCGAGCCCGTCGCCGAGCCGGTGTCGGACAAGACGCGGCCCAACGTCTGTGGCTGGTTCCAGCCGCGCCCGGGCGCCCACGACCGGCCGGGCGAGGCCGCAGCGGCGCGCGCCGGACTCGCCGCCCTGTTCGGCGAAGGCGATGGGGCCCAGCCCGGACCGGCCAATCCCCTCGAGGAGCTGTTCCGCAAGGACTGAGCCCGGGCGCCTGGCCGCCCGTGTTGGTCCTAGGCGGTCTGGCGGGAAGAGCGGAAAGGGGCGTTTGGGCGTAAAATTGCCCGATTCGAACCTACCCGGTAGCACACATGCCCATGATGGACAGTCCTGAAAACGAAGCTTCCGTGTTCGACGACGCCGCCGCGGCCGTGGTGGACCTCGGCAACCGCCTCCTGGACCAGAACCGCGACGCAGATCCCTGGGACGTGGCCTCCGGCATCCTGGCTGGCGCGATCCAGTACTGGCTGTACGCCCATCAGCCCTGCGCGGATCCCTACTGCGAATCCTGCGCCGAAGTGGCCACCGCGGAGCAGCGCATGAAGCTGCTGCAGGAAGAGATCAAGGAATTCGCCGAGGAAAGCGACTACTACCACAGCCCCACCGACAGCAACGTGGGCCGGGCCTAGTCGCACCCCGGCGCCCCGGCACCGCGCGCCGCCGGGGGCGCGCTAACGCAGCACTCCGTCTTCCAGGGTCAGCACGCGCTGGGCGCGGGCGGCGAGCTGGGGGTCGTGGGTGACGATCACGAAGCTGGTGCCCAGGGTCTCGTTCAGGCTCAGCATCAGGTCGAACACCGCCGCGGCGGTTTTCCGGTCCAGGTTGCCCGTGGGTTCGTCGGCCAGCACGCAGGCCGGCCGCGTCACCAGGGCGCGCGCCACCGCCGCACGCTGGCGTTCGCCGCCCGACAGTTCGCCCGGTTTGTGGCTCAGGCGGTGGCCGAGCTCCACCCGTTGGAGCATGTCGGCGGCCGCCTCCCTCGCGGTGGCGGGGTCGGCGCGGCGGATGAGCAGGGGCATCATCACGTTCTCCACGGCGGTGAATTCCGGCAGCAGGTGGTGGAACTGATAGACGAAGCCCAGGGCCTCGTTGCGCAGGCGGCCGCGCTGGGCGTCGTCCAGGGCGTGCATGTCGCGGCCGAGGATGCGCACGACGCCGGCGTCGGCTTCGTCCAGCCCGCCCAGCAGGTGCAGCAGGGTGCTCTTGCCCGAACCGGATGCGCCCACGATGGCCACCCGTTCCCCCCGCGCCACGTCCAGATCCACGCCGGTGAGCACGGGCACCTCGATCCGGCCCTGCCAGTAGGATTTGCGCAAGCCCCGGCAGGACAGGACCGGTGCGGCCTCACTCATAGCGCAGCGCCTCCGCGGGGTTGATGCGCGAAGCGCGCCAGGAGGGGTAGAGCGTGGCCAGCAGCGACAGCAGGAAGGACACCACGGCGATGGCCACCACGTCCAGTGGCTGGACCTCCGACGGCAGCTCCGAAATGTAATAGACGTCCTTGGCCAGGAAGTGCACGCCGAACAGGCGCTCGATGGCCGGCACCACGATGTTGGCCGCGAGCAGCACGCCGCCCACCACGCCGGCCAGGGTGCCGATCGCGCCGATCAGCGTGCCCTGGACGATGAAGATCTTCATGATGCTCGCGGGGGTGGCGCCCAGGGTGCGCAGGATGGCGATGTCGGCCTGCTTGTCGGTCACCACCATCACCAGGGTGGACACGATGTTGAAGGCGGCCACCGCGACGATGAAGAACATGATCACGAACATCACCCTCTTTTCCATCTGGATGGCGCGGAAGAAGTTGGCGTTCTGCTGGGTCCAGTCACGGATCAGGAGGCTGCCCGGCAGGCGCGCGGCCAGCTCACGCCCCACCTCGGACGCGGCGAACAGGTCCGACAGCCTCAACCGCACTCCGCTCACCGCATCGCCCATGCGATACAGCCGCGCCGCGTCGTCCATGTGGATGAGGGCGAGGCCGGCATCGTAGAGATTCATGTCCACCTCGAAGATGCCCACCACCGTGAACTGCTTGAGGCGGGGCAGGATGCCGGCCGGCGTGACGTTGCCCTGGGGCGCGATCACGGTGACCTTGTCGCCCACCCGCACGCCCAGGGCATGGGCGAGCTCGATGCCCAGCACGATGCCGAAGCCGCCCGGCTGGAGATCCGACAGCCGGCCTTGCTTCATGTGCCGGCCGATCTCCGCCACCTTGTCTTCCTCCCCCGGCAGGATGCCGCGGATGAGGCTGCCCTGCACCGCCTGGTCGAAGGCGAGCATGCCCTGGGCCATGATGTAGGGGGCCGCCCCCCGCACCCGCGCATCCTGCAGGGCGGCCGCGGCGACGCTGCGCCAGTCGGCCAGGTTGCCGTCGAAGCTCGAGATTTCCACGTGGGAGGCCACGCCCAGGATGCGGTCACGCAGCTCCTGCTGGAAGCCGTTCATCACCGACAGCACCGTGATCAGCACGATGATGCCCAGGGCGATGCCCAGCATGGATATCAGCGAGATGAACGAGATGAAGTGATTGCGGCGCTTGGCGCGCGTGTAGCGCAGGCCGATGAAGAGTTCGTAGGGTTGCATGGGAAGGGACACGGGGCGGGAGTGTGCCACAGCCCGGCAGGCCAGGCCAGCCTCCCTTAACAGGATGCGTTTGTCCTGTTAACATCCCGGGATGCTTTGTAAGGAGGCGCCATGGCCATCGAACTCTACAATGACGGCAGCCACACCTGCCTGGCCTTCACCGACCTGGTGCAGGACGAATGCGCGACCGACCACTGCGCGGTGCAGAGCAACCAGTTTCTCGTGGTGGACGACCACGTCGGGGCGCTCATCGACCCGGGTGGCAACATGACCTACAACGGCCTGTTCATGGCCATGCACGCCCACTTCCAGCCACGGCGGCTGGCCGCGGTGCTGGCCTCCCACGCCGACCCGGACATCGTGGCCTCCGCCAACAAATGGATGGTCCACACGGACTGCAAGATCTACATCTCGAAACTGTGGGCCCGTTTCGTGCCCCACTTCTGCAGCGTGGGCAACACCGCCGGACGCATCGTGGCCATACCCGACGAGGGCATGCGCATTCCCCTGGGCAAAAGCCAGCTCATCGCCCTGCCCGCCCACTTCCTCCATGCCGAGGGCAATTTCCACTTCTACGACCCGGTGGCGAAGATCCTGTTCTCCGGCGACGTGGGCGCCTCCATGGTCGAGCCCTCCCAGGCAGCCGAACCCGTCGCCGATTTCGAGGCCCATCTGCCCCACATGCAGCCCTTCCACCAGCGCATCATGGTGTCGAACCGGGCTGCGCGGGGCTGGGTGGCCATGGTGCGCAAGCTCGACGTGGAGTGGCTGGTGCCCCAGCACGGCCCGCCCTTCAAGGGCAAGGCCATGGTGAGCCGGTTCCTGGACTGGTTCGAGAAGCTGCCCTGCGGCATCGATCTGATGGGCCCGGAGATCTACCGCGTGCCGGCCTAGGGCGCATCACGCCTGGAGCAGGTCCGGCGCCAGCACCGCCCGCAGGACGGTCTGGCTCGTCTCCTGGCGCACCCGGTTGGTGAACCACCAGATGGCGCCCTTCTTGATGCTCCAGTCCTGTTCCTCCCCTGCGAGCAGCAGCGCGGCCAGCCGCCCCAGGGTCGGCTGATGGCCCACCACCACCACGGTGCCGTTGTCGGGCCAGCCTGCCGCCGCCAGCACCGCCGCGGGGCTCGCGCCCACGTCCAGGCCCCGCACGATCTGGGGGTGCTCGGTGAGCGCGCTGGCGGTCTGCACCGCACGCCTGGCGGGGCTGCTCAGCACCTTCGCCTCCTTGGGCAGATGCGCCCGCAGCCAGGCCGCCATGGCACGCGCCTGCTTTTCCCCTTTGGCCGTGAGGCTGCGGTTCTTGTCCGGCAGGCCATCCTCCGCTTCCGCGTGGCGCCACAAGATTAAATCCAATTCATGCCCTCCGAAAAAGCAACGAACGGTAAAGGTCCGATGTTACATTTGATCCATGGAGCTGACACTGGTGATCCCGGATCTCATTCCGAGCCAGCCCGCCGGCGCCCTGGTGGACGTGTATCGGGACCTGGCCGTACCCGACCTGGCCTTCCTGCTGGCTCGGGCGCAACGGCGCAGCGTCCCCGGCATCGGCCTGGAAACCTGGCTGGGTCGCCACTTCGGCCTTGGCGAGGAGGATGAGCTGCCGGTGGCGGCCCTGAGCCTGCTGGCCGAGCATGGCAATCCCGGTGAAGCCTATTGGCTGTGTGCCGATCCCGTGCACCTGGAGCCCCACCGGGATCAGCTGGTGCTCAGCGGCCCGGAGACGCTGGCCATCGGCCGCATGGAGGCCGACGCCCTGGTGGCCACGCTCAACGCCCACTTCTCGGGCCATGGCATCGGCTTCCACCACATCCGGCCCGACCGCTGGTATGCGCGCCTGACCAAGCCCCTGGCGCTGCGCACCCATCCGCTGCCGGAGGTGAGCGGACACAGCATCAACGCCCTGATGCCCGCGGGTCCCGATGGCGCGCGCCTGCGCCGCCTGATGAACGACGTCCAGATGCTGTTGCACGCTCACCCGGTGAACCAGGCGCGGGAAGCCCAGGGCCAGCCCACGGTGAACAGCATCTGGCCCTGGGGAGGCGGGCGGCTGCCCGCGGTGCAGGCCCGTCCCTTCGACCACGTCTGGGCGGACGACCTGCTGGCCCAGGGGCTTGCCCTGGCATCCCACACGCCCTGCGCCGAGCTGCCCGGGAACGGGCGCGTGCTGTTGGAAGCCGCCGAGGCGGACAGCCACCTCGTCGTGCTGGACGGCCTGCGCGCGGCCGCCGCCCGGGGCGACGCCGAGGCCTGGCGTCGGGCCCTGCGGAACCTGGAGGAGAAGTGGTTCAAGCCCCTGGCCCAGGCGTTCCGCAAGGGCCGCCTCGGCGGGCTGGTCATCCTCGCCCTGGGGCGGCCCCACGGCATGCGCTTCGAGCTCGCGCCCCGGGCGCGCTGGAAGTTCTGGCGACGGGCGCGCCCGCTGGCACACTACGCCGGGCTTGCCTGAAGGCGCCCGAGGGGCTGTGGCATAATCCCGCCATGGTCCGCATCACCGTGCGCGAGGCGCCGCCCGCATCCCAGGAACGTCTCATCCGCCACGGTGTCCCCCCTCTGCTCGCCCGGCTGTACGCGGCCCGCGGCATCCTGGATCCCCGGCAGATCGAGGCCGACAGCGCCCGGCTGTTGCCGCCGGAGACCCTCACCCACGCCCGGGACATGGCCCGCCTGCTGGCGGACGCGATCGCCGCCGACAAGCGCCTGCTGGTGGTGGCCGATTACGATTCCGATGGCGCCACGGCCTGCGCCGTGGCCCTGCGCGCCCTGCGGGACTTCGGCGCGCGGGTGGACTACCTGGTGCCCAACCGCTTCGAATACGGCTACGGCCTGACGCCCGAGATCGTCCGGCTGGCCAGGCAAACCGGCGCGGACATCCTGATCACCGTGGACAACGGCATCGCCAGCCACGCCGGCGTGGCGGAGGCTCGGCGGCTGGGCATGGAGGTGTTCATCACGGACCATCATCTGCCGGCGGTGGAGCAGGGACAGGCAAGCCTGCCCGACGCGGCCGTGATCGTGAACCCGAACCAGCCCGGCTGCGGCTTCGCCAGCAAGCATCTCGCGGGCGTGGGCGTGATCTTCTACGTCATGCTGGCGCTGCGCGCGGAGCTGCGGGCGCGGGGCGCCTTCGCCGGGCGCACGGAGCCGAACCTGGGCAGGCTGCTGGACCTGGTGGCCCTGGGCACGGTGGCCGACGTGGTCAGGCTCGACGACAACAACCGCCTGCTGGTGCGCCAGGGCCTCGCCCGCATGCGGGCAGGCCGGGCCTGCGCCGGCATCGACGCCCTGTTCCGCGTGGCCGGCCGCGATCCGCGCCGGGCCTCGCCGTGGGACCTGGGCTTCGCCCTGGGGCCTCGGCTCAACGCCGCCGGCCGTCTGACCGACATGTCGCTGGGCATCGAGCTGCTCACCACGGACGATCCCGACCGGGCGCTCGAGCTCGCCCAGCAGTTGGACGCCCTCAACCGGGAGCGGCGGGAAATCGAGGCCGACATGCACGATGCGGCGCTGGCCGCGTTGGAGGGCATCGAAGCCAGCGACGCCCACGCCCTGGTGCTGTTCGATCCCGGCTGGCATCAGGGCGTGATCGGCATCCTGGCCTCGCGCCTGAAGGAAAAATTCCATCGCCCGGTCATCGCCTTCGCCCCCGGTGGCGCAGGCGAGATCAAGGGCTCGGGGCGGTCCATTCCCGGCTTTCACCTGCGCGATGCCCTGGATCTGGTCTCCAAGCGTCACCCGCGGCTGCTGAGGAAATTCGGCGGCCATGCCATGGCCGCGGGCCTGAGCCTGGCCGAGGCGGACTTCGAGCCCTTCGCCCATGCCTTCCACCAGGTGGCCCGGGAGCTCATCCCGCCCAACGAACTCACCCGCACCCTCGAGACCGACGGCAGCCTGCCGCCCGAAGAAGCCACCCTGGAACTGGCGCGCCGCCTCGCCGACGAAGTG
>JBBINK010000066.1:0-11417 GCA_037443925.1 Betaproteobacteria bacterium
TCCGCTCGCGGATCATGTTGGCCAGATAGCGCTTCACCGCGAAATTGGGCTCATCCGGCGGAAAATCGAAGGTCGCGTAGTCCTCGCCACGGCGGTTGAGGAAATCCAGGAACTCCCCGGCGTAGTCGCGGGTATGCTCCTCGTCGGGCGCGAGATCCCGGATGTTCTGGTCCACGTAATCGGCGAGCTTCGCCCCGGCCGCCGCAATCAGGCCGGCGCGCCGTTCCTCGTCCACGCGCCCGTAGAGCATGCGGTCCGCGATGTGCAGCATGAAGGCACACATTTCCGCGATGATACCGAAGCCACGCCCCAGGTGGATGATGTCGTAGTCGGCCTTGGACAGATCGTCCACCGCCTTGGAGGCCTGCTTCCACATGTTGAGTGCCAGCACGCTCGCGGTCTCGTCATTGGCGCGGCCGGCATCCTTCTTGAACCAGGTGGTCTTGACGCGAATCGCCATCGTTCATCCTCCCTTCGCCACCGGCCTGGCCGGATCGGCGATCCATTCGCTCCAGGATCCGGGGTAGAGTTTCGCCCCGCTAAGCCCCGCCACTTCCATGGCGAGCAGATCGTGGCAGGCGGTGACCCCGGAGCCGCACATCAGGATCACCTGTTCCGGACTGCGCCCATCGAGCAGGCGCTGATACTGCTCGCGCAGTTCCTCCGGTGTGAGGAAGGTTCCCCCCACGTCCAGGTTGTCGTCGAAGGGCACGTTGATCGCGCCCGGCACGTGACCGGCGACCGGATCGATGGGCTCCATTTCGCCCGTGAAGCGCATTTCCGGCCGGGCATCCAGAATCAGCCGGTCCGCGCTGCGGCTGGCTGCCAGCACGGCATCCGCATCCACCCGCATGTGGTCGCGCAGCCGCGGGACGAACACCGTCCGCTTCACGGCGGGGACCTCCGCCGTCAGGGGGCGCTTCTCCCGCTGCCACTTGGGCAGGCCGCCGTCCAGCAGGGCAACGGCATCATGCCCCACCCAGCGCAGCATCCACCACAAGCGCACGGCCATGGATCCGAAACTGTCGTCGTACACCACGACCTGCTTGCTCCCGTCGATGCCCCATCGCCCCAGGGTTGCGGCGAACACCGCGGGGTCGGGCAGGGGATGGCGCCCGTTGCGCCCGTTCTTCGGCCCGGACAAGTCCTCGTCCAGGTGCGCATAGCAGGCGCCGGGCAGGTGCCCCGCCCCATAGGCGCGACGCCCCGCCTCGGTGTCGCTCAGGGTGAACCGGCAGTCCACGATCACCCAATCGGGGTCGTTCAGATGGGCGGCCAGCTCCTCGGTGCTGATCAGGGTGGTATAGGTCATCGCAGGCTTCCACTCATTGAAAAAGCCGGCTCGCGCCGGCCTTCTCACGAACGCAGGGACCGGTCAGTAGCCGCCTTTGCCGAACGGTTTGGTCAGACCGGCGACACGGGCCGCCTGGCGGGCGGGCTGCATGGGGAACAGGTCATAGAGCCGCTTCTTCCAGTCCACGCCGGGGTGCAGCTCGTCGAGCTCCTTCACCATGTTGCGGAAGTTCGGCGTATGGCCATCTTCCTTGTACTTGTTGCGCATGTACTCGATGACCATCCAGTGCTCCGGCGTCAACTCGATGCCCTCGGCCGCGGCGATGACTTTGGCAGCCTCCTCCGTCATCAGCGGCTCAAGCAGAAATTTCTCGTCGTCGTACTCATACTCGACGCCGTCGATCACATAGCCCATTTATCAGCTCCTTCTGACATAGGTTTATGGAAAAAGCGGCCGGCCGTGCCGGCCCAGCATCACGCAGCGGCCCCCTTCAGGAAACCGCGGCAATCGACTTGTGGGGAATGAACAGGCCACACCCCAGCTTGCGGTGGCTGCCCAGGCCCTGCTGCTGGATCAGGATCGCATGCTCGATGGGCAGGCCGTGCAGCATGAGGCTGTAGCCATACTCCGTACCCTGCTCCGTGGTCAGCGCCTGGCGCTTGCCGCAGATGAAGCGGCTGTCGATCCCGAGTTCGTCCAGCAGGCGGATGATGTCGGCCGCAAACGCCTTCTCGTCCGCGCTCCCGGTGGTCACCAGGTGGGCGTACAGGGGCGTGTGCAGGGTCAGGGGCCGCAGCTTGCCCTCCCCGATGGCGAAGCGCTGCCCGGCCAGTTCGAAACTGCGCCCGCTGAGCTCGAGCACGTCCTGCACCCGCGCACGGGGCGCCCGGATCACCAGCCGGGCGCGCCGGTTGAGCATGAGCCGCCCGCCACCCACGTCGGCCCCCTGGATGGGGTGGATGCCCAGAAGCTCCTCGTCCGCGATCCAGGGCGCCAGCTCCCGCAAGGCCCTATATAGAAGTAAGCCGTGGTCCTGGGGCAGCTCCTTGCCCTCCAGGGCGAACTGCACGTCGGTTACGGCGGCCTCGTCCACCGGCGGCGCAACGAAGCCTTCATCTGCCAGCCAGCCTATTTTGTCTCTCCTTGACTCATGGCCCAATCGGACAGCACGCGCCCCCAATGGGCGGCCGTCGGGGCATCGATGTCGAAGACCGTGAAGCGCTTCCCCTCACGGATGCGCACACGCAGCGTGGTATAGCCCGCCGCATGCTCGACCTGCTGCACCTCCACCTCCTGCCGGAACGGCTGGCAGGTGAACTTTTCCAGACTACGCACTTGATCCGATTGCAAAATTTGCCACCTGTGCTAAAGTTTCAGGTTCGGCGATAAGGTAATGGCTCCATTACACTTAATCAAGGTGGCAAGCCGCTTCTAGCCAACTTGGGGGGGGCGAGACTACTCCTTTTGGGTAGGTCCAGGCTAACTATTCAGAATAGTAGCCCCGTCGAATAACGCGGCAGTAACATTTCGAGCACTTAGGGCGGAACGGCCTGTCCGGTCCGCCAGGGTTCCCAAGTTAAGCGTCTATTGCTTGGCCGGTATTGGGCTAGTCGCGCAGTGCCCTTGGGTTGTCAGTTCAACGTTTTGTGTGGAGAAACGCCATGGCAAAAAAAACGATCGATACGCCTTTGCTCGACCAACTGGAAAGCGGCCCCTGGCCGAGCTTCGTGACCGGCCTCAAACGCCTCGCGAAGGACAAGGACATGATGGCTGACCTGCTGGGTCAGCTGGAAACCTCCTACCGCACCCGCAAGGGGTACTGGAAAGGTGGTACCGTGGGCGTGTTTGGCTATGGTGGCGGCGTGATTCCCCGCTTCACCGAGCTCAAGGACGAAAACGACCAGCCCCTGTTCCCGGACGCCGCCGAATTCCACACCCTGCGCGTCCAGCCGCCCGCCGGCATGCACTACACCTCCGACCTGCTCCGTTGGATGTGTGACGTGTGGGACAAATATGGTTCCGGCCTGATCGCCTTCCATGGCCAGTCCGGCGACATCATGTTCCAGGGCATCAAGACCGAGAACGTCCAGGCCGCCTTCGACGAGCTCAACGAGCACGGCTTCGACCTCGGTGGCGCCGGCCCTGCCCTGCGCACCTCCATGTCCTGCGTGGGTGCCGCCCGCTGCGAAATGTCCTGCTACGACGAAGCCCGGGCCCTGCGCACGGTGATCAACAACAACCTGGACGACATGCACCGTCCGGCCCTGCCCTACAAGTTCAAGTTCAAGTTCTCCGGCTGCCCGAACGACTGCGTGAACTCCATCCAGCGTTCGGACATGGCCACCATCGGCACCTGGCGCGACAACATCCAGGTGAACGAGAAGCTGGTGCAGGACTGGGTGGCCAAGAACGGCAAGACCGAGCTGGTCAACCAGGTCATCAACATGTGCCCCACCAAGGCCATCCGTCTGGTGCCGAAAGATCAGGTTGCCAAGGGTGACGGCTACTCCGTGGCGGCAGTCGATGCCCAGGACTGCATGGAGATCGACAACCACAACTGCGTGCGCTGCATGCACTGCCTGAACGTGATCCCCGGCGGCCTGCTGCCTGGCAAGGACAAGGGCGTGACCATCCTGGTGGGTGGCAAGGGCGTGCTGAAGATCGGCGCCACCATGGGTACGGTCATCATCCCGTTCATGAAGCTCGAGTCCGATGAGGACTTCGAGAAGCTGAACGAGCTGGCCCGCAACATCCTCGACTTCTTTGCCGAAAACGCGCTGGAGCACGAGCGCACCGGCGAGATGATCGACCGCATCGGCCTGGTGAACTTCCTCGAGGGTATCGGCCTCGACGTGGATCCCAACATGATCCTCGAGCCGCGTTCCAACCCCTATGTCCGCACCGACGGGTGGAACGAAGAAGTCGCCAAGTGGAACGAGCGCAAGGCTGCCGCCAAGGCTGGCTGAGATTGACGGTATGAGCGGGCTCACCCGCAAGGGTGGGCTCGCAATCCAGGCATAATCAAGAGAGGAAACCCTATGGCAGAACTTCGCCAACCGATCGAATCCGGGGCTCCGGATCCCAAACCCTACATGCACCCGGTAATGGTCAAGAACTACGGGAAGTGGGTGTTCCATTCCCATCCGCGTCCCGGCGTGCTGTACCACCGTGCCGAAAGCGGCGACGAAATCTGGACCGTCAAGGCCGGCACCCAGCGTCAGATGGACACCTACACCATCCGCAAGCTGGCCGAGATCGCCGACAAGTACGGTGATGGCTATGTCCGGTTCACCGCTCGCTCCAACATCGAATACATGGTGGCGGACGAGAAGAAAGTGGAACCGCTGATCAAGGCCCTGACCGAAAACGGCTTCCCCGTCGGCGGCACCGCCAACTCCGTGTCCATGGTCGCCCACACCCAGGGCTGGCTGCACTGCGACATCCCCGGCACCGACGCTTCCGGCGTGGTGAAGGCGCTGATGGACGAGCTCTATGACGACTTCGTCAAGTGCGAAATGCCCAACCGGGTCAAGCTCTCCACCTCCTGCTGCGAGATCAACTGCGGTGGTCAGGCCGACATCGCGGTCATCGTTCAGCACACCAAGCCGCCCAAGATCAATCACGACCTGGTGGCCAACGTTTGCGAACGGCCTTCCGTGGTGGCCCGCTGCCCGGTGGCGGCGATCCGTCCCGCTCTGGTGAACGGCAAGCCCTCCCTGGAAGTGGACGAGAAGAAGTGCATCTGCTGCGGCGCCTGCTATCCTCCCTGCCCGCCGATGCAGATCAACGACCCCGAGCATTCCAAGATCGCGATCTGGGTGGGCGGCAAGAACTCCAACGCCCGCTCCCGTCCGACCTTCCACAAGCTCGTGGCCGCGGGCCTGCCCAACAACGCGCCCCGCTGGCCGGAAGTCGGCGCGGTGGTGAAGAAGATCCTGGCGGTCTACAAGGCCGATGCGCGCCCCTGGGAGCGTATGCGTGACTGGATCGACCGGATTGGCTGGCCCCGCTTCTTCGAGAAGACGGGTCTGCCCTTCACCAAGTATCACATCGACGACTGGAAGGGGCATCGCGTCACGTTCAACGCTTCGGCGCACATCCGCTTCTAAACGTAGTTGCACCACCCCGGCCCTCGCCCGAGCGCGGGGGTGGTGCTTTTAAAAAACACTACAAATATCAGGGGTTTTGGATGAAATTTGGCATTCTGGTCAACGAAGGCCTTTACCAGCACCAGGCAAGCGATACCGCGTATCAGTTTGCCAAGGCTGCCATCGAGAAAGGCCACGAGGTGCCCCGAGTGTTCTTCTACCACGACGGGGTGTACAACTCGAGCCGCCTGACCGAGCCGCCGCAGGACGATCGCCACATCGTCAACCGCTGGCAGAAGCTTGCGAAGGAACACAACATCGACCTGGTCGTGTGCGTTGCAGCGGCACTGCGCCGGGGCATCAAGGATGAGAACCTGGCGGAGGGCTTCCGGATCTCGGGCCTCGGTCAGCTGGTGGAAGTCGGCATCCAGGCCGACCGTCTCGTGGTATTTGGCGACTGATGGGGGAAGACATGACCGAAGCAACGGGTGGCATCGACATGGAAGAAGAAGGCTCCGGCGTCGTCAAGAAGTTCATGTTCGTGAACCGCAAGGCGCCCTACGGGACCATCTACGCCCTGGAAGGCCTGGAAGTGGTGTTGATCAGCGCAGCCTTCGACCAGGACGTGAGCCTGGTGTTCCTGGATGACGGCGTTTACCAACTCGTCAAGGGGCAACACACCAAGGCCATCGACGTCAAGAACTTTTCGCCCACCTACCGGGCCCTGGAAGGGTACGACATCGAGAAGCTGTACGTGAGCAAGGAATCCCTGGAAGAGCGCAATCTCACCGTGGACGACCTGCTGGTCGATGTGGAGGTGCTGGACGCCGCCGCGATGGCCAAGCTCATGGCCGAACAAGACGTCGTGCTCAGCTTCTGACGGGAGAGATCGAATGCTGCACATCGTAAACAAGTCCCCGTACGAGAATCGGACCCTGGAAAACTGTCTGCGCGTCATCACCAACGAGGAAGGCGCCGCGCTGCTCCTCACGGAAGACGCCGTGTACGCAGCGACCAAGGGCAACATCGCGGAGAATTCGCTGAAGGCGGTCATGGGCAAGATCAAGGTCTATGCCCTGTGGCCCGACCTGGAAGCGCGTGGTATGCAAGATCGCGTCATCGATGGCATCAAGCTCGTGGATTACGCCGGTTTTGTGGATTTGGTAGCGGAGCATCCCAACAACCAGTCCTGGTTGTGAGTGCTTCATGTTCATTTAGCGAAGGAGATTCAAATGAGCTTCGAAATCAATGGCAAAGTGTACGAAACCGACGAAGAAGGCTACCTGGTGAACCTGGCCGACTGGAACGAGGAAGTCGCCAAGCATCTGGCCGCCGAGGAAAAAGTCGAGCTGACCGATGCGCACTGGGAAGTGATCAACTTCCTGCGCGAGTACTACAACGACTACCAGATCGCTCCCGCGATCCGCGTGCTGACCAAGGCCATCGGCAAGAAACTGGGGCCGGAGAAAGGCAACAGCAAGTACCTGTACGAGCTGTTCCCCTATGGTCCCGCGAAGCAGGCGTGCAAGATCGCCGGTCTGCCCAAGCCGACCGGCTGCATCTAAGCCAACGCGTTGACCGGGCGGCGGCGCGGCCGGTTGCCGTGCCCCGCCCAAACCCTCCGAATCGCACTCGGATCTGAGGCTGGTAATGACAACAACGACCGTATTCTTTGCCGCCCTGTTTTACGTGGCGACCGCAATTCTCGTGCTGGGTCTGGCGCGCAAGATCTACCAGTACGCCAAGACGCCCGCACCCCTCAAGATTCCCACCACGCCGGCTCCCACCACCAAGGCCGGGGTGGTCATGCGCATGGGACGTGAAGTCATCCTGTTCGAAAGCCTGTTCAAGTCCAACAAATGGATCTGGATCTTTGGCTGGATGTTCCATGTGGGTCTGGCCGTGGTCCTGTTCCGTCACCTGCGCTATTTCCAGCAACCGGTGTGGGACGTCGTTTCCTACCAGCTCGTCCAGGCGGCGGGCAAATATGCCTCCTTCGCCATGGTTGCCGGCCTGATCGGCCTGTGGGCGCGCCGGTTCCTCGTGGACCGGGTGCGTTACATCACCACGCTTTCCGATCACCTGATCCTCCTGCTCCTGATCGGCATCGGCGTCACCGGCATGAGCATGACCTTCGTCGTCCACACGGACATCGTGGCGCTGAAGGCCTTCATGCTGGGCCTGATGCGCTTCGAGATTAATCCGCTTCCGGAGGATCCCATCCTCATGGCCCATCTGGCCATGGTGGCCACGCTGATGATCATCTTCCCCATCAGCAAGCTGCTTCACGCCCCTGGCGTCTTCTTCAGCCCGACCCGCAATCAGGTGGACGATCCCCGCGAGCATCGCCACCTCGCGCCCTGGGCTGCCGAATTGGAAAAATGATTACGGTTTAGAGGAACAGACGTGGCCGCACCGACTTTCGAAACGCCCAAACTCCTGGACGACACCCCCACCCTGCCGATCCCCCACATCAAGCCGGGGGCGATGCAGGGAGTCCAGTCCTTCATCGCCGGCGACAAGATCCAGGAACAGCTCGGCTATCCGGGCGAGCTGCTCCCCAACTGGAAGGAGCGCGCCATCGAGCGCATGGGTGAGCTCCTGAAGAAATACCGTGGCCTGCAGGTCTTCCTGGATGCCTGCGTCCACTGCGGCGCCTGCACGGACAAGTGCCATTACTACCTCGGAACGGCCGACCCCAACAACATGCCGGTCGCCCGCCAGGAGCTGGTGCGCAAGGTCTATCGGCGCTATTTCACCTTCGGGGGCAAATACTTCCCGAAGCTGGTGGGCGCCATCGACCTCACCGAGGAAGTGCTCGACCAGTGGTACAGCTACTTCTACCAGTGCTCGGAATGCCGCCGCTGCTCCGTGTACTGCCCCTATGGCATCGACACGGCGGAAATCACCATGGCTGCGCGCGAGATCATGGATTCGGTCGGCCGTGGCCAGAAATACTCCAACGAAATCCTGGGCAAGCTGCACCGCATCGGCAACAACCTCGGTCTTCCCGGCCCCGCGCTCGAAGACACGCTGGCCGGACTGGAGGAGGACATCGAAGCCGATACCGGCGTGCCCGTGCGCCTGCCCATCGACCAGAAAGGCGCGGAAGTCCTGCTGGTCACGCCCTCGGCGGATTTCTTCTCGGAACCCCACGTGGAGAGCCTGATCGGCTATGCCAAGGTGTTCCACGCCGCGGGCATCAGCTGGACGCTATCCTCCACGGCATCGGAGGCGGGCAACTTTGGCCTGTTCATCGGCAGCTACGAAAACATGCGCAAGGCCGCCCTGCGCATCCGCGAAGCGGCCCTGGAGCTGGGCGTCAAGCGCGTCGTGGTGGGCGAATGCGGCCATGCCTGGCGTGTGGCCTACAGCTTCTGGAACACGCTCACCGGTGTGGGCGCGGGCGCCGAAGATCCCTTCGGGAAGATGCTCCAGCAGCAGCTCGACCCTCGCTACAAGCAGCCTTCCCACATCTGCGAGGTGACCTGGGACCTGATCCAGAAGGGTGCGATCAAACTGGACAAGTCCGCCAACGACCACCGGATCGTGACCTTCCACGATTCCTGCAACGTGGCGCGTGCCTCGCGCATGGGCGACATCCCGGGCGGGCAGTTCATCATCCCGCGCGAGATCATTAAGGCATCGTGCAATCACTTCTATGACATGGCGCCGGAGACGATCTACGAAGGCACGTTCTGCTGCGGTGGCGGCGGCGGCCTGCTCACGGACGACCTCATGGAAGTGCGTGTCAAAGGTGCCCTGCCTCGCATGCAGGCGCTCAAGGACGTGGTGGATCACAAGAAGGTCAACTTCATGGCCACCATCTGCGCGATCTGCAAGGCGCAGTTCACCAAGGTTCTTCCCTACTATGGCTTCCCCATGAGCATGGTAGGGGGTGTCCATCAGCTGGTCAGCACCGCGATCCAGCTGGGGGCGAAAGAATAAAACACTTCGAAATCAGACGATCACGACGTAAGGAGAAGTCAGATGGCAGCCCCGAACCAACCCAAGACCGAAGGCTTGACGTTTCGCCGTTTCAAGGAAGGACAGAGCCGTGCCGACCGCCGTTTGAGCGAGTGGATTTTCCAGGGCGACGAATCCCACAAGTGCCCCGAGTACGTGCTGTCGACGCCGCCCTGCCAGGGTAGCTGCCCGTCTGGCGAGGACATCCGCGGCTGGCTCAACATCGTGCGCGGCATCGAGAAACCCACCGGCGGCATGAGCTGGCAGGAATACGCCTTCCGCCGCATGACTGACGCCAACCCGTTCCCAGCGGTGATGGGTCGCGTTTGCCCGGCGCCCTGCGAGAAGGGCTGCAACCGCAACATGGTGGAAGACCATGTGGGCATCAATGCGGTGGAACACTTCATCGGCAACTGGGCGCTGGAGCACAAGCTCGGCTTCGGCGAGCCCGGCCCCGACACCGGCAAGAAGGTTGCCATCGTGGGTGGTGGCCCGGCCGGTCTGGCTGCTGCCTACCAGCTGCGCCGCAAGGGCCATGCCGTCACCATCTTCGACGAGCATGCCGAACTCGGCGGAATGATGCGCTATGGCATTCCCGGCTTCCGTACCCCGCGTGAGGTGCTGGATGGCGAGATCAAGCGCATCCTCGACATGGGTGTGGAAGTCCGCCTCAACACCCGCGTGGGACGCGACGTCACCCTCGAGCAGCTGGACAAGGACTACGACGCCATCTTCTTCGCCATGGGCGCCCAGTCCGGCCGTACCCTGCCGGTGCCCGGAGCCGACGCCCCCAACTGCGTGACGGCGATGGCCTTCCTGCGTGCCTTCAACGAAGGCCGCCTACAGCACGTGGGCAAGCGCGTGGTAGTCATCGGTGGTGGTGACACCTCCATCGACGTGGCGACCGTCGCCCGCCGCCTCGGCAACATCACCAAGATCAACGAGAGCGACCGGCCCGAATACGTGCTCCAGGGCCACGTGGCCCACGACGTGGCGGCGGTGTCCGCGCGCGAGGGCGCCGAGGTGATCCTGATCTCCCGCGCCACCATCGACAAGATGAACGCCAATAAGGCCGAAATCGAGCACGCCCTGGCCGAGGGCATCGAGATCCGCGGTGGGGTGACGCCGGTGGCCGTCATCAAGGGGCCCGATGGTCGGGCCACCCACCTGCGCGTGGCCGAATTCGAGATGGTGGGCAACGAAACCAAGATCAAGGAAGGCACCGAGACCGACATCCCGGCCGACCTGATCGTGTCCGCCATCGGCCAGGCCGTGGACTTCACGGGGCTGGAAGTCCTGAACAACGGCAAGGGCCTGATGAGCGCCGACAAGAACTATCGCGTGCCGGGCAAGGAGAAGTGGTTCGTGGGTGGCGACGTGCTGCGTCCGCACCTGCTGACCACCGCCATCGGCCATGCCGCCATCGCCGTGGACGGCATCGATGCCTACCTCAAGGGCGAGGAACTGGACAAGCGGCCGAAGGTGGACGTGCGCCACTTCGACGAAGTGCGCAAGTGGATCGAAAGCGGGCATGAGTACCATGAAATCCATGGCTACTACCAGGGCACGTCCTTCGACAAGGGCATCCTCCACAACTTCGAGGACCGTTCCCACAAGTACATCATCCCTGCCAACGAGCTGTTCCTGGGGCACTTCCCGCTCACGCCGCGCAACAAGCGCAAGGAAATCGTCCTGACCGCCGAACAGGCGCTGGGCAACTTCCAGGAGCGCCTCCTGCCCCTCTCCGAGCAGGAAACCGTGGCGGAAGCCAAGCGCTGCATGTCCTGCGGTCTGTGCTTCGAGTGCGACAACTGCGTGATCTACTGCCCGCAGACGGCCGTGTTCAAGGTGCCCAAGAAGGACAACCCCACCACCGGCCGCTACGTGGACACCGACTACACGAAGTGCATCGGCTGCCACATCTGCGCGGATGTCTGCCCCACCGGCTACATCAAGATGGGCATGGGTGAGTAACGATGAGCGGGCACGCCAAACTCGGCTGGCGCAGGACGGGGAAATGGGTGGCGGCGCTCGCCGCCCTCCTCGCCCTGAGCCTGGGAGCCGTCGCC
>JBBINK010000066.1:11453-11670 GCA_037443925.1 Betaproteobacteria bacterium
GCCCACGGCCCGGCGGCTGCCTCCTCGGGAGGCCGTACCCCGAAGCCGACACTGATCATCGAAAAAGGTGAGCGGTGCGTCGAGGACACGGCCTACATGCGCAGGAACCACATGAAGCTGCTGATGCACCAGCGGGACGAGACGATGCACAGGGGCATCCGTACCGAGAAGCACAGCCTGCAGAACTGCATCAACTGTCACGCGAGCAGCACGAACA
>JBBINK010000067.1:0-11631 GCA_037443925.1 Betaproteobacteria bacterium
CCCAGGTGCTGGCGGTGACCGGCCCCCACGCCCCCGAGGCCGTGATGGAGGCCATCCACACCCATTTGCCCAAGCCCCACGATCCCTACACCGACCTCGTGCCGCCCCAGGGGGTGCGCCTGACGCCGCGCCACTACGCGTATCTCAAGATCTCCGAGGGCTGCAACCATCGCTGCACCTTCTGCATCATTCCCAGCCTGCGTGGGGATCTCGCAAGCCGGCCCGTGCACGAGGTGATGCGGGAGGCGGAAAACCTGGTGAAGGCGGGCGTGAAGGAGATCCTGGTCATCTCCCAGGACACGTCGGCCTATGGCGTGGACGTGAAATACCGCACCGGCTTCCACGCGGGTCGGCCGATCCGGACCCGTATCACCGAGCTGGCGCGGGCCCTGGGGGAACTCGGGGTGTGGGTGCGGCTGCATTACGTCTATCCCTATCCCCACGTGGACGAATTGATCCCCCTCATGGCCGAGGGCCGCATCCTGCCCTATCTGGACATTCCCTTCCAGCACGCCAGCCCCCGCATCCTGAAGGCCATGAAGCGGCCCGCCGCGGCGGACGACACCCTGGCCCGGATCCGCCGCTGGCGGGACATCTGCCCCGACCTGGTGATCCGCAGCACCTTCATCGTGGGGTTTCCGGGCGAGACCGAGGAGGATTTCCAGATGCTTCTGGGCTTCCTGGAGGAGGCGCAGCTCGACCGTGTGGGCTGCTTCACCTACTCCCCCGTGGCGGGTGCCGCGGCCAATGCCCTGCCCAACCCGGTGCCCGAAACGGTGAAGGAGGAGCGGCGTCAGCGCCTGATGATGGCGCAGGAAGACATCAGCGCGGCGCGGCTGGCACAGCGTGTGGGGCGGCGCCTCACCGTCCTGGTGGAGGAGGTGGACGGCGAAGGGGCGATCGCCCGTTCCTGGGCCGACGCGCCCGAGATCGACGGCCTGGTCCATGTCACGGACGGCCAGTCCCTCGAGCCCGGGGAGTTCGCCCAGGTCACCATCACCGACAGCGACGAGCACGACCTCTGGGCCCGGTGTGGCCAATAGCCCCGTCGGTCATGGGGGCGTCGCCCGCAAGCCGGCGGCAAAGTGCTAGCATGGGCACAGTGATGCAGCAGGAGCCTTCCATGCAGAATTTCCACCACATCGTCGATGCCGTCCAGACCAACTGCTTCATCAACGACGCCCGCCATGCCCAGGACATGACCCTGTGCACCTATCTCCTGGAGATGCGCCAGTTCTATCGCTGGGAGCACAGCCTGCCCCATTCCCAGCGCCTGCCCAAGGACGAGCTGGGCCACTGGCTCACCGAGCGGGAGGCCTTGTGGGAAGGGCTGGAGGGCGAGGACTATCGGCCGGTGCCCGTGGCCTCGGGCCCGCGGGATCCCTTCGAGGCGGCCGCCATCAACGCCGACCTGGTGCCGGAGGGTTACGTGTATGGCGCCGGCGTGGGGCGTTTCCACCGTCCCCATTTCTTCCTGGCCCGGCTGGCGCGCCGCGAGCTGCGCCAGGGCTTCACGGTGCTGGTGGCCGACTGCGAATACGCGCGGGATCTCATCGCACCGCCCGCGGCGCTGCTCGATCGGACCATCTACCTGCGCCGGGAAGCGGTGCAGGATTTCCTCTGGAGCAAGCTGGAGGAATGGAACTGGAAGCGGCAGGACAATGCCCTGGGCCGCGCCTTCCGCTGCTACGACTTCGATGGCGACCCCGATGCCGCCCTGGACAGGATGACCGAGGTGGAAGGCGAGGCCATGATCCTGCACGAGCTGGGTGAGGGGCTGGCCGGGGACCTGCTGGGCGAGGCCCATTGGCAGTCGCTCCTGTCCGGCTGCACCCGACACAAGCCCGAGCTCGTGGCCCGTGCCGTGCGGGACCACCTGGCCGATTGCATGAGCACCCTGCCCACGCTCATGGAACAGGGCATGGACAGCTCCGTGCACTTCTATTTCGGGAACTTCACGGGCATGCGCGCCAAGCTGTTCCCCCTGGCCTACCACGCCTACCGGGCGGACGTGGAGACGGGCGGCTGGCGGCGGCTGCGCGAGGCGGTGGCGCGCGGCCGGGAACACTGGGAACGCGTCGCCCGGCAGATGCTGGCGGTGGACCGCTCCGACCCCGCCGCCGAGCGGCGGCTGGCCGCGCTGGCGGACGAGGCGGTGCTCTGAGCAGGGACGGGGCCGCCCCATCGGGCCGCGCCCCGGGGCGTGCGCCGGTCAGGCCTCGTCCTGTTTCGCCGGCTTGACCAGCTTGACCACCTTCGCGGACTTGGGCTCCTCGCCCGGGTAGAACGGGCGCATGGGGGCCAGACCCAGCAGCTCCGCCAGTTCCCGTTCCCGCGCGGCGATCAGTCCGAAACACTCCCGGATGTCGCGGATGGTGCTTTCCCGCAATGGGTTGGGACGGCCGGCCACGGGGGTCACGTCCTTGACCACGGCGGCCAGCACCTTGCGCATCACGCGCAGGATCTGCTGCTCCTTGGTCAGTTCTTCGGTGGAAGTCGGGTTGTTCATGGGGGTTTTCCTCGCTGCGTGAGTGCACACTCTACCGGCTTGGACGCGGTGCGTCCATTCTCCCGCCGGGCTATTTCACGAAGCGGCGCACCACGTCCATCAGCTCGGCGATGGCGCCATCCCCCGAGCCCGCGCGCAGCGCATTGCGCACGCAACCCCGCGTATGGTCCTCCAGGAGCTGCAGCGCAGCCGCGTCCAGAGCCGAGCGGATGGCGGAGATCTGGGTGAGGATGTCGATGCAGTAGCGGTCTTCCTCCACCATCTTCGCCACGCCCCGCACCTGGCCCTCGATCCGGTTGAGCCGCCGCAGCAGCGCCCGTTTGTGGGGCTGGACCACGCGCCGCTCGGGGGGGTCGGGTGGGGCGTGGCAGGCAGGCTCAGCTGACCTCATAGCCGGCGTCCTGGATGGCCGCCCGGAACTGTTCCGGACGCGCACGCTGGGGATCGTAGGTCACCTTCACCTTGCCGCTGTCCAGGGCGACGTCCACCAGGGACACCCCGTCGATCGCGCCCACCACGCGTTTCACGCTGTTGGCGCAGCCACCGCAGGTCATGCCTTTCACGTCGAGCGTCAGTGTTTCCATCGCGTTCTCCTTGCTGTGAGGGTTGGGGGCCGGAGACAGGAGCGCTGCCCCCGGCCCGCAGCCTTCACGACCCCCGCCAGCGTTTCAGCAGCAGCGCATTGCTCACCACCGACACCGAGCTGGCGGCCATGGCCGCGCCCGCGATCGGGGGGCTCAGCATGCCCAGCGCCGCCAGCGGGATGCCCAGCACGTTGTAGATGAAGGCGAAGAACAGGTTCTGGCGGATGTTGCGCAGGGTGGCCCGGCTGAGGCTAACCGCCCGGACAGCGTGGCGCGGGACAGGGAAATGGCATCGGCCACGCTCATCAGGCTGTTTCGCATCAGGGTGACGTCGGCGGCCTCGATGGCCACATCGGTGCCGGCGCCGATGGCGAACCCCACGTCGGCGGCAGCCAGCGCCGGCGCATCGTTGATGCCATCGCCCACCATGCCCACCCGCCGGCCCGCGGCCTTGTGGCGGCCCACCTCCGCCGCCTTGTCCTCGGGTCGCACCTGGGCCACGTAATGCTCGATGCCGGCCTGGGCGGCAATCGCCCGAGCCGTTTCCTCTTGGTCGCCGGTGAGCATGATGACCTCGAGCCCCATGGCCTTCAGACGCGCCACCGCCGCCGGTGAATCCGCGCGCAGCCGGTCCGCCACGGCGATGTAACCCAGAAAGCGGCCCTGGCTACCCACCGCCACCACGGTCTTGCCCTGGCCGAGCAGGGATCGGGCCACCTCGCCGTCGCAGGGCACGCCCAGCTGGCGCAGCCATGCGGGCGAGCCCGCGTAGAAACGCTCGCCGTCGATCTCGGCGGTCACGCCCTGGCCGGCAAGGCTCTGGAAGCCGGTGACCGGAGCGATGCTGCCGCCGGCCAGGCGGGCGCGTTCCAGGATGGCGTGGGCCAGGGGATGCTGGGAGCCCTGCTCCAGCCGGGCGGCGGTGGCGAGGAGCTCGGCCTCGGATACGCCGGGCGCGGGCACGAGGTCGGTGACGGCGGGCCGCCCCTCGGTGAGGGTGCCGGTCTTGTCCAGGATCACCGTGGTCAGGCGGCCTGCCCGTTCCAGCGCCCGGGCGTCGCGCACCAGGATGCCGGCCTGGGCGCCGCGGCCCATGCCCACCATGATCGCGGTGGGCGTGGCCAGCCCCAGGGCGCAGGGACAGGCGATCACCAGCACCGCCACCGCATGGATCAGGGCGCGGGAGAAATCCCCGGCCAGCCCCCACCATAGGGCGAAGGTGAGCACGGCAATGGCCAGCACCACGGGCACGAAGATGCCGGAGATGCGGTCCGCGAGCCGCGCGATGGGCGCCTTCGAGCCCTGCGCCTGTTCCACCAGCCGCACGATGTGGGCAAGCTGGGTGTCGGCGCCGACGCCCGTGGCCCGCAGGCGCAGCATGCCATCCAGGTTCTGGGTCGCGGCGTACACGCGGTCTCCCGCGCCCTTGGAGCGGGGCATGCTCTCGCCGGTGAGCATGGCCTCGTCCACGCTGGAGCCGCCCTCGATCACCACGCCGTCCACGGGAATGCGTTCGCCCGCGCGCACCACGCACACGTCACCCACGCGGATCTGCTCGATGGGCACGTCCAGGATCCGTCCATCGCGCTCCACGCGTGCGGTGCGTGGCGCCAGCCGCAGTAGGGCTTCCACCGCCGCCGAGGTCTTGCTCTTGGCGCGGGCTTCCAATAGCTTGCCCAGCAGCACCAGGGTGATCACGGCGGCCGAGGCCTCGAAGTACACGTGCTGATCGTGCAGACCGAACAGCGTGACCACGGTGGAATGAAGCCAGGCCATGGTGGTGCCCAGGGCCACTAGCACATCCATGTTGGGCGCGCCGCCCCGCAGGGCATGCCAGGCGCCCACGTGGAAGCGGCGGCCCGCCCAGAACTGCACCACGGTGGCGAGGGGCAGCTGCAGCCAGCGCGGCAGCCATTCCCCGTGGGGCTCGCCCACCATGGCCACCATCTGCAGCAGCAGGGGCAGCGTGAGGGCGGCGGCGATCCAGAACACGCGGAATTCCCGCTGCCAGGCCGCGAGCCGTTGCTGGCGCAGGGCCTCGCGGTCGGCGCCCACCAGCTCCCGCGCGCCATAGCCGGCCTTCTTTACCGCGGCGATCACGTCGGCCACCGTCACCGCGCCCGGATCGAAGCTCACCTGGGCTTTCTCGGCGGCGAAGTTCACCTGGGCGGTGACCCCGGGCAAGGCATTGAGCGCTTTTTCGATGCGCGCCGCGCAGGCGGCACAGGTCATGCCTTCGATGGCCAGCTCCACGCGCTGGCGTGGCACGTCGTAGCCGGCCTTGCGGATGAGGGCAACGATCTCGGCCGGGGTGGTCCGAGCGGGGTCGTAGGCGATGCGTGCCCGCTCGGCGGCCAGATTCACCTGGGCCGACACGCCCGGCTGGCGGTTGAGGGCCTTTTCGATGCGCACCGCGCAGGCCGCGCAGGTCATGCCCCCCACGGGCAGCTCCAGCTGCCGGCTGGCGGCGGAGGATCCGGTCGATTCAGCGGTTTCGCTCATATACCCCGGCAGGGTATTGGAAGGCCGGAGGCGCGTCAAGGGCGGGACGGCTAAAGGCGCCTCCGGGATGTGCCGCTATTTCTCCCGGGTTTGCCGGTTCGTGCCGCGCTGGTGTGGTTGCCCTGCTGCGCCGGATGTTTGACAATGGCATCGGTGGCGTACCTGGCTACGGCGGGGGTATGGTTCCCGCCGCCCTGGCGCCGGCATGAACGCCTGTCCTCGGGAAGGAAGACCATGAGCACCTACGAACGCATCCGCGGCCTGATCGCCAAGGAATTCAACCTCAACGAAGCCGACCTCAAGCCGGAGAGCAAGCTCGAGGATTTCGGGCTGGACTCCCTGTCCGTGATCGAATTCATGTTCACGCTGGAGACCGAATTCGACATCGTGCTCTCGGAAGAGCGGGAGCAGATCCAGACCCTGCAGGACATCGTGAACATGGTCGATCGTCTGATCGCGGCCAAGCAGGCCAACGGGGGAAGCCCCGCATGAGCCGACGCGTGGTGGTCACCGGCCTGGGGGTGGCCTCGGCCTGCGGCATCGGCTGCGAGACCTTCTTCGCGAACCTGATGGCGGGCCGCTCCGGCATCGGCCGCCTGCCCACGGACATGGGGCCACACCCCATTCATTGCGTGGCGGCGCGCATCACCGAGGACCTGGCGCCCCATCTGCCCCGGGACGCCATGGGCACCGACCGTGTCACCCAGCTGGCCATGATCGCCGTGCGCGAGGCGCTGGCCGACGCCGCGCTGGACCCGGCCTCGGTGGATCCGCTGCGCGTCGGCGTCTATCTGGGCACCGGCATGGGCGGCGCCACCACCATGGACGAATCCTACAAGGACATCTACGAGCACAAGGCGGTGCGGGTCAAGCCCACCATCGTGCTGCGCGTGATGAACAATGCGCCCACGGCGCACATCTCCCTGGCCTACGGCTTCAAGGGCCCCACGCTGACCTACTCGGTGGCCTGCGCCTCCTCCGCGGTCGCCATCGGCGAGGCCATGCGCCTGATCCAGCACGGTCAGGCGGACGTGGTGGTGGCTGGCGGCACCGAGGCGTTGCTCACCTATGGCGTGGTCAAGGCCTGGCAGGCGCTGCATACCCTGGCCCTCGAGGCACCGGAGGGCCCGGAGGCCTCCTCGCGCCCCTTTGCCAAGGACCGCACCGGCCTCGTCCTGGGCGAGGGCGCGGGCATGCTGATCCTGGAGTCCCTGGATCATGCGCGGGCGCGCAACGCGAAGATCTACGGCGAGCTGGTGGGCTATGGCGTCTCCAGTGACGCATCCCATCTCACCAAGCCGGCGGCGGAGGGCCAGGTCCGCGCGATCCGCGGGGCGCTGGCCGACGCCGGGCTTGCGCCCGAGGCCATCGGCTACATCAACGCCCATGGCACGGCCACCCAGGTGGGGGACGAAGCCGAAACCCAGGCCATCAAGGAAGTCTTCGGCCGCCACGCCTACGAGCTCGCGGTGAGCTCCACCAAGTCCATGCATGGACACACGCTCGGTGCAGCCGGCGCGGTGGAAATGGTGGCTACGCTGCTGGCGCTGGCGAAACAGGCCGTGCCGCCCACGGCCAACCTCCACGTGCCCGATCCCGCCTGCGATCTCGACTACGTGCCCCACCGGGGCCGCACCGGCGTGCCCTTGCGGGCCGTCATGTCCAACTCCTTCGCCTTCGGCGGCACCAACGCGGTGCTGGTGGCCAAGGCCCTGGATTGACCGGCTGCCCCCGTGCGGGGGGCGGCAGGCACCGCCGGCGGTTCAGTCTTTGTTCGCGCCCGACTCCGGCCGCATGTGGGGAAAGAGGATCACGTCGCGGATGTTGGGCTTGTCGGTGAGCAGCATCACGAAGCGGTCGATGCCCACGCCGCAGCCGGCGGTGGGTGGCAGGCCGTATTCCAGGGCGCGGATGTAGTCCGCGTCGTAGTGCATGGCTTCCACGTTGCCGGCTTCCTTCTGCCGGGCCTGCTCCAGGAAGCGCTCGGCCTGGTCCTCGGGATCGTTGAGCTCGGAAAAGCCATTGGCCAGCTCCCGGCCCGCGACGAACAGTTCGAAGCGTTCGGTGATCTCGGGGTGCTTGTCGCTGCGGCGGGCGAGGGGCGAGGTCTCCGCCGGGTAGTCCACGATGAAGGTGGGCTCGAACAGGAGATGTTCGGTGGTCTCCTCGAACAGGGTGGTTTGCAGGCCGCCCAGGCCGTCTTCCTTTCGGTATTCGATGCCATGCTGGTCGAACCAGCGGATGAGGAACTGCCGGTCCTCCAGCTGCGCCGTGGTGAATTCCGGGTGGTGCTCCAGCACGGCCTGAACCATGGTCATGCGCCGGAACGGCCGCGCGAAGTCGATGCCCCGGCCCTGGTATTCGATCACCGTGCGCCCCAGGGCCTGCTGGGTCACCCAGCGCAGCATCTCCTCGACGAAATCCATGAGGAAGCGGTATTCCTTGTAGGCCGCGTAGAACTCCAGCATGGTGAATTCCGGGTTGTGCCGCGGTGACAGGCCCTCGTTGCGGAAGTTGCGGTTGATCTCGAACACCTTCTCGAAGCCGCCCACCACCAGGCGTTTGAGGTACAGCTCCGGCGCGATGCGCAGATAGAGGGGCATGTCCAGGGCATTGTGGTGGGTGATGAAGGGCCGTGCCGCCGCCCCGCCCGGGATGGGGTGCATCATGGGCGTTTCCACCTCGAGGAAGCCGCGCGCGCCGAGGAAGTCGCGGAAGGCCTGGATGATGCGGGAGCGGGTCACGAAGGTGAGCCGGGTCTCCTCGTTCATGATCAGGTCCACGTAGCGCTGGCGATACTTCAGTTCCTGGTCCGCCAGGCCGTGGAATTTGTCCGGCAGGGGGCGGATGGCCTTGGTGAGCAGACGCACCTCGGTGGCCCGCACCGACAGCTCGCCCTTGTGGGTCTTGAACAGGATGCCCCGCACGCCGAGGATGTCGCCCAGGTCGAAATGCTTGAAGGCTTCGTGGGCGGCCTCGCCGGTGTGGTCGTTGGACACGTAGATCTGGATGCGCCCGCTCATGTCCTGCAAGGTGGCGAAGCTGGCCTTGCCCATCACCCGCTTGAGCATCATGCGGCCGGCCACCGACACCGGCACCCGCAGTGTCTCCAGCTCCTCCTTGGACGTGGCCTCGTAGCGGCTGGCCAGTTCTCCGGCCAGATGCTCCCGTTCGAAGTCGTTGGGGAAGGCCACGCCCTTCGCCCGCAGGGCCTTGAGCTTGGCACGCCGTTCGTTGATGAGCTGGTTTTCGTCCTGGGGCCTGTTGGTTTCGTCCGTCATGGCATCGCTTCAAACGAGTGGGGTGAGGGAATGGGGTTCTGCTTCTGGCAACCGTGGCAGGGGCGAGCCCTCATGGCCGGCGCCCATGACCGGCGCGGCAACCGGGATCGGAGCAGTCCTGGTCGGCGACATTGGCATCATACGCCCTGTTTCAGGCTGGCTTCGATGAAGACATCCAGGTCGCCGTCCAGCACCTTCTGGGTGTTGGACACTTCCACGTTGGTGCGCAGATCCTTGATGCGCGACTGGTCCAGCACGTAGGAACGGATCTGGTGGCCCCAGCCCACGTCGGATTTGGCCGCCTCCAGCTTTTCCTGTTCCGCCTGGCGCTTGCGCAGTTCCAGTTCGTACAGGCGCGATTTGAGCATGGCCATGGCCTCGGCCTTGTTGCGATGCTGGGAGCGGTCGTTCTGGCACTGCACCACGATGCCCGTGGGGATGTGGGTGATGCGCACCGCCGAGTCGGTCTTGTTGATGTGCTGGCCGCCTGCCCCGGAGGCGCGGAAGGTGTCGATCTTGAGATCGGCGGGGTTGATGTCGATCTCGATCGAATCGTCCACCTCGGGATAGACGAACACGCTGGCGAAGGAGGTGTGGCGGCCCCCCGAGGAATCGAAGGGGCTCTTGCGCACCAGCCGGTGCACGCCGGTTTCGGTGCGCAGGTAGCCATAGGCGTAGTCGCCTTCCACCTTGATGGTGGCCGAGCGGATGCCGGCGACGTCGCCCTCGGTCTGCTCCAGGATCTCCGTCTTGAAGCCCTTGCGTTCGGCGTATTTCAGGTACTGGCGCAGGAGCATGGCCGCCCAGTCGCAGGCCTCGGTGCCGCCTGCCCCCGCCTGGATGTCGATGAAGCAGTTGTTGGGGTCCATGGGGTTGGAGAACATGCGCCGGAATTCCAGCTCGGCGACGGTCTGCTCCAGGCGCTGGGTGTCCGCCTCCAGGGCCTGCAGGGTGGCATCGTCGTTTTCCTCCCGGGCCATCTCGAACAGCTCGCGGGCATCGCGGATGCCTGCGTCCACTTCGGTGAGGGTGTTGACCACCGCCTCCAGGCTGCGCCGTTCGCGGCCCAGGTCCTGGGCCAGCTTGGCATCGTTCCAGACGGCGGGGTCTTCCAGTTGCTGCGCGACTTCGGCCAGGCGGGTCTTCTTGCCTTCGAAGTCAAAGATACCTCCGTAGCTCGGCGCTGCGGTTGGCGAGGTCTTCGAGCCGGTGGGCGATGAGATTGATGCGTTCCGCTTCCATGATGTCCCTGTCCAATGGAAAAAACCGCGATTTTACCCCATCGCGGGCTCACAGCAGGACCAGGCCGGCAGCGGCGCCGATGCCCGTGGCCAGCATGGGCGGCAGGCAGCGCAGGCCCATGGCGCGGCCGCCGATGGCGAAGGCCAGGCCCAGCTTGACCAGGAGGTTCGACAGGAACGCCACCAGGATCACCGCGGCGACGTGCTTGCCGGCCACCGTGCCCAGGTTGAACAGGCGCAGGGTGGAAAGGGTGATGGCGTCCAGATCGGTGATGCCGGCCACGGCCGCCACGCCATACAGGCCGCCGGGGCTGCCGTGGGCGGACACCCAGCTTGCGATGAACAGGATCAGCGCATACAGCGCGCCGAAGCCCAGCGCCGCCCGCAGCTCGGTCGGGTTGCCGGTCTCCGGCAGGGGCAGCTCCCCGGGGGGCGCCATGCGCTGCCACCGAAGCAGGGTCACCACCAGGCCCAGCACGAAACCCCCGGCCAGCATGGGCCCGAGCAGGGCCAGCGTGGCGGGCGCCACGGCGGCGGCCAATAGCGCAAGCCGCACCAGCACCACCAGGTTGGCGAGCACGACCACGGTCGCCGACAGCGGGATCATCCCCTCGTGGCTGCGTCCGTGGCGGGCATACACCAGGGTGGTGGCCGTGCTCGACACCAGGCCGCCGAGGAAACCCAGCACCAGGGCGCCGTAATGCTGGCCGAACAGGCGCAGGGCGACGTAGCCGGCGAGGCTGAGGCCGGAGATGAGCACCACCATGAGCCAGGTCTGGTGGGGATTGAAGGCCTGATAAGGCCCGAAGTCCCGGTCCGGGAGAATGGGCAGGATGACGAAGGTGAGCACTGCGAACTGGAGCATGGACACCAGATCGCGCCGCGTGAGCCGCCGCGCGATGCCCTGCATTTCCGGCTTGAAATAGAGCAGCACGGTGGTGACGATGGCCAGCATGATGGCGAGCTCCCGCTCCCCGTGCCAGACCAGCGCGCCGAGCACGTAGCTCACCAGGAGCGCCGCTTCGGTGGTGGTGCCGGGCTCCAGCTCGGGCTGCGGCTCGCCCAGGTAGGCGGCGATGATGGTGGCGCCCACCACGGCAAAGCCCGTCACCAGGATCCAGACGGAGCCGGACTCCTCGGCGAGCATGGCGCACAGCGTGCCCAGCAGGGTCGTCAGCGCGAAGGTGCGCAGGCCCGCCTTGGCCCGGGGGTTGCGCTCGCGTTCCAGGCCGATGAGCAGGCCCAGGCCCAGGCTCACCAGGAAGGGAAAGAGCTGGCCGAAGGGCGATTCGGGCGCGAAGAAGTCGTCCATGGATGAATAACCCCTCTCAGGCCGCCTGCCAATGGTCGAGGATCAGTTGAAGGCTTTCGCTGCCATTGTAGTGGTTGACGTCGAGGCGGTAGACCGCCTCGATCCGGTTGGGCAGCGTCTCGTTGCGGAAGAACAGCATCGCGTCGAGCCCAAGGACGGGGTGCTGCTCGACCCGGCGCAAGGGGTCGTGGCCCATTTCTAT
>JBBINK010000068.1:0-9721 GCA_037443925.1 Betaproteobacteria bacterium
AAGACGCCGGACAACACCGGAACACGTGGCACGTCATTTACAACCAAATCAATTGTTTATAGGAATACTACGGACGACTTTGGAAATCTTGCTACTTGCCGATACAGAAGCGGGAAAAGATCTCCCCCAGCAGGTCGTCCGGCGTGAACTCGCCGGTGATGGTGTTGAGCTGGTTCTGGGCAAGCTTGAGCTCTTCGGCCACCAGCTCCAGCTGACCCCAGAGCCGGTCCGCCGCTGCGAGGTGCTCCCGGGCCTGCTGCAGCGCGGCGACGTGGCGGGCCCGGGCCATGTAGGTGCCTTCCCCGGTCTGCTGCCAGCCGGCCAGCGCCAAAAGGCGCCCATGGAGCAGCGCCATGCCCTGGCCGGTCTTCGCCGACAGGTGCACGCTGTCGGCTTCGGCCCGGGGCTCGCCCCCCACCAGATCGATCTTGTTGAACACCCGCAGCACGGGCAGCCCGGCAGGCAGCCGGTCGAGGATGGCCTGGTCCTCGGGGGCGAGGCCGCGGCTGGCGTCCACCACGAGCAGGGCGAGATGGGCTTTTTCGATGGCCGCCCAGGTGCGGGCGATGCCCAGGCGCTCCACCTCGTCGGTGGTCTCCCGCAGGCCGGCGGTGTCGATGATGTGCAGGGGAATGCCATCGAGCTGGATTTCCTCCCGCAAGGTGTCCCGGGTGGTGCCGGCGACGGGCGTGACGATGGCGATGTCCTCGCCGGCCAGGCGGTTGAGCAGGCTGGATTTGCCCACGTTCGGCCGGCCGATCAGGACCACGTGCAGGCCTTCCCGCAGCAGGCTGCCCTGGCGTGCCCGGGCCAGCACCTGGTCCAGGCGGGTCTGGAGGGCGGCGAGCCTGTCCCGGGCCGCCGCCGCTTCCAGGAATTCGATTTCCTCTTCCGGAAAATCCAGGGTCGCCTCCAGCAGCATGCGCAGCTCGATGAGGCGCTCCACCAGGGCATGGATGTCCCGGGAAAACTCGCCCCTCAGGGAAAGCAGGGCGCTTTTCGCGGCCTGGGTGGAAGCGGCATCGATGAGATCGGCCACACTCTCGGCCTGGGCGAGGTCCAGCTTGTCATTGAGGTAGGCGCGGCGCGTGAATTCGCCCGGCTCGGCCAGGCGGGCGCCCAGCTCCAGGCAGCGCTCCAGGACCAGTCTGAGCACCGCCGGACCGCCATGGCCCTGCAGCTCCAGCACATCCTCGCCGGTGAAGGAATGGGGGGCGGGAAAGAACAGGGCGATGCCCTGGTCCAGCGCCTGGCCCTGGGCGTCGAGGAAGTCGGCGAGGGTGGCGTGGCGCGGGGCGGGCAGGCGTCCCAGCACGCCCTGGGCGATGGCACGGCTGGCCGGCCCGGATACCCGCACCACGCCGATGCCCCCGCGCCCGGGCGGGGTGGCGATGGCCACGATGGTATCAGTGGGCCCCACCCTTGCCTTCGACCCCGAGCACGGTGTTGATGCGCCACTGCTGGAGGATGGAAAGAAGGTTGTTCACCAGCCAGTAGAGCACCAGCCCCGCCGGGAAGAAAAAGAACATCACGGAAAACACCACCGGCATGATCAGCATGACCTTGGCCTGGATGGGATCCGGCGGCGTGGGATTGAGCTTGGTCTGCACGATCATGGACAGGCCCATGAGGACGGGCAGGACGTAATAGGGATCGGGCGCGGTGAGATCCTGGATCCACAGGGCGAAGGGCGCATGGCGCATTTCCACGCTATAGAGCAGCACCCAGTAGAGGGCGATGAACACCGGGATCTGGATCAGCACCGGCAGGCAGCCGCCCATGGGGTTGATCTTTTCGGTCTTGTACAGCTCCATCATGGCCTGGTGCAGCTTCTGGCGGTCGTCGCCATAGAGCTCCTTGAGGCGCTGGAGCTTGGGCGCGACGGCCTTCATCTTGGCCATGGAGCGGTAGCTGGCCGCGGAGAGGGGATAGAAGGCCAGCTTGATCAGCACCGTGAGGGCGATGATGGCCCAGCCCCAGTTGCCCAGCACGCCGTGCAGGGTCTTGAGCAGCCAGAACAGGGGCGCAGCAATGATGGTGAGCATGCCGTAGTCCACGGCCAGGTTCAGGCCCGGCGCCAGGGACTGGAGCGTTTCCTGGTCCTGGGGACCGACATACAGGCCGGTCTTGACGCTGGCCGCGGCTTGGGGGGCGATGGTGCCCACCGGCAGGATCACGCCGGCGGCGTAGAGGTTGCCCGACACCTTGCGCGCGTAGTATTCCCGCTCGGGTCCGGCGGGGGGCAGGTAGGCGGCCAGGAAATAGTGTTGCAGCATGGCCACCCAGCCGTCCCGGGCGGTCACGCCCGGCACGCCCTTGGCGATGTCGGCGAAGGGCAGCTTGCGGTATTTGTCCTTGTCCGTGTAGATGGCGGGCCCGGTGTAGGTGGGCATCAGGCTCGATTCGCCCGCCGGGGGCGTGTCGTCCCGCAGGAACTGGAAATAGGCGTGGGGTGCGAGGGCCTGGCCGCTGCCGTTGTGGATCTCATAGGCCACGTCCACCAGATAGCTGCCCCGGCGGAAGACGTAGAGCTTGTCCACCCGCACACCGGAGGGGGACTGCCAGCGTAGGCGGACCCTGAGTTCCCGCGCGTCGGGGGTCAGCCGGTAGTCGGTGGCTTCGGCCTGGAATACGGCCTTGTGGGTGGGCAGCCCGTCACCCAGCAGGCCGCTTTGGGCCACGTAATAGTGGGGGGGGAGGTCCGCCAGCAGCACCATAGGCTTGTTCCGGTCCTCGGTGGCACCATGGCGCAGCAACACGACACGGCGAAGATCGCCGCCGTTGGTGTCGATTTCCGCGTCGATCACGTCCGTTCGGACCCGGATACGCTGACCCTTGGGCAGCGCGGCCGCTTCCGTGATGGCGCCCGCGTCGGCGGAACGGGCCAGGGGCTGGCTGGGTTGGGGCACCGTCGCCCCGGGGGAGGCGGCCGGGGCCGTCGCGGCGGGCTTGGGCGCCCGGTATTCCTGCCAAGACTCCCACAGCAGGAGCAGGGAGAAGGAAAACACGATGAACAGGATGAGGCGTTGGGTATCCATGACGTCTTCCGGGTCTAGTTCTTCTTGGTCGCGGGCGGCACCGGGTCGAAACCACCGGGGCTCAGGGGATGGCAGCGGCCGAGCCTGCGCAGGGCGAGCGCGAGGCCCTTGAGCGCCCCGTGACGGTCGACCGCCTCCCGCGCATAGTCCGAGCAGGTGGGATGAAAGCGGCAGCGGCTGCCCATGAAGGGGCTGATCAGGAGCTGATAGGCGCGGATGAGGGCGAGGATGAGCTTGGACATGGGCACAGTCTGGACAAGTGCTGCAGCAGTTCCTCGCGCACCCGGGAGAAATCCTCGCGGCGAAAGCCCCGGGTCACCCGCACCACCAGATCGCAGGCACCGAGGGTATGTTGCCCCTGGCGAAAGACTTCCCGGACCACCCGGCGCATATAGTTCCGGTCCACCGCCCGGGCAGCCACGCGCCGGGGCACCATCACCGCCAGCCGCGCATGGCCCAGGGCGTTGGGCTTCATGTGGACGGTGAGAAAAAAGCCGGCTAGCCGGCGCCGAAAATCGAAAACGGACGAGATCTCGTCCGTTTTGCGCAAGTGGCTTCGTTTCGGAAAGCGGAAACGGGCGGTCACCGCCGCGGGCCGTTCACCGCGCCACGGTTCACACCGCCAGGCGCTTACGGCCCTTGGCGCGGCGGGCATTGATCACGGCACGGCCGCCTTTGGTCCGCATCCGCTCCAGGAAACCGTGGGTGCGCTTGCGGCGGACGACGGAGGGCTGGTAGGTGCGTTTCATGTTGGCCTCAGGGATTGGGGAAATTGGAAACCGGCTATTTAACCCGGCAAGGTGCTGGGCTGTCAAGGTTTCTGCCGAAGCGCCGGCAGCCGGGGGCTGTGGATAACCGGGTGGGATGGGGCTACAATGGCGGCTTCCTTCCCCGCCGTGTCCCCCGAGGGGCCCGGACCCGACTTCACATCGACCGACTGACTGGCAGAAGGCAAAACAGTGATGGATGGCTTTTGGCAGCGCTGTCTGGAACAGTTCAACAAGGAGCTCACGCCCCAGCAGTTCAATACCTGGATCAAGCCCCTGCGTGCGGAATCGGGGGAAGGCGGGCTGCGGCTGCTGGCGCCCAACCGCTTCGTGCAGCAATGGGTCAAGGACAAATTCCTCGGCCGCATCCAGGAGCTGGTGGAAGCCCAGGCCGGCAAGCCGGTGCCGGTGGAGGTGGGGCTGGTGAAGACGGAGGCCAAGGCGCCCGCCAGTCCGGGCGGGGCCGAAGCCCGGTCCTTCGCGGCGCCCAAACCCGCCCGGGAGGGACAGTCTGGCCTCAATCCGGCGTTCAACTTCGCCAATTTCGTCACCGGCAAGGCCAATCAGCTGGCCCGAGCCGCGGCGCTGCAGGTGGCGGAAAACCCGGGCTCGGCCTACAACCCCCTGTTCGTCTATGGCGGGGTGGGGCTGGGCAAGACCCATCTGATCCAGGCCATCGGCAACCTGGTGCTGGAACACAACCGTGGCGCCAAGATCAGCTACATCCACGCGGAGCGCTACGTCTCGGATGTCGTGCGCGCCTACCAGCACAAGTCCTTCAATGACTTCAAGCGCTACTACCACTCCCTGGATCTGCTGCTGATCGACGACATCCAGTTTTTCGCGGGCAAGAGCCGCACCCAGGAAGAATTCTTCTACGCCTTCAACGCCCTGATCGAAGCCCACAAACAGGTCATCATCACCTGCGACACCTACCCCAAGGAGATGCAGGGGATCGAAGACCGGCTGGTGTCCCGTTTCGGTTGGGGACTCACCGTGGCCATCGAGCCACCGGAACTGGAGATGCGGGTGGCCATCCTGCTCAAGAAGGCGGAAACGGAAAAGATCCAGCTGGACGAGGACGTGGCCTTCTTCATCGCGAAACAGATCCAGTCCAACGTGCGGGAACTGGAGGGCGCGCTGAAGCGGGTGGTGGCCTATGCGCGCTTCACCGGGCAGAAAATCCACGTGGACCTGGCCAAGGAAGCCTTGAAGGACCTGCTGGCGGTGCAGACCCGGCAGATCTCCATCGAGAACATCCAGAAAACCGTGGCGGATTACTACAAGATCAAGGTCGCGGAAATGTATTCGAAGAAGCGCTCCCGGGTGGTGGCCCGGCCCCGCCAGGTGGCCATGGCCCTGGCCAAGGAGCTCACCCAGTTGAGCCTGCCGGACATTGGCGATGCCTTCGGTGGGCGCGACCATACCACCGTGTTGCACGCCTGCCGGCGCATCGAGGAGCTGAGAGGCATCGACCCGACCATCAACCGTGACTTCACCCTGCTCATGCAGACCCTCAGAAGCTGAAGGGGAATGCCTGCGGATGGATTGTGCATAACCCGGCCCCCAAGGCGAACCGGTGCGACCGTCCCCAAAACACTCCGGACGCTTCCCCCCATTCATGCACAGGGGATGCAGAGTTAACTAACTGATTTTAAACGGAATAAAAGCTTATCCACATATCCTCCGGCTGTCATTAGTCTTACCATCAAGGAAAACAGATCCATGCTATTGACCCAAACCGACCGGGAGACGTTGCTCAAAGGCCTGCAGAGCGTGACGGGCATCGTAGAGCGCAAGCACACGCTGCCCATTCTTTCCAACGTGCTCTTGGAAGGCCGAGACAGCCGGTTTTCCTTCCTGGCCACGGACCTGGAAATCCAGATCCGGGCCGAGACGGGGCCGGTGCAGGTGGAGCGGGATTTCCAGACCACCTGCTCCGGGCGCAAGCTCCAGGACATCCTGCGGGCATTGCCCGAAGGCGCGCAGGTCAGCCTGGAGCAGGACGACAGCCGGCTGATCGTGAAGGCCGGGCGCAGCCGGTTCACGCTCCAGACCCTGCCGGCCGAGGACTTTCCCCGTTTCTCGGCGGGCGACGGCAGCGAGCGGACGCTGAGCCTGTCCCAGAAGCAGCTCAAGGAGGCCATTCAGCTGGTCCAGTTCGCCATGGCCCAGGCGGACATCCGGTATTACCTCAACGGCATGCTGCTGGTGCTGGGGCATGGGGAGCTGCGGGTGGTGGCCACGGATGGGCACCGGTTGAGCTTCTGCCGGCGCGTGCTGGAAGGGGCGGAAGGCGAGCCGGAGGAGGTCATCGTGCCGCGCAAGACGGTGCTCGAGTTGCAGCGGCTCCTGGGGGAGAGCGAGGAGCCGGTGGAGCTTGCCCTGGGCAAGAACCAGATTCGCTTCCGCTTCGGCGACATCGTGCTGGATTCCAAGGTGGTGGACGGCAAGTTCCCGGATTACACCAAGGTGATCCCGAGCGGCTACCGGAACCGTTTCCGCATCGATCGGGTGACGCTGCTGCAGGCCCTGCAGCGGGCGGCGATCCTGTCCAACGAGAAGGTGCGGGGCGTGCGGCTGGTGCTGACCAAGGACAGCCTGAAGGTCATGTCCAGCAACGCGGAGCAGGAGGAGGCGCAGGAAGAACTGGAGATCGAATACGCCGGGGACGCGTTGGACGTGGGGTTCAATGTGAGCTATCTGCTGGACGTGCTCAACAACGTGCATGCCAAGGAGGTGGAGTGGGCGCTGGGCGACTCGGCGAGCAGCGCCCTGGTGACGGTGCCGGATGACGCGGGCTTCCAGTACGTGGTCATGCCGATGCGGATCTGAGATGTTTCACGTGAAACAGAAAGCGTGGGAAGACCCCTATGAGTGATTTCAGCGTCAGAAAAAACGGCCGGGAATGGTGCGTCTATTCCGGGGATGAGAAGCTCGCCTGCTTCCGCACGGAAGAGGAAGCCATCGCCCATCAGAACAACCTCCAGGCCCAAAGCTACGATTCTTCCGCCATCAAGGTGCTGCGGGGGCTGGAGGCGGTGCGCAAGCGCCCTGGGATGTACATTGGCGACACCGCGGATGGCACCGGCCTGCACCACATGGTGTTCGAAGTGGTGGACAACGCCATCGACGAGGCCCTGGCCGGCTACTGCAACGAGATCCGGGTGACCATTCACACCGACAATTCCATCAGCGTGACGGACAACGGACGGGGCATTCCCACTGACATTCACCCCGAGGAAGGCCGTTCCGCCGCCGAAGTCATCATGACCGTGCTCCACGCCGGTGGCAAATTCGATTCCAACTCCTACAAGGTCTCCGGCGGTCTCCATGGTGTGGGCGTGTCCGTCGTGAATGCCCTGTCCGAGTGGCTGAAGCTGACCATCCGCCGGGACGGCAAGGTGCACTTCATGGAGTTTCGCCGGGGTGAACCGGTGGCGCCCCTGCGCGTCATCGGCGAGACCAAGCAGCGGGGCACCGAAGTCCATTTCCTCGCCGACCGGGAGATTTTCGGGAACATCGAGTTCCACTACGACATACTGGCCCGTCGGCTCCGGGAGTTGTCCTTCCTGAACAATGGCGTGGCGATCACCCTGGTGGACCAGCGCACGGGCAAGGAGGAAAACTTCGCCTTCTCCGGGGGCGTGAAGGGTTTCGTGGAGTACATGAACCGCACCAAGAACGTGCTTCACCCCCACATCTTCTATGCCTCGGGGGAGAAAGACGGCATCACGGTGGAGGTCGCCATGCAATGGAACGACTCCTACCAGGAAAACGTCCTCTGCTTCACCAACAACATTCCCCAGCGGGACGGGGGTACCCACCTGACGGGCCTGCGGGCGGCGCTCACGCGCACCCTCAACAATTACATCGAGCAGAACGACCTGGCCAAGAAGGCCAAGGTGGAGACCACCGGCGACGACATGCGCGAGGGCCTCACCTGTGTGCTGTCGGTGAAGGTGCCCAATCCCAAGTTTTCCAGCCAGACCAAGGACAAGCTGGTGTCCTCCGAAGTGCGTCCGGTGGTGGAGGAGATCGTCTCCGCCAAGCTCGGGGAATTCCTTGCCGAACATCCCACCGACGCCAAGACCATCGCCTCCAAGATCATCGAGGCCGCCCGGGCGCGGGAAGCGGCGCGCAAGGCCCGGGAAATGACCCGGCGCAAGGGCATCCTGGATACCATGGGCCTGCCGGGCAAGCTGGCGGACTGCCAGGAAAAGGACCCCGCCCAATCCGAGCTCTACATCGTCGAGGGTGATTCCGCAGGCGGCTCGGCCAAGCAGGGGCGCGACCGCAAGTTCCAGGCCATCCTGCCCCTGAAGGGCAAGATCCTCAACGTCGAGCGCGCCCGCTTCGACAAGCTCCTGTCCTCGGCCGAGATCGCCGCCCTGATCACCGCCCTGGGCACCGGCATCGGCAAGGACGAGTATTCGCCGGACAAGGCCCGCTACCACCGCATCATCATCATGACCGATGCGGACGTGGACGGCTCCCACATCCGCACCCTGCTGCTCACCTTCTTCTACCGCCAGATGCCCGAACTCATCGAGCGCGGCTACGTTTACATCGCCCAGCCGCCCCTTTATCGCGTCAAGGCGGGGAAGGCCGAGCGCTACCTCAAGGACGACCACGAGCTCAAGCAATACCTGCTGGAGCTTGCCCTGGCCGACACCGTCCTGATACCCGCCGAGGGCGCCCAGCCCCTCTCCGGCGAGGCCCTCAAGGGGCTGGCCCAGGCCTATCTCCTGGCGGAAGCCGTGATCGACCGCCTGTCCAAGGTCATGGACAAGGCCACCCTCTACGCCCTGCTCAAGGCTCCTCCCCTGGACCTGACCAGCGGCCCGGCCGCCGAGGCCTCCGCCGCTCAGCTTTCTGCCGTGCTCCAGGATCCCGCGGTCACCCTCCGCGCGGAATATCACGAGCCCACGGAGAGTTACCGCATCCTGGTGACCCGCAGCTACCACGGCAACCTCCAGGTTTCCGCCCTGGACCGGGACTTCGTGGACAGCGGCGACTATGCCCAGATCCGAAGCGCCGCCCAGATGCTCCAGGGCCTGCTGGGTCCCGGTGCCCGCGTGCGTCGGGGGGACAAGGAGATTCCCGTGGCGGACTTCAAGCAGGCCCTGGATTGGCTCATGGAGGATGCCCAGCGCAACCTCCAGATCCAGCGCTACAAGGGCCTGGGGGAGATGAACCCGGAGCAGCTGTGGGAGACCACCATGAATCCGGCGGTGCGCCGCCTGCTCAAGGTGCAGATCGAGGATGCCATCGCCGCCGACGACATCTTCAGCACCCTCATGGGCGAGGCGGTGGAGCCGCGCCGCGCCTTCATCGAGAACAACGCCCTGGTGGCCCGGAACATCGACGTCTGAAGCCAGCCCGGCATGAACAGGATAACGCCCCGGCCTTCCGGGGCGTTATCGTTTGGGGCGCACGCCGCCCCGGCTCGCGCTGCGGGGCGGCATGGGGAAGGCCTTGCCGGCAGGGAAGAAGTCAGGCCTCTTCCACCACGGCCACGGGCTCGCTAAAGCCGCAGTCTTTCTGGGGGCACACCTTCTGGGTGCCCCGGCGCTTGGTGGTCTTGAGGGTGAGGATGGGCCAGCCACACTGGGGGCAGGGGCCGGCCACCGGCGGGTTCCATACGGCGTACTTGCAGTCGGGATAGGTGCTGCAGGAATAGAACAGCTTGCCGTACCGGCTCTTGCGTTCGATCAGGGTTCCCTTGTGGCACTCCGGGCAGCTGATGCCCGTGTCCTTGGGCTTTTCCAAGGGCTCCACGTAACGGCATTTGGGATAGGCCGAACAGCCGATGAACTTGCCGTAGGGTCCGGACTTGATCACCAGGCCACTCCCGCATTTGGGACAATGGCGGCCTTCCAGCACTTCGGGCGCCGCCGCGGCCGCCTGTTCGGC
>JBBINK010000068.1:9745-11596 GCA_037443925.1 Betaproteobacteria bacterium
GGCGTTGCGGGTGTAGTCGCAGTCGGGATAGCCGGTGCAGCCGATGAACCGGCCCCGCTTGCCCAGCCGCAGGGTCAGGGGCTTGCCGCACTTGGGGCAGGCCTCGTCCAGCTGTTCGGTGGTCACGTCCTTGCGGGCGATGCCCTGCTTGTCCGCCACCTGCTGGGAAAAGTCCTTCCAGAACCGCTCCAGCACCGGGATCCAGTCCTGCTTGCCGGTGGCGATGTCGTCCAGCTGATCCTCCAGCCGCGCGGTGAAGTCGTAGTCCACGTAGCGGCCGAAGTGCTCCGTGAGGAACTTGTTCACCACCCGGCCCACGTCGGTGGGAACGAACCGCTTCTTGTCCAGCACCACGTACTCGCGCTTGAGCAGCGTGGAGATGATGCTGGCGTAGGTGGACGGGCGGCCGATGCCGTATTCCTCGAGGGCCTTGACCAGGGTGGCCTCGGAATAGCGCGGGGGCGGCTGGGTGAAATGCTGCTCCCCGAACAGCTCGTCCACCGGGATCGCCTCCCCCTCCTCCAGGGGCGGCAGCTTCGCCTCGGCCTCGTCGTCCTCGGGCGCTTCGTCCTCGCCTTCCAGGTAAACGGCGATGAAACCCGGGAAGGTCATGGTCTGGCCGGTGGCCCGGAACAGATTGCCCTCGCCCAGCTCGATGTCCAGGCTGACGGTATCGAACTTGGCCGGGCTCATCTGCGAAGCAAGCGCTCGCTTCCAGATCATCTCGTACAGCTTCGCCTGTTCCGCGGTGAGGTATTTGCGCATCTCCTGGGGGGTGCGCTGGATGGAGGTGGGCCGGATGGCTTCGTGGGCCTCCTGGGCGTTCTTGGACTTGTTCTTGTAGGTCACCGGCTGCTTGGGCAGGTAGCCCGGCTCGAACTGGCGGGCGATGTAGGCGCGGATCTCTTCCACCGCCTCCTGGGCCAGGTTGACCGAATCGGTGCGCATGTAGGTGATCAAGCCCACGGCGCCGGAGCCGATGTCCACCCCCTCGTACAGCTGCTGGGCGATGCGCATGGTCTTCTCGGCCGACAAACCCAGCTTGCGCACGGCTTCCTGCTGCAGGGTGGAGGTGGTGAAAGGCGGCGCGGGCGAGCGCGTCTTCTTGCGCTTCTCCACGTTTCGCACCACGGCCGTGTCGCCGGCTTCCCGCAGTCGCGCCAACACCGCGTCCGCGGCCGCCGTGTCGCCCAGGGTGAACTGCTCGAGCTTCCGTCCTTCGAACTGGAACAGCCGCGCCCCGAACTTTTGCCGTCCTTTGTGGGACGCCAGATGGATGCTCCAGTACTCCTGGGCGCGGAAGGCCTCGATCTCCTGCTCCCGCTCCACGATCAGGCGCAGGGCCGGGCTTTGCACCCGGCCGGCGGACAGTCCCCGGCGCACCTTGCGCCACAGCAGGGGCGAAAGGTTGAAGCCCACCAGGTAGTCGAGGGCCCGTCGCGCCTGCTGGGCGTTGACCAGGGGCATGGCGATGTCCCGCGGCTGGCCGATGGCTTCTTTCACCGCGTTCTGGGTGATCTCGTAGAACACCACCCGCTTGAGGGGCTTGTGCTTGAGGAGCTTCTTCTCCCGCAAAATCTCCGCGATGTGCCAGGCGATGGCTTCCCCCTCGCGGTCCGGGTCGGTGGCCACCAGGATCTCGTCGGCGGCTTTGACCGCCTTGGCCAGGGCCTCCACGTGTTTGGCGTTGCGCTCCACCAGCTGGTATTTCATGGCGAAGCCGTGTTCGGGATCCACGGCGCCGCTCTTGGGCACCAGATCCCGCACGTGGCCGTAGGACGCCACCACGTCGTAGCCGTCACCCAGATATTTCTTCAGGGTTTTCGCCTTCGAGGGCGACTCGACGATGAG
>JBBINK010000069.1:0-7432 GCA_037443925.1 Betaproteobacteria bacterium
GGGCCCACGGCCGGCCGGGGAGGGCCGGTCAGGGGAAGGCGGGTATGGTGGGTTCCTGCCCGCCGGCGGACGCCTCGGGGTGGAGGCGGCCGACCAGGGTGCGGATCTCGGCCACCCGCGAGGGGGAAACGTCCACCATGAGCAGGATCTTGCCTGCCGCAATCGCCTTTTCGAAGGCTTTCAGGCGCGAGTTGGGCACGGAGCTGGCGATCATGCTGGACACCCAGGTGCCGAAGCCGGCCCCCACCATGGCGGTGAGCAGCACCGTCACCAGATGCAGGGGGGTGTCGTCGGGCGGAAAGGCCAGCACGATCAGGCCGGCCACGATGCCGGCGACGCCGCCCACCACCAGCCCCGACTCCGCGCCGTGGACGATGTCCGACTTCTGGAGGATGGAGGCTTCGGGCAGGCCCTCGAGGGCAATGTCGTCGCGGGCCAGGAAATGCATGTGGCGTTCCTCGACCCGTGCCAGCAACAGGTCGTCGGCCACCCGCCGGGCGCTGGCCACGTCCGGCAGCAGGAAATAGAGTCTTCGTCGCATAGGGACCTCCTGCTTGGCAGGGCGGGACGGGGCGTCAACCCGGCCGGAGCGCCATCGCCCCGCCGGCTGGATGGGAAACCGGGAGCCGGCCGTCGCTCCCGGACCTTTTGTATAGTAATTCAGTCGGGAATAGTCAAACGGGAAGGGATGCGGCTTCGGCCGATCCGTGGCAGGATTCGCCTTTTTTCGCAAACGCATCGCCATGGATCCGATGACCCGCCAGCGTGAGCTGAAGCGGCGCGAGCGCCTGCTGAACGTGCTGCTGTCCAAGATTCTCAAGCGCCAGCTGGTGCCGGCCGTCTATGAGACCTTGGGCATACTCCGCCAGGGGTTTGCCCGCCTGAGGGAAAAGGAGGACCCGGCCCGGCGCCAGGCCCTCCTGGCCCTGATCGACCGCCTGGAGCCCTCGGCCCTCACCCACATCGTCCGGGCCGCGGGCGTGCATTTCAGCCTGCTCAACATCGCCGAGGAATCCATCGCCCTGCGGGAGCGGCGGCAGGCCATCCGCGCCACCGCCCATATGTGGGCCGGGTCCTTCCACGACACCCTGATCACCCTGCGGGAGCGGGGGCTGGGAGCGGAACAGATCCAGAAGCTGGTCTCGCACCTGTGCTTCATGCCGGTGATCACGGCTCATCCGTCCGAAGCCAAGCGCCGGACCATCAAGGGCGCCCTGCGCAACATCTTCCTGAGCATGGAGGCGCTCCACGAGCAACGCCTGCCCCAGGCCTTGCGGGCCGAGGCGGTGCAGCGCCTGTCCAACCAGATCCAGATCCTGTGGAAGACCGACGAGGTGCGCGCCGCGCGCCTGGACGTGCGCGACGAGCTGCGTGCCGGCTTGTCCTACTTTCCCCTCTCCCTGTTCCAGGCGACGGTGCAGGTGTATCGCAACCTGCACCGGGCCGTGGCCGACGTCTATGGCGAGGAAGGGGTCGCGGGCCTGGATACCAGCCGCCTGCTGCGCTTCGGTTCCTGGATCGGCGGCGATCGCGACGGCCATCCCGGGGTCACCGCCGAGATCACGGATCTGGCCTGGCAGATGCAGGCGCGCACCGCCATGGAAGAGTATCTGCGCCGGCTGGAGCAGCTCGCCGACCAGCTTTCCTACTCCATTCGCATGTGCCAGCCCTCCGAGGCCTTCCTCGCCAGCCTGGAGGAGGACGCACGCTACGCGGCGCTGCGTTTCGCCGCCCAGCCCGATCGCTACCAGCAGGAGCCCTACCGGCGCAAGCTGGAGATCATGCGCTACCGCCTGCGGCGCAACCTGGCCCAGGTGCAGGCCGCGATCGACGGCGAGCCCGTGCCTGGGGAGGAAGCGGGATATGCCAGCGCCGAGGAGCTGCTGCGCGACCTCTATCTGATTCGCGATTCCCTCATCAGCCACGGGGATGGCGAGGTGGCGGCGGGCGAGCTCACCGATCTCATCCGGCTGGTGGAGACCTTCGGATTCCACCTGCTGCAGCTGGACGTGCGGCAGGAGTCCGCGGTGCACACCCGGGCGGTGGCGGAGCTCCTCCGGGCCACCCTGGGCGTGGACTACACGGCCCTGGGCGAAGACGACAGGCTCGCTCTGCTGTCGGATCTGGTGGGTCGGGCCGAAGCCCTGGAGTTCGACCCCGGGCAGTTGAGCCCCGAGACCCGGGAAACCCTGAAGGTGTTCCGGGTCATCGCCCACAACCGGCGCGCGCTGGGGCCGGCCTGTTTCGGGCGCTATGTCATTTCCATGACCCACAGCGCAAGCCATGTCATGGAAGTGATGCTGCTGGCCGCGGTGGCGGGACTGGCCGGGCGGGTGGGCGGCAACTGGTTCTGTCATCTGGGCGCCAGCCCCCTGTTCGAGACCATCGACGACCTCACCCGGGTGGAAGAGGTGCTGGAGCGCCTGTACGCCCTGCCGGCCTACCGCCATCTGCTGGACGCCTTCGGCGAAGGGCAGGAGGTGATGCTGGGCTATTCCGATTCCTGCAAGGATGGAGGCATCCTCGCTTCGGCCTGGTCCCTCTATCAGGCGCAGAAGACAATCCTCGCCCTGTCCGACCGCCACGGCATTCCCTGCCGTCTGTTCCATGGGCGGGGCGGCACCCTGGGCCGCGGCGGCGGCCCCACCCACGAAGCGGTGCTGGCCCAGCCGCCCGGCACGGTGCGTGGCGAACTCAAGCTCACGGAACAGGGCGAGGTGCTGTTCTACAAGTACAACAACATGGAAACGGCCGTGTATGAGCTCACCCTGGCGCTCACCGGCGTGCTCAAGGCCAGCACCCACCTGGTGAGCGAGGTGCGCCCCGACCGTGAGGAATACGCGGCGGTGATGGCCGCGCTCGCCCGGGAAGGGGAACGCGCCTACCGGCTGCTCACCGAGCAGACGCCCCGTTTCCTGGACTACTTCTACGAGGCCACGCCGGTGGAGGAAATCGGCCTGCTCAACATCGGCTCGCGCCCTTCCCACCGCAAGGCGGGCGACCGCTCGCGGGCTTCGGTGCGCGCCATCTCCTGGGTGTTCGCCTGGGCCCAGTCGCGCCATACCCTGCCCGCCTGGTATGGCATCGGCACGGCGCTGGAGCGCTGGCGGGGCACGGACGCCGCGCGCCTGGCCAAGCTGCGCGAGATGTACCGCGAATGGCCCTTCTTCCGCACCCTGCTGTCCAATGCCCAGATGGCCCTGGCCAAGGCGGACTTCCACATCGCCCGCGAATACGCGGCGTTGTGCGCCGATCCCGAATACGGCGAGCGGGTCTATGCCCTCATCCATGGCGAGTACGCGCGCTCGATCCGGGAAATCCTCGCCGTGAGCGAAAGCACGGCGCTGCTCGAGGACAATCCGGCCCTGGCCCTCTCCCTCGAACACCGGCGGCACCATCTGGACACCCTCAATCACGTGCAGACGGTGCTGCTGCGCAAGTTCCGCGCGGACAGACGGGAAGACAGCCCCTGGCTCGACCCGCTTTTGCGCTCCATCAACGCCATCGCGGCTGGCATGCGCAACACGGGGTGAGGGTGCGCGGGCTTCTTTTCCTCCTCTGGCTGGTGCTGCCCGGGACCGCGGGCGCGCAACGGCCGGCCATGGTGGAAAACAGCCTGGGCATGCAGTTCGTCCTGGTGCCGGCCGGCGAATTCCTGATGGGCAGCGAGCGAACCGTCGAGGAGCTCGCCAGGGACTTCCCCGGCTATGAGCGGCGTCGCCTCGAGGAGCTCAAGGACGAGGCACCGGTGCATCGGGTGCGCATCAGCCGGCCGTTCTACCTCGGCCGGCACGAGGTCACGGTGGGACAGTTCCGGCGTTTCCTGGACGCGTCGGGCTACGTGCCCGAATCCGAGGCCGATGGCACCGGCGCCTATGGCTACCGCAGAGACTACGATCCACGCACATCGACGCGGGGCGATGTCTTCGAAGGACGCGACCGGCGCTATTCGTGGCGCAATCCCGGCTTCGTGCAGGGCGACGATCACCCGGTGGTCAACGTCACCTGGAACGACGCCATGGCCCTGGCGCGGTGGTTGAGCGCCCGGGAGGGCCGCCGCTACCGGCTGCCCACCGAGGCGGAGTGGGAGTATGCCTGCCGGGCGGGCGATGGGGGCGGTGAGCACGCCGGAGACACGCCCCCGTCCCTGAGGGGAACGGCCAACGTGTTCGATCTGGATGCCGCTCGTCTGTGGCCGCAGTGGCAAAGCTTCGCGCTGCCCGTGCACGATGGCTTCGTCTTCACGGCGCCGGTGGGGTCGTTCGCCCCCAATGCCTTCGGCCTATACGATATGCACGGCAACGTCTGGGAGTGGGTGGCGGACTACTACCAGGAAGACTATTACGCCCACTCGCCACTCACCGATCCGCCGGGGCCGGCGCAGGGCAGCGTGCGCGTGCGGCGCGGCGGATCATGGCACACCTGGCCCCTGTATGCCCGTTGCGCCTACCGCAACTGGAACAGCGAAGACACCCGCTACGTCCTCGTGGGCATGCGCCTGCTGCTGGAAGCGGACTGAAAGCGGCTCGACCCGGAAGCCGCAGCCGCATGCCCCGTTGGCGCGTCGTGGGGCCGACCCCATGACAGACCAAGCCTGAATTCGTCCCGGTTGCGCAGGTGGCGCGCCGGCCACGGCGGTTTCCGGCACACGCATCGTGGGCACCCCGCAGGATCTGCTTCGAGGCACGGGCCCGTTCCACTGCGGTTTTGGGTTCAATGTACGCCGTGGAAGCGGTAGGTGTTGCGGCCGGCCGCCTTGGCCGCGTACATGGCGTCGTCGGCGTTGCGCAGCAGGGTTTCGGCGTCGCTGCCGTCGTCGGGGTAGAGGGCGATGCCGATGCTCACGCCGATTTCGATGCTGTGACCATCCACCAGGAAGGGCTCGTTCAGGGCCCGGATGATCTTCTCCGCCACGGGCCGTGCGTCCTCGGGGCCGCCCAGGTGGGTGAGGATCACGGTGAATTCATCGCCCGCCATGCGGGCGACGGTATCGCTTTCCCGCACGCAGGTGGTCAGCCGCTGGGCCACCCCCTTGAGCAGGGCATCCCCCACGGCATGGCCCCAGGTGTCGTTGACCTGCTTGAAGCCGTCCAGGTCCAGAAACAGCAGCGCCAGCTTCTCGCCGGTGCGGCGGCTTGCCGCCAGGGCCTGGCCCAGGCGGTCGAAGAACAGGCTGCGGTTGGGTAGGCCCGTGAGCGCGTCGAAGTGGGCGAGCTGCGCCATGCGGGCCTCCCGGGCCACGGCCTCGGAGATGTCTTCGTGCACGGCGATGAAATGGGTCACCCGGCCTTCGGCGTTGCGCAGGGGCGTGATGGTCTGGCGCACCGTGTACAAATGCCCATCCTTGTGCCGTTCGGTGGTCTGGCTGACCCAGGGCTGGCCGGCGGTGATGGTGGACCACAGGGCATCGTAGTAGGCCGCATCATGGACGCCCGACTTGAGCACGCGGGGCGTCTTGCCGATGAGCTCGGAGGGCGCGTAGCCGCACAGCCGGCTGAACGCGTCGTTAACCCACAGGATGTGTCCGTCCACGTCGGTGATGAACACGGCGTTGGCGGTGGCGGTCAATGCGGCGCTCAGCAGGCGCAGCTGCTCGTGCTCGAAACTCGCCTCCAGGGTCACCGCCACCCGCGCGACGATGTTTTCCAGCACGTGGACCAGGTTCGCATCGTCGAAGGTGTCGGCCCGCCCGGAAAAGACGGTGAGGGCGCCCCAGACCTCTCCCCGCAGCACCAGGGGAAGGCTGCAGGCGGCGGCGATGCCGTGGTTTTCCGCCGCCTCGCGGCAGGGCACGAAGCGGGCCGTGTCGGCCCGAACCACCTGGGTGCGCCCCAGACGGATGGCCCAGGCCGTCGCGCCATGCCCGTTGACGGCCTCATCCCAGCGCAGGCCGGTGCGCCGCATCGCCTCGAAGAACCCCACGGCGGGGCCTGCGCCCGCCAGCAGGGTCACGCTGCCGTCCTTTTCCCGCCGGGCGAACCAGGCCAGGGCCAGGTCGAACTGGCGCGCCACCTGGTCACACAGGAAGGTGAGGATGGCTTCGGGCGTGTAGCCCCGCAGGATCTGTTCGTCGGCTTCCCGCAGCAGGCGCTCCATGGCCTCGTGACGCCGCGCTTCCGTGATGTCCTGGCCATAGACGGCCACCCGCCGCACGCGGCCGTCGGGGTCGCGCACCGGATTGAGGGCGATCCGGTACTGGCGGCCGGCCCGGCTGTCCTCGAATTCCAGGGGCAGGCCGGTTTCGACGGCCGTCGCCAGGCGCGCCATCCGGGCGGCGGTCAGTTCCGGGGGCATGAACTCGCTCAGGGCGTGGCCCACCATCTCTTCGGGCAGGCGCCCGAAGCGGCGCGCGCCCGTGCGGTTGATGGTGAGCACCACCCCGTCGGCCGTGATCAGGAGCGCGGATTCGGCGATGGCATCGAGCAGGGCCCGGGCGTTTTCCTGACTCTCCTGCAACGCCGCTTCCAGGTGCTGGTGGGCGGTGACGTCGGTGAGGGTGAGCAGCAGATGCTCCACCCGTCCCGTGGCGTCGGCGATGGGTTCCACACGCACGTCCCAGTAGGTCACGCCCCGTTCCGGATGGCCGGGATAGACGAAGGGCTTGGCCCGTGCCTCGAAAGGCTGGCCCGTTTCCACCACCTTCCTGAAGATGGCCTCGTTCTCCGGGTCGGGATAAAGCTCGAAATGGTTCTTGCCCAGGAAGAAATCCGGCTCGCGGTCGTCGGCCCGGGCATAGGCCGGATTCACCCACACGAAGCGGAATTCCCGGTCCAGATAGGCCACGGGCGAGGGGATGGCGGCCAGGATGCGCGTGGTCAGCGCCATGGTCTGGCGCAGCGCGGCTTCCTTCTCGGTGAGCGCTTTCCACGGCTGCAGGAGCAGCCACCACATGGGCGCGGCCACCAGCAGGGTCAGCAGCGCGGCATCGGCCAGGGCGAGCTGCCAGGCGGGTGTGTCCGGCGCGGCCGGCAGCCGCGGCAGCAGCAGCATGACGAGGGTTTCCGCCAGCAGGACGACGGCCAGGCCGGAGAGGAAACGGAGCAACAGGCGGGGCGGCGGCATGGTGAGTGGAAAGTATGCACTGGGATAACGGCAGCGCGCAGCCGGACTTGAGCGCGGGGGAACCCCGCGACGGCCTGATACACTAAGCACCGGAAGCGGGCCAGACAGTCGCCGGCGCACCCCTCGCGCCGGAGGAAAGTCCGGGCTCCACAGAGCAGGGTGCCGGCTAACGGCCGGACGCCGTGAGGCGATGGAAAGTGGCACAGAAAACAAACCGCCGACGGCCCGGACTTGCCGCCCGCAAGGGCGGCAAAGTCCCCCAAGCAGAGCAGGTGGCTGCGTAGTTCGACTGGGCGGCCGCAGGCTGCGCAGTATGACTGGGCGGCCGCAGGCTGCGCAGTATGACTGGGCGGCCGCAGGCTGCGCAGTA
>JBBINK010000069.1:7532-11446 GCA_037443925.1 Betaproteobacteria bacterium
GACTGGGCGGCCGCAGGCTGCGCAGTATGACTGGGCGGCCGCAGGCTGCGCAGTAGACTGGGCGGCCGCAGGCCGTGCAGGGTGACTGTGTGGCCGCAGCGCTGGTGGGAGAAGGGCCGGGCAAGGGTGAAAAGGTGGCCGCAGCCAGCGGCGGCGGGTGCAAGCCCGCCGGGTAAGAGCCCACCGCGGACGTGGTAACACGGACGGCATGCCAAACCCCACCCGGAGCAAGACCAAATAGGGGAACCATGACGTGGCTCGCGTCGTTCCCGGGTAGGTTGCTCGAGCGCGGCGGCAACGTCGCGCCCAGATAGATGACTGTCCTCGACAGAACCCGGCTTATCGGCCCGCTTCCACTCCTCTCCCATCCCCAGGTTCCCGCCGGCCCAACCGACGTCGAATAATCAATCCCTTGCGTGACGAATCGCACAAGTCGCGCGAGGATATTGTCCTATCCCATTCATTTCCCAGCTTAACGTCCGGCGCTCCCTTCGGTTCGCTAAGTCTTTGTGGCGGCGGGAAAAATGGCCCGTGGCCCGCCCTGATTTTCCTTGACCACCCTATTTTTTTCCCCTATAGTGGGCCGAAGTGGAGAAAAGTGGGGGATTGTGGGGAATGCAGGCAGCCGGGGAGGGTCCGTGTTTCGCGGCGCGACCGCGCTGAGCCTCGATGCCAAGGGCCGGCTGGCCATTCCGGCCCGGCACCGGGAGGCGCTGCATGTGCAGGGGGAGGGACGGCTCGTGCTCACCGCCCACCCCCATCGGTGTCTGCTGCTCTATCCCCAGCCCGAGTGGGAGCCCATCCAGCAAAAGATCATGTCCCTGCCCAGCCTGGACAAGCAGGCGAGCCTGTTGCAGCGCCTGCTCGTGGGTTTTGCCGAGGACGTGGAAATGGATGGCGCGGGCCGGGTGCTGGTGAGCCCGGTGCTGCGTCAGTTCGCCGGTCTGGAAAAGCAGGTGATGCTGGTGGGGCAGGGCAGCCACTTCGAGCTCTGGAGCGAGGCGAGCTGGCGTGCCCAGCTCGAGGAGGCCCTGGCCCAGGCCGACCAGGTGCTGCCCCCGGAGCTGGGGAATTTCTCCCTGTGAGCACCGCGCCGCAGCACGTGACGGTGCTGCTCGAGGAAGCGGTGGATGCGCTGCGGATTCGGGAAGACGGCACCTATGTGGACGCCACCTTCGGCCGCGGCGGCCACAGCCGCGAAATCCTCAGGCGCCTGGGCCCGGCCGGTCGGTTGATCGCCTTCGACAAGGACCCCGCGGCCATGGAAGCGGCGCGTGCCATCCAGGATGCCCGCTTCACCGCGGTGCATGCAGGTTTTGCGGAGCTGAAGAGCCGGTTGCAGGAGCGCCACGTGCAGGAGGTGGATGGCGTGTTGTTGGATCTGGGCGTGTCCTCGCCGCAGCTGGACGACGCCACGCGGGGTTTCAGCTTTCGCATGGAGGGACCGCTCGACATGCGGATGGACACCACCAAGGGGAGGACGGCCGCGGATTGGCTGGCCGAAGTCGACGAACGGGAACTGGCGGAGGTGATAGCCGATTATGGTGAAGAGCGGTTTGCTAAACAGGTTGCAAGAGCGATTGCTGCGGCGCGCGCGCGAGGCCCAATCCGCGACACCCGACGGCTGGCCCAGATCGTGGCTGAGGCCGTGCCCACGCGCGAGCCTGGCCAGGATCCGGCGACGCGCACCTTTCAGGCTATACGGATTTTCATCAATCAGGAGCTTGAGGAGCTTTCGCTAGTGCTGCCCCAGTGCGTGGAGCTGCTCGCGCCGGGCGGCCGGCTGGTGGTGATCAGCTTCCACTCCCTCGAAGACCGCATCGTCAAGCGCTTCCTCAAGCGCGAGGCGCATCCCGACACCCTGCCTGCGAAACTGCCCGTGCGGGCCGACCAGCTGCCTAAGCCGCGCCTGCGCCTGGTGGGCAAGCCGGTGCGTCCTGACGCGGAGGAGGTGCGCGCCAACCCGCGCGCGCGCAGCGCCGTGATGCGCGTGGCGGAACGCACGGCCTGGGGGCGGGCGGCATGACGCGGCTCAATCTCATCCTGCTGGGCGTGCTGGTGGTGTGCGCCATCGGCGTGGTCACTTCCCAGCACCAGGCTCGCCAGCTCTATGCCGAGTTGCAGCATGCCGAGGAGGCCGCCAAGCAGATGAACACCGAATATGGCCAGCTGCAGCTGGAGCAGAGCACCTGGGCCATGCATGCGCGCATCGAGAAGATCGCGGCCGAGCGCCTGCAGATGAAGGTGCCGGAGCCCTCGCGCATCCATGTGTTGGCTCCCGAGCAGGGGGTGGCGCCGTGATCGCCGGCGCGGCCACCCTGCCGGTCAAGCTGCCCGCGTGGCGTGCGCGGCTGTTCCTGCTGCTGCTCATGGTCTGGTTCCTGGTGCTGGTGGGCCGGGCCTTCTACCTGCAGGGCGTGAACAAGGACTTCCTGCGCCAGAAGGGCGAGGCGCGCTACAGCCGCGTGATCAGCCTGAACGCCAACCGCGGCCACATCCTGGACCGCAACGGCGAACCGCTGGCGGTCAGCACGCCGGTGGAGTCGGTGGCGGCGAGCCCCCGCGACGTGGAGATCACCGCCTCCCAGCTGGAAAAGCTCGCCCGCCTGCTGGGTCTGCCCCAGGCGGAACTGAAGCGCAAGCTGGCGGACAAACGCGATTTCGTCTATCTCAAGCGGCAGTTGCCGCCCGATCTGGCCGAGCAGGTGCTCAAACTGGACATTCCCGGCGTGTTCCTGCAGCGGGAATACCGCCGCTACTACCCCTACGGCGACCAAACCGCCCACGTGCTGGGTTTCACCGACGTGGACGACCGGGGCCAGGAGGGCGTCGAACTCGCCTTCGATCAGCGTCTGGCCGGCATCGACGGCAGCCGCCGCGTGCTCAAGGACCGGCTGGGCAACATCATCGAAGGCGTGGAGAGCATCCGCGCGCCCCAGGACGGCCAGCCGGTGGTGCTGTCCATCGATCGCAACATCCAGTATCTCGCCTACCGCGAACTGCTCAACGCCGTCACGCTGCACCGCGCCAAGGCCGGCGCCGCCGTGGTGCTGGACGCGCGCACGGGCGAGGTGCTGGCCCTGGTCAACCAGCCCAGCTACAACCCCAATCGCCGCAGCAAAGACGTGCCGGTGGCCTATCTGCGCAACCGGGCCGTGACCGACGTGTTCGAGCCGGGCTCCACGCTCAAGCCCTTCACCGTGGCGTTCGCCCTGGAATCCGGCCGCGTGCGGCCGGACACGGTGATCCAGACCGGCCCCGGTTTCCTCACCATCGGCCCGGCCACCATCCGGGATGCGCATCCGGCCGGGGCCTTGACCGTGGCCCAGGTGATCCAGAAGTCCTCCAACGTGGGTGCCGCCAAGATGGCGCTGATGCTGCCGCCGGAGTACATGTGGGACCGCTTCCACAAGCTGGGCTTCGGCAAGCCGCCTGGCGTGGGTTTCCCCGGCGAGGCGGCGGGCAAGGTGCGGCCGGTGCAGACCTGGCGGCCCATCGAGCAGGCCACCATGTCCTATGGCCATGGCATCTCCGTGAGCCTGCTGCAGCTCGCCCGGGCCTACACGGTGTTCGCCAACGATGGCGAGTTGCGGGCTCTGTCCCTCCTGCGGCTGGATACGCCGGCACCGGCGGAACGGGTGTTCTCGGCCGCCACCGCCCAGGCGGTGCGCGCCATGCTGGAGCTGGTGGTGCAGCCGGGCGGCACCGCGCCCCGGGCCCAGGTGGTGGGCTACCGGGTGGCGGGCAAGACCGGCACGGCGCACAAGCTCGCCGCCAACGGCACCTATGCGGAGGATCGCTACGTGGCCTCCTTCGTGGGCCTGGCTCCGGCCTCCCACCCCCGGCTGATCGTGGCGGTGATGATCGACGAGCCATCCGCGGGCCAGTACTACGGCGGGCAGGTGGCCGCGCCC
>JBBINK010000070.1:0-7519 GCA_037443925.1 Betaproteobacteria bacterium
ATCGGCTCGTTGGTGGTGAACGCGGCGGTGAACCTGGCGCTCGTGCTCGGGTTCAGCCGGGAGGGTGGGCGGCCCGAGGTGTCGTTCGCCGGGCTGCTGGCGGCCTGGGACCGCCCGCCGCCAGCCCGCGAGGGGCCGCTCACCCTCGAGCTGCCGGCCATGGGCTGGGCGGACGGGGTGGCCGTCCTGGCCGTCGCCGTGCTGTTGGGAGGGCTGCTGGCGTGAGGATCGCGCTGGGGGTGGAATATGACGGCAGCCGCTTCTGTGGCTGGCAGACCCAGCCGGGTGGCTGCGCGGTCCAGGACGTGCTGGCAGCGGCCATCGCCACCATCGCCGGCCATCCGGTGACCCTGGGCGCCGCCGGCCGCACCGACGCGGGCGTCCATGCGGTGGAACAGGTGGTGCACTTTGACGCCCAAAGGGAGCGGCCCGACACCGCCTGGGTGCGCGGCGTCAACGCCCTGCTGCCCGGGGCCGTGTCGGTGCTCTGGGCGCGTCCGGTCGAGGAGGCGTTCCATGCGCGCTTCTCCGCGCGGGCGCGCCGCTACCGCTACCTGCTGCTCAACCGGCCCACCCGTCCCGGGCTGCTCTCGGGCCGGGTGGGCTGGTACCATGCGCCCCTGGATGTGGATGCCATGCGCACTGCCGCCGCCGGTCTGCTGGGCGAGCACGATTTCAGCGCCTTCCGCGCGGCGGAATGCCAGGCGAAGACGCCGGTGCGCACCCTCAGCCGACTGGACATCCGCAGGGAAGGCGACGTGCTGGTGTTCGATTTCGCCGCCAACGCCTTCCTGCACCACATGGTGCGCAACATCGTCGGTTGCCTGGTGTACGTGGGCAAGGGAAAATACCCGCCCCACTGGCTCACGGACCTTTTGGCCGGTCGGGACCGGACCCGCGCCGCGCCCACTTTCGCGGCCGACGGCCTGTATTTCATGGGCGCCGATTACGGGGATGAATGGGGCTTGCCGCCCAGGCGCCCGGACTGGACCTGCGCCCACCTGCCGGGAGCACCCTGAACCATGACCCGAGTGAAGATCTGCGGCATCACCCGCCCCGAGGATGCCCTCGAGGCAAGCCGCCTGGGTGCCGACGCCATCGGATTGGTCTTCCATGCCTTAAGTCCCCGGTACGTCGATGTCGAGCGCGCGCGTGCCGTCCTTGCGCGCCTGCCTGCTTTCGTCACCAGCGTCGGCCTGTTCGTGGATGCGCCCGCGGAGCGGGTGCACGGGGTGCTCGCGGCCCTGCCCCTGGACCTGCTGCAGTTCCACGGCGAGGAGCCTGCGGACTACTGCCGTGCCTTCGGCCGCCCCTACCTCAAGGCGGTGCGGGTCAGGCCAGGGGTCGATCTGGTAGAATACGCGGCGCGATACGGGGACGCACGGGGCCTGCTGCTGGATGCCTACGTGGCCGGTGTGCCCGGCGGCACCGGACAGGCCTTCGACTGGTCACTGATCCCCTCCGACCTGCCCCTGCCCGTGATCCTTTCGGGCGGCCTGGATCCCGACAACGTCGGTGAAGCGATCCGGCGCGTGCGGCCCTGGGCGGTGGACGTCTCCAGCGGCGTCGAGGCGGAAAAAGGAATCAAGGACGCGGGGAAGATGGCCGCGTTCATCCGAGGAGTGCGCAATGCAGATGTATGACCTGCCCGACGAGCGGGGGCATTTCGGTCCCTACGGCGGCGTCTTCGTGGCCGAAACCCTCATGGCGGCGCTGGAGGAACTGCGCGTCGCCTACGAGCGCTACCGCTTCGATCCCGAGTTCCAGGCCGAATTCACACACGACCTCAAGCACTACGTGGGGCGGGCGAGCCCGGTCTACCATGCCCGCCGCCTCAGCGAGCACCTGGGCGGGGCGCAGATCTACCTGAAGCGCGAGGACCTCAACCATACCGGCGCGCACAAGATCAACAACACCGTGGGCCAGGCCCTGCTGGCCAGGCGCATGGGGAAAAAGCGTGTCATCGCGGAGACGGGCGCGGGCCAGCACGGCGTGGCCACCGCGACGGTGGCGGCGCGCCTGGGCATGGACTGTGTCGTGTACATGGGCGCGGAAGACGTCAAGCGCCAGTCTCCCAACGTGTTCCGCATGAAGATGCTGGGTGCGACGGTGGTGCCCGTGGAATCGGGCTCGCGCACCCTGAAGGATGCGCTGAACGAGGCCATGCGCGACTGGGTGACCAACGTGGACACGACCTTCTACATCATCGGCACCGTCGCGGGGCCCCACCCCTATCCCATGATGGTGCGGGATTTTCAGGCCGTGATCGGACATGAGGCCCATGCCCAGATGCAGGAGCTCGTCGGGCGCCAGCCGGACGCCGTGATCGCCTGCGTGGGCGGGGGCTCCAATGCCATGGGCATTTTCTACCGCTACATCGCGGAACCGAACGTGCGCCTGATCGGCGTGGAGGCGGGCGGGCTCGGGCTCGAGACGGGCAAGCATGCCGCGCCCCTGTCGGCAGGACGGCCCGGCGTGCTGCATGGCAACCGCACCTATCTCATGCAGGATGCCGCAGGGCAGATCATGGAAACCCATTCCATTTCCGCCGGGCTCGACTATCCCGGCGTGGGGCCGGAGCACGCCTGGCTCAAGGACAGCGGACGGGCCGAGTACGTCACCGTCACCGACCAGGAAGCCCTGGCCGCCTTCCACGACCTGTGCCGCCTGGAAGGCATCATCCCGGCCCTGGAATCCAGCCATGCCCTGGCATACGCGGCGAAGATCGCGCCCACCATGGCTCGGGACCAGATCCTGCTGGTGAATCTCTCGGGCCGCGGAGACAAGGATCTCAACACCGTGGCGGCCCTGTCCGGCATCCAACTCTGAACGCACCCTTCCCGCTGGATTCCCATGTCCCGTATCGCCCAGACCTTTGCCGAGCTGCGACGGCATGGCCGCAAGGCCCTCATTCCCTTCATCACCGCCGGCGATCCCGATCCCCAGGCAACGGTGCCCCTGATGCACGCCATGGTGCGTGCCGGCGCCGACATCCTGGAGCTGGGCGTGCCCTTCTCCGACCCCATGGCCGATGGCCCGGTCATTCAGCGGGCAAGCGAGCGCGCCCTGGCGCACGGCGTGACCCTCGCCCAGGTGCTGGACATGGTGGCCGCGTTCCGCCGCAGTGATGGGCACACGCCGGTGGTCCTGATGGGTTATGCCAATCCCATCGAGGCCATGGGCCATGAGCCCTTCGCGCGCCGGGCGCGGGAAGTGGGCGTGGACGGCGTGCTCACGGTGGACTATCCCCCCGAGGAGTGCGCCGATTTCGCCGCGATGCTGGTGGAGCACGGGATCGATCCCATTTTCCTGCTCGCGCCCACCAGCCGGCCGGAGCGCGTGGCGGCGGTCGCCCGTCTGGCGCGGGGCTTCGTCTATTACGTCTCCCTCAAGGGGGTCACCGGTGCCAGCCATCTGGATCTGGAAGACGTGAAGCGCAAGCTGGTCGAGCTGGGCCGGCGGATCAGCCTGCCCATCGGGGTGGGCTTCGGCATCCGCGACGGGGCCACGGCGCGGGCGGTGGCGGCTTTCGCCGACGCGGTGGTGGTGGGCAGCCGCATCGTGCAGGTCGTGGAAACGGCACCGCGGGACGAGGTCGAGGCGCGGGTCGCGGCCTTGGTGCGGGAGATCCGCCAGGCCATGGACGCGCCCGCGCCCGTGGGGGTCTGAGCGCAGTACGAGGAAAGGAGAAGCTATGAGCTGGTTCCAGAAGCTTTTGCCGCCCAAGATCAAGCGCAAGGTGGAAGGCAACAGGAAGGCCGTTCCCGAAGGGCTGTGGAGCAAGTGCCCCTCCTGCGAGGCGGTGCTGTATCGCGCGGACCTCGAGAAGAACCTGCAGGTGTGCCCGAAGTGCAATTTCCACCACCGCATTTCCGCGCGCGAGCGCCTGGACATGCTGCTGGACGCGGAGGGGCGCTATGAGATCGGTGCCCAGATCGTGCCCGTGGATAGCCTCAAGTTCAAGGACAGCAAGCGCTACACCGACCGCCTCAAGGAAGCCCAGCAGGAGACGGGCGAGACCGATGCGCTGGTGGTGATGCAGGGCGCGATCAAGTCGGTGCCGGTGGTGGCGGCGGCCTTCGAGTTCCGCTTCATGGGCGGCTCCATGGGGTCGGTGGTGGGCGAACGCTTCGTGGAAGCCGTGCAGGCCTGTTGCGAGCAGCGGCTGCCCCTGATCTGCTTCTCGGCCAGCGGTGGCGCACGCATGCAGGAAGGCCTCTTTTCCCTGATGCAGATGGCCAAGACCAGCGCGGCGCTGACCCAGCTGGCCGAGGAGAGGTTGCCTTTCATCTCCGTGCTCACCGACCCCACCATGGGGGGCGTGTCCGCCAGCTTCGCCATGCTGGGCGACGTGATCGTGGCCGAACCCGGCGCCCTGATCGGTTTCGCCGGCCCGCGCGTGATCGAGCAGACGGTGCGCCAGACCCTGCCGGAAGGCTTCCAGCGCGCGGAATTCCTGCTGGAGCATGGCGCCATCGACCTCATCGTGGACCGTCGCCAGATGCGCGACCGTCTGGTCAATCTCATCACCCTGCTCATGCGTCTGCCGGCTGCGGCCTGACCTGCCATGCAGGGCGCGCGTCCCGTCCCCCCCCGCACGCTGGACGCGTGGCTCGAGCACCTGGAGCGCCTGCATCCGGCGACCATCGACCTGGGCCTGGAGCGGGTGCGCCAGGTCAGGGACCGCCTCGGGCTCGAGCCGGACTTTCCCATCGTCACCGTGGGCGGCACCAACGGCAAGGGTTCCACCTGTGCCTTCCTCGAAGCCATGCTCACCGCCGCGGGCCATCGCGTCGGCTGTTACACCTCGCCCCATCTGCTGCGCTACAACGAGCGGGTGCGGGTGGGCGCAAGCCCGGTGGACGACGCAGCGCTGTGCCGCGCCTTCCAGGCGGTGGAGGCCGCGCGGGGCGAGGTGTCCCTCACCTATTTCGAGTTCGGCACCCTGGCCGCCATGTGGCTGTTCATGGACGCACGCGTCGATGCCGCCGTGCTGGAGGTGGGGCTGGGTGGCCGGCTCGATGCCGTCAACGTGTTCGACCCCCAGGTGGCGGTGATCACCAGCGTGGACCTGGATCACATGGACTATCTCGGGCCCGACCGGGAAAGCATCGGGCGCGAGAAGGCGGGCATCTATCGCGGCGGACGGCCCGCCATCTGCGCCGATCCCGACCCGCCGGCAAGCCTGCGGCTGTACGCCCATGCCGTGGGAGCCGAGCTGCGGCTGATCGGCACCGACTTCGGCCTGGAGCGGGGCGCGAACCAGTGGCGTTTCTGGCGGCGCGAGGCCGGGGGCATCCGCAGGCGCGAGGCCCTGCCGCTGCCGGCGCTGGTCGGGGAATGTCAGCTGTTCAACGCCGCAGCGGCGATCGAGGCCCTGGAGTCCCTCGCGCCGCGTCTGGTCATCACCCAGGCCGACGTGCGCCGGGGCCTGCAGGCGGTGCAGCTGCCGGGGCGCTTCCAGGTGCTGCCGGGCCCGCCCCATCGCATCCTGGACGTCGCCCACAATCCCCACGGGGCGCGGGCGCTGGCTGCCAATCTGGCGCAGCAGCCGGGCGCCGGACGCACTCTGGCGGTGTTCGCCATGCTCGCCGACAAGGACGTGGCGGGCGTGGTGAAAGCGCTGGCCGACCAGGTGGACGAATGGTTTCTCGCGGATCTGCCGCCACCCCGGGGAGCCGACGGCGCGCGCCTCGCCCAGGCGCTGGACACCGCCGGCGTCAACGCGCCCCGGCAGCGCTTCGCCCGGCCGGAGCTCGCCTACCGCGCCGCCTGTCTGGCGGCGACGCAAGATGATAGAATTTTGATTTTCGGATCGTTTTACACGGTCGCCGCGGTGCTGGCGGAGATCCGGCACGACGCTTGAACCAGGACCGGAAGCATGGCCACGCCCAACATCACCGACGAAGAGATCCAGTTCCGCAAACGGGCGCGTCGCCGTCTCGTGGGCGCGGTGGTGTTGGTGCTGCTGGTGGTCGTGGTGGTGCCCTGGATCCTGCCTGCCGACAAACCGCCCCAGGAAGCCCAGGAGATCGACATCCGCATTCCCGCCCAGGACGCCACGGGCTTCGCGCCCAAGGTGGTGCCGGCGCCCCAGCCGGCCCTGGGCGGAGGGCCGGCTGCCGCGACCGCAGCGCCGCCGGCTGCCGTCGTCGCCGAGCAACCCATGCCGTCCGCGGAGGCGGCCCATCGGGCCGAAGCCCCGCCACCGGCGAAGGCGGCAGCCCCGGCTGAGGCCGCGGCAGTGTCCGCCGCGCCCAAGACGCCGGCCGAGGCCAAGCCTAGGAGCGAAGCCAAGAGTTCCACCGAAGCCCAACCCAGGGCCGAGGCCAAGCCGGCTGGCGAGTCCTTCTTCCTCCAGTACGGCGCCTTCTCCGAGGCACGCAATGCGGCCCAGAAACAGGCGGAGCTCAAGGCCAAGGGCATTGCCACCTTCACCGAGGTGGTCAAGACCGCCTCGGGCGACAAGATCCGGGTGCGCAGCGGCCCCTACGCCACGCGTGAGGCCGCGGAAAAGGTGCAGCAGAAGGCCAAACCGGTGGAGAGCAAGCTGGTTCCCGCGGGCGGCAAGGGTTGATCCATCCGGCGCGGGGGGCACGGCTCGAGCGAGGCATGACGGGACGGGCAGCCGGGGACGGGACGGGTGCATGACCCTGTTCGACTACGCCGTTCTGGCCATCATCGGCATCTCGGTGCTGCTGAGCGTGATGCGGGGCTTCCTGCGCGAGGTGCTGGCCCTGCTCGCCTGGGTGGTTGCCTTCTGGATGGCGGCACTGTACGCGGGCGAGGTGGCCCCTCTGCTGCCGGCCGGCATTCCCAGCGCGCAGCTGCGCATGCTGGCGGCCTACGCCCTGGTGTTCTTCGCGGCGCTGCTGGTGATGACGCTGCTGTCCATCACCCTTGGCCAGTTTCTGCGGCTTCTGGGGGTGGGCATGGTGGATCGCATGCTCGGGGCCTTGTTCGGATTCGCGCGGGGCATGGTGATCGTGCTGGCCCTGGTGGTGATGGCCGGGCTGACCCGGCTGCCTGCCCAGCCCGAATGGCGCAACGCCACCTTCAGCGCACCCCTGGAGGCGCTGGTGCTGCTGCTGCGGCCCTATCTGCCGGAGGCCATCGGGCGCGAGATCAAGTACGAGTAGGATGAACCATGTGCGGAATCATTGGGGTCGTTTCCACCACGCCGGTCAACCAGCTGCTCTATGACGGGCTGCAGCTGCTGCAGCATCGCGGGCAGGACGCGGCGGGCATCGTCACTTCACAGGGACGCACCTTTCACATGCACAAGAGCGGAGGGATGGTGCGTGACGTGTTCCGCACGCGCAACATGCGGGATCTGCTGGGCAACATGGGCATCGCCCACGTGCGCTATCCCACTGCCGGCAGCGCCTCCTCGTCCGCGGAAGCGCAGCCTTTCTACGTCAACTCGCCGTTCGGCGTGGTGCTGGGACACAACGGCAACCTGACCAATGCCGACGCCCTTCGCCAGGAACTGTTCCGGCAGGACCTGCGCCACGTGAAC
>JBBINK010000070.1:7529-11356 GCA_037443925.1 Betaproteobacteria bacterium
AGGTGCTGCTCAACGTGCTCGCCCATGAGCTGCAGGAGAGCACCCCGAACCACCGGCTGGACGTGGCCAACATCTTCCAGGCGGTGGCCGGCGTGCACCGGCGCTGCCGGGGCGCCTACGCGGTGGTGGCGCTCATCGCCGGCTACGGCATGCTTGCCTTCCGTGACCCCTACGGCATCCGGCCGCTGGTGATCGGCAAGCTCCAGACCGAGCAGGGCACCGAATACATGGTGGCTTCCGAAAGCGTGGCGCTGGATGCCCTGGGCTACACCCTGGTGCGCGACGTGGAGCCGGGCGAGGCGATCTTCGTGGACGAGGATCGCAATCTCTACAGCCAGCAGTGCGCCGAGAAGCCGCTGCTCAGCCCCTGCATCTTCGAGTATGTCTATTTCGCCCGGCCGGATTCGGTGATGAACGGCATTTCCGTCTATGCCAGCCGCCTGCACATGGGCGAACGGCTGGCGGACAAGATCCGCAGGGACTTCTCCCACCTCGACATCGATGTGGTGATCCCCATCCCCGACACCAGCCGGCCCAGCGCGCTGCAGCTCGCCAACCAGCTGGGCATTCTGTACCGGGAAGGCTTCATCAAGAACCGCTACATCGGGCGGACCTTCATCATGCCGGGCCAGGCCGTGCGCAAGAAATCCGTGCGGCAGAAGCTCAACGCCATGGCCGTGGAATTCAAGGGCAAGAACGTGCTGCTGGTGGACGATTCCATCGTGCGCGGCACCACCAGCCGCGAGATCGTGCAGATGGCCCGCGAGGCCGGGGCGCGCAAGGTCTATTTCGCCTCCGCCGCGCCTCCCGTGCGCTTCCCCAACGTCTATGGCATCGACATGCCCACGCGCGCGGAACTGCTGGCCACCGGCCGCAGCGACGAGGAGATCTGCCGTGAGATCGGCGCCGACGCGCTCATCTACCAGGATCTGGACGCGCTGATCGCCGCGGTGCGCCAGGACAATCCGGCGATCCCGCGCTTCGACACCTCCTGCTTCGATGGCGACTACATCACCGGTGACGTCACCGAGGAATATCTCGCCCGCCTGGAGGCCACCCGTTCCGGTGGCGGCGGCGATTCCGACGGCGGCACCTCGCGCCAGCTCGACCTCAATCTGCGCAGTGCTTGACGGCCATGCACGCGGGCAGTACGCTGCCCAGCAATGCGCCGATTTGACGTCAGCTTGCGGGCGCTTCAGAAATGCGGCTAAAGCGAGGAAACCCGGCTTGGCCCCTTGGCGACCGGGTTTTTTCCATTTGATGGACGGCGCGCGTCGGCCCGGGGCGCAGGCGGCGCCGGCTGCGGGAGACAGCCATGGGTGATGAATACGAGCTGGACACCCTCGCCATACGGGCGGGCATCCAGCGCAGCCAGTTTCACGAACATTCCGAGGCCCTGTTCCTGACCTCGAGTTTCGTGTTCGATTCCGCGCAGCAGGCGGCGCGGCGTTTTTCCGGGGAGGAACCGGGCAACATCTACGCCCGCTTCACCAACCCCACGGTCACCATGTTCCAGGAGCGGCTGGCGGCCCTGGAAGGCGCCGAAACCTGTGTGGCGACCGCCTCCGGCATGTCGGCCATCCTGGCCTGCGTGATGGGCCTGCTGGCCGCGGGCGACCATATCGTCGCCTCCCGCGCGATCTTCGGCGCGACGGTGCAGCTGTTCGGCAACATCCTCAAACGATTCGGCGTGGAGACCACCTTCGTCTCCCCCACCGATCCGAACGAGTGGGAAGCGGCCTGCCGCGCCAATACCCGCCTGTTCTTCGCGGAGACGCCTTCCAATCCCCTCACCGAGGTCTGCGACATCGCCGCCCTCGCGGACATCGCCCACCGCAAGGGCGCCTGGCTCGCCGTGGACAACTGCTTCTGCACCCCCGCGTTGCAGCAGCCGCTCAAGCTGGGCGCGGACATCGTCATCCATTCCGCAACCAAGTACCTCGACGGGCAGGGCCGGGTGCTGGGCGGTGCGGTGCTGGGCAGCAAGGCGCTGCTGGAGGGGGTGTACACCTTCCTGCGCACCGCGGGCCCGACCCTGTCGGCGTTCAACGCCTGGGTGATCCTGAAGGGCATGGAGACGCTGCGCCTGCGCATGGATGCCCATTCCGCCAACGCTCTGGCCCTGGCCCGCTGGCTGGAAGCCCACCCGCGGGTGGAGCGGGTGTTCTATCCCGGTCTGCCATCCCATCCCCAGCATGCGCTCGCCATGCGCCAGCAAAGGACCGGCGGCGGCATCGTTTCCTTCGAGGTGAAGGGCGGCCGGGAGGCGGCCTGGCGGGTCATCGATGCCACCCGGCTGTTGTCCATCACCGCCAACCTGGGGGACACCAAGACCACCATCACCCATCCGGCCACCACCACCCACGGCCGCCTCACCCCGGAACAACGTGCCGCCGCCGGCATCGGTGACGGCCTGCTGCGCATCGCCGTGGGGCTGGAGGCGGTGGCCGACATCCAGGCGGATCTGGCGCGGGGATTGGGGGACTGAGCATGGGGCGCCTGGTCCTGTTGCTGTTGTTCGGCGCCAACTGCGCGGCGGCGGCAGAGGGCATGGTCGAAGTGAGCTTCATGGATCAGCCCGCGGACGGCGGCGGCTACGTCACGCGACTGCTGGTGACCGACCGCTACCTGCGCATGGACTATGGCCAGGATCGCGACGATTTCGTCCTGTTCGACCGCCAGACCCACCTGGCCTACAACGTCATCCACGAGCAGCGCCAGGTCCTGGTGATCGAACCGGTGGCGGTGACCGTGGAGCGGCCCCGGCAATGGGAGGTGAAGGAAGACGTGCTCTCGGACGAACGCGGCCGCCGCACCTTCGACATCGCGGTCAACGGGCTGCACTGCAGCCGGATCACCGCCTCCCCGACCTTCCTGCCCGAAGTCGCCCAGGCCTTGGGCGAATACAACGAGCTGATGACCGGCGTCCAGAGCACCACCTATCAGGCCACACCGGCCGAGCTGCGGCATCCCTGCGATCTCGCGCGCTACGTGCTGGATCATCGCGCCTGGCTGCGGCACGGCCTGCCCGTGTACGAGGCCAACGGCGACGGCTCCGTGCGTCGCCTGCTCGGCTATCAGACCGGGCTGAACGAGCGGCGTGCCCTGTTCGCCCTGCCGAAGAGCTACCGCACGGTGCGCCTGCGGGACCTGCAGGGTTCCGGCACGCCTGCCCGGTGACGGGCGGGGCGGCTCCCGCCCGAACGCTCCCTGAGGGCCTTGAAAAGCACCGGCCCAGCCCCCATTTCCGCCGCGTCCGTTTTCTAGGCAAGAAGGGAGAATCCGCGATGACGGTGGACGCCACCCGAGAAACCATGGGGTTCCAGGCGGAGGTGAAACAGCTGCTGCGCCTGGTGATCCACTCCTTGTACAGCAACAAGGAGATCTTCCTCAGAGAACTCATTTCCAACGCTTCCGACGCCTGCGACAAGCTGCGCTTCGAGGCGCTGTCGGATCCGGCCCTCTACGAAGGCGAGACCGATTTCAAGATCCGCGTCTCCGTGGACAAGGCGGCACGCACCATCACCATCTCCGACAACGGCATCGGCATGTCCCGCGCCGAGGTGGTGGAGAACATCGGCACCATCGCCCGCTCCGGCACGCGGGAATTTCTGGAGAAGCTCACCGGCGACCAGGCCAAGGACGCCCATCTCATCGGCCAGTTCGGGGTGGGGTTCTACTCGTCCTTCATCGTGGCCGACCGCGTCACCCTGATCACCCGCCGGGCCGGACTCACGCCGGAGCACGGGGTGAAGTGGGAATCCGTCGGCGAGGGCGAGTACACCCTGGAAAACGTCGAGAAAGCAGGCCATGGCACGGACGTGATC
>JBBINK010000071.1:0-11257 GCA_037443925.1 Betaproteobacteria bacterium
GGTGACGTTGGACAGGCCGTTGGCGGCGACGTCCGCCAGCAGCCGCCTGCCCATGGCGGGTACCGGCTCGAAGCTGAACACCTTGCCCGACGGCCCCACCACGCGGGCGGCAAGCAGCGTGAAGAAGCCCGCGTTGGCACCGATGTCGGCGAAGCGGTCGCCCGGGCGCAACAGGCGGGCGATGAGGCGGGCGGTGGCGGGCTCGTAATCGCCCGTGAGCCACACATACTGGCCGAGCCAGTCGCCCAAGTCGGCATGGAAAGAAAATCCATGCCGCGTGCGCACGCGCCGGGCGCCCAGCTCTCCGCCCTGCCGGCGCAGCACCGGCAGGGCCGCGGCGATGATGCGCCAGCGGCCGCGGCGCAGGGGCGTATGCCGCAGATAGCCCGCGGCGAGGGTGAGCAGGGTTTTTTCCATGGGTCTCATGTCTGCGGTCTCATGCCTGGGGTCTCATACCTGGGCGCTCCAGCCGGAATGGGGAAGAACCAGGGGCGTGTCGGACAAGGGCCAGTGGGCCAGGGCCTGCAGGCGCGCCCACAGCCAGCGCACCTGTTCCGGATGCCGCGCGGCGAGGTCCTGGCGGCATTCCGGGTCGGCCTCCACATCGAACAGCTGCAGCCACAGCCCTTGCTCCAGGGGCTGGCAGACGAGCTTCCAGCGGCCCAGGCGCAGGGCGCGGTCCTTCGCCGCCATGACGCGGGCTTCCCACTCGGGTTTCACCGAGATGGTGCCGGTCGCATAGTCGCGCACGGTCAGCAGCTCCACCAGCGGCGGATAGAGCAGGTGATCGGCACGCATGCCCGGCAGGCGGGTGAGCCAGATGCCGGTTTCCACGAAGATCTCCCGTTCCCCGGGTGCGGCTTCGTGCTCCAGGAGCGGCACCAGGGATTGGCCATCCATGCCCGAAGCGCCATCGCCAGGGATGCCGCACAGTTCCATGAGCGTGGGCGCCACGTCGATCAGCCGCACCGATGCCGGGATGCGCCCGCCGCTGCGCCCCGGAACCTTGAACAGCAGGGGCACGTGATTGGACGCATCGCTGACCACGGTGTTGCCCTGTCCCCAGGTGCCGTGCTCGAAGAACTCCATGCCATGGTCGGAATAGACGACCACCAGGGTGTTCTCGGCGAGGCCGCAGCGTTCCAGGTGGGTGATTATCCGCGCGATCTCGTCGTCCAGGCGAGTGACGCAACCGTCATAAAGGGCGATGATCTGGTCGAGGTCGAAGGCCTCGCGGGGTTCGGCCTGGCGCCGGATGATCTCCCAGGGATCGGTCAGGCGGGCCATGGCGAACTTCGATTCCCCGCGGTAGTGGCGGTCGGCATAGCGCAGGTAGTAGGGATACTCGGAACCGAAGGGGCCGTGGGTGGTGGACAGGAACACGCTCAAAAAGAAGGGTTGGTCGCGTTCCGCGCATTCGGACAAGGTGTGCCGAACCTCCCGGCCCAGCTCGTCGGTCATCGGCACGCCGCCCAGGTAATAGATCTCGGGCAGGAAGCGGCGGCCAAAGGCGTTGCGCGCGAACAGGGAAAGGAACAGACGCAGATCCTTGGGACCCTGCCTGACCAGGTAGAAGATGTTCCACTGGTCCGGCGGCACGTCGGCGCGATCGAAGCCCAGACGGAATTTCCCCATGTCCGCCCCGCACCAGTCGGAGATGGCGCCGGTCCAGTAGCCCTGCCGGCGGAACCGTTCCGGCAGGGCGGGCTCCCCCAGGGTGAGCCGCTCGTCGGGCACGAAATTGTCCGCGATGCCCAGACGCGCCGGCCAGCGGCCGGTCAGCAGGGCAAGCAGCGAGGGGGCGGTGCGCGCACAGGGCGTGAAGCAGCGCTCGAAATAGGCCGCGCCCCGGGCATAGCCGGCGAGGAACGGCGCCACGGGCCGGAAATGCCGGCCATCGAGCCGATCGGCCCGCAGCGTGTCGGATCCGATCAGAAGCACGTTGGGTGGCCCCCCGCGGCGCCGCGCCGGACGGGCCACGGCTTCCACGGGACGCAGCCACAGCCCCAGCAACCCGTAGAAGGCGAGCAGGGCGAGCCAGCCACCGGCGGCGGCCGGAGCGTGGGCGGCGGAGGCCTTCCAAGCCGCGACCGCCACCGGCGCCGCAAACAGCGTGGCGAGGGTCACGGTGGCCGCCCCGAGGCGCTTCGGGGTAAGGCGTTCCCAGAGGGGATACAGGCGGCTGGGACGATAGCCATAGGACGCCACGATGGCGGCGGGCAGGAACAGAAGCTGACGGAGAAACTGCAGGGCGCTGATCAGCCCGATGCTGGCCAGGCCGGCCGCGCCGAAGGCCCAGGCGTCGGCGTCACCCCAGCCCAGCGCCGCCAGGGCGGCCGCTCCGGGAACGGCCAGCACCAGCGCGAGGAGGAAGGCGAAGCCCACCAGCCGGAGGAAGGCCACCAGAGCGGGCGTGCGCAGCTTGCGCACCACCTCCGCGGGCAGCCGGGGCCCGGCCAGGGAGTAGGTCTGCCACGCCCGCAGCGCCAGCAGCGCGGCGAGGCCGGCCGCTGCGCCCACCACCCCCCCCGCGGCATCGCCCAGGCCCTGGGGCGCGGCGAAACCGCCCGCGACCCCGCCGCCCACGCCCACCAGGGCCAGCGCCGCGAGATAACGCTGGGTCCGCCGGGATTCGGCAGGCCGGCAGTCCAGCCGCCAGCGCCCCTGGTGCTGGCCCGCCATTTCGCCCAAGGTCGCCGCCAGACGCACCAGGTAGTAGCGGAAGCGCGCGGGATGGGGGGGCCACAGGGCCGCCAGGGCATAGAGGACCAACTTTCTGACCTGGTACAGGGAAATGCCGCTGCGGACGCCTTTGCGCAGCACCTCCGTGCGCGCCCGCTGGAAGGCCTTGCGCAGCACGAAGCCGAAGCGCAGGCGTGCCCGGTCCACGTGGTGGTACTGCAGCATCTCGGGCACGTAGAAACAGCGCTCGCCCGCCCGCAGGGCCCGCTCGATGAAATCCGCGTCCTCGCTGCCCCCCAGGTCATGGCCAACGGGCCCGAGATCCGGGGCGAACCCCCCGACGCGCTGGAACACGCTGCCGCGCACGCAGATCATGCCGCCGCCGGGGGTGGGGTCGGCCTCGGTCAGCTCCCGGGCCTGATCGCCCCATCCGCTCTGGGGCACGGGCCGCGGCCGGATGCGGTATCGACCCTCCTCGTGCACCCAGCGGGGCTCGGTGCCATCCCAGTCCGGGACGATGCGGCCGCAGAACAGGCTGAAGTCGGGCCAGCGATCGGCGGCCTCGCAGGCTGCCACGAGATAGTCTTCGTGGACCCGCTGATCGTCATCCACGAAGGCGACCAGGTCGGCGGTGCGCACCTCGGGAATCGCGCTGTTGAGGGCCACCGCCTTGCCGGGCCGGGGCTCCACCTGCCAGCGCACCGGAAGCGATCCGGGATCGGCGGCGGTCTGCTGGGCGATCCGGTTGAGCAGGTCATGGGTGTCATCGGTGCAGGCATTGGCCACCACCAGGATGTCCACCGCCCATCCTTGCGGGCGGCGCGCGGTCTGCAGCGAGTCCAGGGCCCGGGCCAGGAGGGCCGCGCGGTCATGGGTGCAGATGAGGACGGTGAGCCGCTTCACCCGCGCCCCCGAGGCTCGGCCGCCCCACGGCCGCAGCCGGCCGGCGACGAAGAGGGCGGGGTCAAGGAAGCGCGCGGCCTCATGCCGGCTCCCGCTTGCGCTTCGCGTAGCCCACCAGCGTGCCCAGGGCATGGGCGGCATTCAATGCCTGGCGCAGGGCCCTGGGCCGCCCTGCCGCCAGCATGAGGCCGCTGCGCACGGCCTGGCGCAGACACTGGCCCACCAGGAAGGGCGGCACGCCCAGGATCTGCCGCGGATACTCCGGCAGCCGGTAGCGGCCATAGCGCACCCCCGCCGCATAGCGCAGCCGGAAAAAATAACGCCGCCTGAGGCGCCAGGGCTCCACCCCGTGCTCCACCACCATGTCCGGGCGGTAACGGATCCGCGCCCCCCGCCGCAGCAGCTCGCGGAACATCATCTCGTCCTCGCCGCCGCCGGCCTCGTGACCCCGGCGGCTGTAGCGTCCATCGAAGCGCAGCTGCGGATCCCGCCGGAACAGCTCCATGGCGTAGGCGATGTTGGCGGTCCAGAGGGGCATGCCCTCATCCCGGATCCAGAAGGGCTCGGGCCCATAATCCAGCTGAGCCAGAAAGCCCGCCAGCTCGTCGGAAAGCCAGGCAGGACGGGCGCGGGATCCGAAATCCAGGCGTATCCTGCCCCCCGCGCAGTCGGCGCCTTCCGCCAGGATGGCGTGGACGGCGGCGGCCAGCAGGCCCGGGGCGGGCAGTTCGTCATCATCGATGAAGACCAGGATGTCGCTGTCGAGGGCTTCGGCGAGGGCCCGGTTGCGGGCCGGAACGATGCCCTGCTCCGGCTCGTGGACCCAGCGCAGGGGCACGCCCGGCTGGCCGCGAAGCGCGTCCAGCACGCTTGCCGTGTGGTCCGTGCTGTTGTTGTTGACCACCAGGATCTCGAAGGGAATCGGGCTTGCCTGCGCGCGCATGGCGGCGATCAGCGCCGGCAGGCGTTCGGCCCGGTTGTAGGTGCAGACGGCGAAGGTCAGGTGGGGCATGGGGATGTCATTCCTGCTGGGGTTGCCCGGCGTCGCGGCTGTCCAGCCTGGCGACCAGATAAGCATACAGGCGCGCCGGCAGCAACGCCGGCAACACATACTTCACGTCGCGCCAGCGCACATAGCGGTGGCGCAGCGCCGTGCGGAACAGGCTTTGGGCCGAGGCGAGATCGCGCCGCCAGTAGCAATCGTAGGCCTGGTGCAGCAGGCGGCCGAGGGTGAGCTCGCGCAGGCGGGCATTTCCCAGGCGGCGTGCCAGCGCAGGCCGGGCGGCGAGGTAGGCGCGCTGGGCGGCGAGATGCTGCAGGGCGGCGCGGGCCCGATGGGCCGAGGCCTGTTCCGCGCCATGGAAATGGTAGAAGGCCAGCACCTCCGGCACCCGGACGATGGGCGCGCGGGTGGCGATGGCCAGCCACAGGGCATAGTCTTCCGCATGGGTGAGCGATTCGTCGAAGCCGCCTGCTTCCAGGACCGCCTCCCGTCGCACCAGCGCGGCGTGGATGGGCCAGCGGCAGCCGGCGAAGAGCGTTTCCTCCTTGTCGGGCCGTTCGTAGTCCGGTGGCACGAAGGGTGGACCATCCCCCCGCGCAAGGCCCACGTTCTGCCAGCCGCAGTAGGCGAGCAGGGCCTCCGGGCGTGAATCCAGAGCGGCGGACATCTTCTCCAGAAAGGTGGGATGCCAGCGGTCGTCCGCATCCAGAAACGCCAGAAGCGGCGCGCGGGCCGCGCGAATGCCGGCGTTGCGCGCGGCGGACACGCCGGCGTTGGCCTGGCGGATGCAGTGGATGCGCGGATCCGCCTCATGCTGAAACCAGCGCCAGGTGCCGTCCGTGGAACCATCGTCGATGGCGATCAGCTCCCAGTCGCGAACGCTCTGGGCACGCAGACTGCCCACGCTGCGGTCGAGAAAGCGCTCGGCGTTGTAGCAGGGCATGATGACGGAGACCCGGGGCATGGCGCTAAGCCCTGGCAAGAAGCCGCCGGAAAGCCCGTCTGGCGAGCTGCGGCCAGCCGACGTCGTGGCTGGCCCAGGCGAGCTTGCGCACGAAACGGCCCAGGTCGTCGTGGCTGTAGATGGTGAGGCGGCGCAGACGGAAGGGATCGCCATCCCGAAGGCCCCAGCCGGTACGGGTCAGGCAGGCGGAGCGATAGCCGGCCCCCTTCACCAGGCCCTCGCTGCGGGCATCCCATTGGCCGAAGGGATAGGCGAAACTCTCGACGGGCCGCCCCAGCAGGTCCTGCAGCATCTGCCGCGAGGCGGTGACCTCCCGCTCGGCGCTGGCCCCATCGAGGGTGGGCAGGGCGGGATGGGTGACCGTGTGGGAGCCGATCTCCATGCCGGATTCGGCCATGCGCCGCAACTCCCCGGCCGACAGCAGGCGGTCGCGGGGCTGCCCCGGCTCGTTCCACGGAGGAACCTGGCCGACATAGCCGGCGGTGACATACCAGGTGGCTTTCATGCCCCGCTCGCCCAGGCGCTGCCACGCCGCGAGATTGTCCACATAGCCATCGTCGAAGGTGATCGCCGCGACCCGGCCGGCAAAACGCTCGGGATGGGCGACGAGCTCGCTGATGGTGGGCGTGGCGTAGCCGGCCTCCAGCAGGAAATCCAGCTGCCGCTCGAATGCGGCCAGGCTCACGGCATAGGGCCAGTCGGGCCTGCGGCGTGGCTGCACCGAGTGATACATCAGGATCACCGGCCCATGGGGCGGTTGCCGGTCGTGGAGCCATCGGTCGAAGCCGGGAAACATGGCGTGCTCAGCGGGAGGGAAGCGGGGCCAGACGCACGAGACGCCGCCAGCGGTTGGCTTCCGCGACGAGGGAAGGCGGCGGCGCGGCCAGGGCGAGAAGGGCATAACTGCCCAGGCCGGCCCCCGCCACCAGGACCAGACGCATGAGCGGCTCAGCCACCGCCATGGCTTCGACCCCCCAGGATGCCAGCAGCAGCACCAGGATCTGGGGCAGACACAACAGGCTGGGCGCGAGCCAGGCACGGGCCACCGCCCGCCACGGGCTGGCGATGGTGGACAGCGCCAGATGCGCAAGCCGCAGGGCGTGGATCGCGGAGGCGCCCACCACCACCCAGGCGACGGCGGCGATGCCCTGGGGGACGGCCAGGAAGCATGCGGCACCGAGCAGCACCAGCATCTGCGCCTGCAGCACGCTTTCCCGGCCGAGCCGGTTGCGGGCGCCCACCAGCGCCCCGGACACCATCTCCAACATCCAGAAGGGTGCGGCCGCACACAGGATGGCAAGGGGCAGGGCAGCGGCCCGCCAGTTCCCGCCGTAGAGGCCCACGACGAAGGGCTCGGCCACGAACGCAAGGGTCAGGCAGATGGGGAAGCCGTAGAACGCGAGCAGGGTCAGCGTGCGGAAATAGAGATAGCGGCTCTGGTTCAGGTCGTCCTGCGCCTTGGCCATGGCACGGAACACGGTCTGGTAGGTGGAACCGCCGAGCAGGCTCACCGGCATGCGGGCGAGGCTGTCCGCCTTGTTGTACAGGCCGACCTGGTGTGGGCCCAGCAGTTTGGTCACGAAGAAGTTCGGAATCTGTGCCCGGAAATAGACCAGGATCTCGTTCAGGACATTCTTCGCGCCGTAGGCTCCCAGGCGGCGGGCGCTGTCCCGGTCGTAGCGCAGGCGCGGGCGCCACGGCGCGCGCGTGGCGAGCAGCGCCGCGGAAAGCACGGCGCTGGCCAGCCCCGACCACACCAGGCTCCACACGCCGAAGCCCGCCCAGGCGAGCCCGATGCTGAGGGCGCTGGCAAAGATCAGGTTGACGAAACCGATCACGGCGGTCTCCTTGAACCGCATCGCGCGCCGCAGGCGCACGGCGGCGTTCGCGCTGAAGGGCCGCACCAGAAAGGACAGCGCCGACACCCTGAGCAGGTCTTCATAGACGGGTTGGCCGAAATAGCGGGCGAACCATGGCGCGAGCAGGAAAAAAGCCATGTAGATCACGGCCCCCATGGCGAACTGAACGGTGAACATCGTCTGGTAGTCATGCTCGTTCACTTCCTTTGCCTGGACCGTCGCCTCGCCCATGCCGCCGGTGGCCACCATCGCGACGAAACCCGTCACCAGCTGCACCGTCACCAGCAGGCCGAAATCCTGCGGAACCAGCAGCCGGGCCAGCACGATGCCCACCGCGAAGCCGATGACCTGGCTGCCCAGACTGCCCATGAGCAGCCATTTGGTGCCGTGGCGAATGGTTTCGCCGAGATTCATGCCTTCGACTCCGTGATCCTGGGTGTTCCGCGAGGACGCGCCCGGCAGGTGAGCGGTAAGACCCGCGCGGCCATCTCGCCGGCTCGGGCCCGACTGCTCCCCAAGGGCCGCGCGCGCCGGCATGGCGTGAGTATCCGTGGGATGGCTGGCGGTTTCATTATACGCGGGGGACCGCGCCCGAATGAGCAAGCGCCATGCCAATGGAACAGGGCCGTGCAGGACAGCGGAAAGGCCCGCTGCGTGGCCTCCACCCCCCCGCGCCGCCGCCGGAATCGCTGCCGGGCCGGCCACAGGGCTGGCGAAAGCTCGTCAGGCCAGCCCTGCCGGGTCGCGCTTGGTCAGCGCGCCAGGGGCGTGAGCTCGATCAGATTCGGCTGGAGCTCGCGCGTGGCGTAGCGCGCCCACCCATTTCGCGTGAAGCGACCAAGGGCAAACGCCAGCCCCAGGAGCCACGGGCAGGCCGGGGCGCTGACCAGGCACGCCCGAACTTGGGGCGTTGTCCTTGCCAAACCCCGCCTGGCCTGTCACTAATGGAAGGATGCGACCGAGCCCTCTGCTGCCACCCCGGCCATGACCGACGATGCCGTTTCACGCCAGCTGCTTCCTGCGGCCGCCCTGGCCTACACCGCCTTCGTGGTGTACGGCAGCCTGGTGCCCCTGGATTTCCATGCCCTGCCCTGGGACGAAGCCTGGAACCGTTTCCGGCACATGCCTTATCTCGCCCTGGGCGTGGGTGCCCGGGCGGATTGGGTCGCCAACATGCTGTTGTTCATGCCCCTCGCCTTTCTGTGGCTGGGGTCGTCCTGGCACCCCTGGCACCCGGGCTGGCGCCTGCTCGCCAGCGCCTTCGTCGTGCTGGCCGCGACGCTGTTTTCGGCAGCCATCGAGTTCACCCAGGTTTTCTTCCCGCCGCGCACGGTGTCCCTCAACGATCTGGTGGCGGAGGGGCTGGGCGCTTCGATGGGCGTGGCGGCCTGGTGGGCGGCGGGGCCGCGCCTTATGCGCTGGTTCGAAGGCTGGCGGCAGGCTCGCGGCCCATTGCAGAAAAGTGAGCGCCTGCTCCTAATCTGGCTCACCGGCTTGTTCGGCTATAACCTGCTGCCCCTGGATCTCACCCTGAGCCCGGTGGAGCTCTACCACAAGTGGAAGGCCGGGCGGGTCGTGCTCATCCCCTTTTCCGCCCTGCCCTCGGACGGCGCGGCGGCCCTCTACGAGCTGCTCACGGATGTCGCGCTGTGGGTGCCCGCCGCAGGGCTGTGGCGGCGGACCGGCCTGTCCTTTGCCCGCGCCCTGGGCTATACGGTGCTGGCGGCCGGGGGGCTCGAATGCCTGCAGCTATGGGTGTACAGCCGCGTCACCGACGTGACGGACGTCTTCACGGCCGCCCTGGGCGGCGCCCTCGGAGCCTGGGTGGCGGGCCCCCGTCGGCACAGTAGTACGGCCGCCCCCTCCCGGGCCGCTTGGGGCTGGCTGGCGGCGGCGTGGGCCGGCGTGCTGGCGCTCACTTTCTGGTATCCCTTCGATTTCCAAAGCGATCCAGCCTTCCTTGCGCGGCAGGCTCAGGCCCTGTTGCGGCCGCCCCTGACGGCCTATTACTTCGGCACCGAGTTCCGGGCGGTGACGGAGGTCTTGCACAAGCTGCTGTTTTTCCTGCCCCTGGGATGGGCCCTGGCGCAGAGCCTGGGCCACCGCGGCCTCTCCCTGGCGCTGGGCGCGCTGATGGCTGCCGGCGTGGAGGCGGGCCAGCTCTTCCTGCCGGGCAAGCACGCCGACCTCGCCGATTGGCTGCTGGAGACGGCGGGCGCGGTGGGGGGCGTGATGCTGGCCGGCTTCTTCGGGGGTCCCCGGCCCTCGCCCAGGGTGGAGGCGCGTTACCGTCCCGGGGTGGGCTGGGCGGGCCCCGCCCTCGCCTGGGCGGCCATGGCCGCTGCCCTGTGGCTGGCCGCCAAGCTGCCCTTCGTTCCCTACAACGTCCGGGAGCTCCTGGGCGGTGAGCGCCCACTCCTGTCCGCGCTGGGATTGAGCCTCGCCCTGATGTGGCTGATCGGTTTTCCCGCGGCCTTCGCTGCGCGGGTGGCGCGGCTGCGCCGCCCGAACCTCGCCTATTGGCTTGCCGTGCCCATCCACGGCGTGGTGGCCTACGCGCTGTTGCGGCTTGCCGTGCCCGTGGAAAGCCTGCATGACGTCGTGGGCAGCCCCAGTCTGGACTGGCTGCCGGAACTGGAGCTTTTCGCCCGCTTCCTGGGCCTGGCGCTGGGGGCAAGCGCCGCCCTGTTCGGCGGCGCCATGCTCGCCCTGTCCGTGCCCCGGCCTCTGGCCTGGTCCTGGGTCGCCTCCGTGCCGGTGCTCCTGGGGCTGGCCTATGCCGTGGTGGTGGGTGCGGCCAACACGGACAATCTCACGGAGCTTCTGGCCCATGATGCCCGTCTCGACGCCTTTGTTTGGACGTGGCTCGCGGCCTGGCTGCTGGCCCTGGGGGGCTATGGCGGCGCAGCCTGGCTGGCCGGGCGCGGGCCTTCCTGGGCGCCTTGGCTCGTGCTGGCCTCGGGCCCGCTGGCTTTCGGCTGTCTGCAGCTGGGGCTGGAGTCCACGGTGGTCAAATACGGCCGGGTGTTCTCGGCCCTGCAGTTTCTGCTCTCCAGCGACCGGGATCACTACGCCGCCCCGGCAGAGCTGGCGCTGCGTTTCACCCTCGCCTGGGCGCTAGGGCTGGCCCTGGTTGGCGGCATTGCCTCCGTGGTCGCCCGCCCCCTGGGCAAGCCAGGCCCGCGCGGCCAGCACCAGGGCTGCCAGCCAAGGCCAGAGCACGGCCATCCCGGCAGCCAGGCCCGTGATGTTGAAGTGGCGCGGCGCTGCTGAACCCGGCACCGGCAGGACGCCCAGGAACGGCACGAGACCGCCGAGCGCGAGGGCAAAGGCGGCCGGCGCCCAGCGCGCCCCGCCGCGGCTGTCCAGGCAGCGCTGGAGGGAGATCGCGCCCGCGGCCAGGCCCGTGACGAATTCCAGGGACACCAGCCGGGCCAGCACCGCCCATTTGAGCAGGACGGCCGCCGCCAGAAACTTGCCGACGACCAGCCCGCCCGCGGCGATCAGGGTCAGCGCGGGGGAGGAGGGTGGCCGCCGCAGCACCCCCGCCAACAGGCTGCCCACCACCACCAGCTCCAGCGCATAGACCAGGGCGAGGGCCGCCTCCACCTCCCAGAAGGGCACGAAGCCGGATTTCAGCCGCCCGGCCAGCAGCGAGGGCGCATCCAGGGAGAGCTGGGCCAGGAACCAGAGCGTGAGCACCAGCAGACCCGCCTGGGGCAGGCGCCCGGGAGCGAGCACCCGGTGCGCCAGCGCGGCCACCCAGCGGCCCGGCCTGCGCTGGACCCGCGCGAGCCCGTAGGCGAGCCCGCCCAGGAGCGCCCCCAGGGCGTTGGTGGCGATGTC
>JBBINK010000072.1:0-11228 GCA_037443925.1 Betaproteobacteria bacterium
GCCAGCGCGGCGGGCGTGCTGTTTTTCGTGCTGGACACGGCGGCCGAATACTATGCCTTCGCCTTCTCGGCGGAATGGTCGGCGGACCTGATCTTCCAGGCCGTGACCGTGCTGGTGGCGGCCGCCATGCTCTACGGCCACCTGCGCTTTGCCACGCTGCTCACGCCCCGCGTGGTGGCGACCAGCGCGGTGCTCAGTGCGCTTACGCTGGTGGGCGTGACCAGCTTCAGCGACTACGTGGGCAGCCAGGAGTTCAACGACGACCTGCCCTACCCCGGCGAGCTCAAGCCGCCCGCCTTCCAGCTGCGCAAGAGCGTGAGCCCGGCGGAATTCGCCGAAGCCTCGAAACGCCTGCAAGGCCTCCTCGATTCCGGCGACCTGGACTGAACCGCCGCCGGCTCAGCGCAGCTCCTGCTTCGTCGCCCCACAGCGGACACACACGAGCACGGTCACCAGCCGGCCCTGCTTCACGTCGACGGGCCGGCTGCCCGCGACCTGCCAGCGGGGGAAGCCGTGGGCGCACAGGGTCTTCCCCTTGTGTTTCTCGGAAGGCTTCGGACGCTTGAATCTCAGGATTTCAGCCACGGATAGACGTCCCACAGCTCGGGGTGGGCCCAGTACTTGGCATTGAACCACTCGGGCGCCGGCTTGTAGGTGGCGAGGTCGAAACGGAACAGTCCCGTGCGCTGGCCGTCCTGTTCCCCGAGCGCCAGGCGCTCCATCCCCACTCCGAAGAAATCGTTCTCGGTCCAGGCGCCCAGAACGCAGCGCACGTAGAGGCGCTGGGTATGGAAATCGCGCAACCGGCACAGCAGGCGCAGCCCCTCGCCTGGATCCTCCTGCTCCAGCACGCCGTCCACGAACACCAGATCGAAGCGGGTGGTTTCACCCGGCATGAGCCACGGCGCAGCAGCGCGGTGCACGAGCCGGCAGCCCGCCAGGCCGGCAAACGGCAGGGCCGCCGCTTCCCCCAGGGCCAAAGCCGTGGCCGGGCCGGCCGCCGCCAGCCAGCTGGCCACGGCCTCGGGGCCAAGGGGAAGGTCGAGGGTGTCGGACATCGTTCAGCTCCCAGGCAGGGTAATCGGGCCGTCCAGGCCCAGCATACTCCCCAGCCACGCCGGGAGCAAAAGGGCTTGGCAAATACCCCGGCCGGCCAAAGGAAACAGAACTGCACATCCAGGCGCTCATGGGAAAGCGCTCGGCGCCAAGCCACGGACACTTTCCAGCGCGGCTTGCAGCGCGGATCTTGCGGTCGAATGCTCAGTCGGGGTGCCGGCGGGCAACAGGTGTTGCCAGCGCGCCAGCCATCCTTTTGCGCCATGATTCTGGGCAAGTGCACGAGCATGATGCAGGGCCGCTCTTCCGGCAGGCGCTTCGCCCGTTTCCGTCAGCGCCTGGCCAAGCAGACGCCACAGATCCGGCAGGCAGTATGAATGTCCGCGGCTCCCCTCTTCATTGACGACGGCGCTGGCGCACAAGGCGCGCACGGTGGGCCAGTCGCCACTGGCGGCGTAGGCCTCGGCAATGAGCCAGCGCACGGTATTCAAACCGGCAGGATGGGTCTGGCGCGTCGCCGCCTCGAAACCGGCACAGCGGTCGTGATCAGGGCGCTGCCCGCTCTGCGCGACGGAAACCTGCATCAAAAGGGCGGAAAGCAACTCCCATGACGTAAACGATTCGCGTGAAGCGATTGCGAAGGAGTGAGCCGCCTGAGTGGAGAGCGCTTCCCTATTGCCCGCACACAGGTAAACCGCAGCGGCATAGCAACGGGCGATGCATTCGTCCAGTCTGCAATCGTTGTGGAGAGCGATGGCGATGGCCTGCTCGATTTCGGCCTGCCAGGTCGGCTCGCCGAGAAACCAGCCGGCCCAGGCGTGGCTGCCATACACGATGGCATGGGGGTCGAATGGAAAATAGCGCAAGCGCTCGGCGCGTGGCAGCGATAGGTGTTGCAGGCGGCCGAAATCGCGCCGCGCCGTGACGAAATTGCCCGTCATCAGGCTTGTGTTAGCACGCGCCAAGAGTGCCGCGTATTCCTGCGCCGGAGTCTGGGCCAAGGCGGCGAGCCGCTTCGCCTGCGCCAGACCCGATGCGGAAGATACGCCGCCTGACCATAGGTAGTACAGCGCATTGGCAGCGAAGTGACGTTCGCGCGCCTCGGGATCATCGCCCATTGGCGGGCGCCGCGCCAGCTCGCCGACGAGACGGTCAACAGCCTCGATGCCGTAGCCCTCACGGACGATGAGCGCACGCGCATGGTGGATACGCTCCCACTCGCCAGCGGCGCCCGCCGAGTAACCCAGACGTTCGACGCGGTCGAAGTATGAGCACGCGGCCAGGACGTCTTCGTCGGCGAGCGCCTTCTGCGCAGCCACGAGCCAGGTTGCGCGAGCGCTTTCGAATTCCTCCCCGAGTTCATAAAGCTCGGCGGCACGCGCGCTCTCGCCTTTGTTGGCCAGCCACGCCGCCGCATGGCGGGCCAAGCGCTGCGTTTCTTCCGCATCGAGATGGTCGAGACAGCGTTCGCGCAGCATAGGATGGGAAAACCCGAACTGATCCTCGCTCCATGGCACGATCAGACGTCTTTCCGTCCCCTGGGCCAGCGCCTCGTCCACCGGCGCGTCGGGTGCCAGGGCCATGAGTTCGCTGCGGCGGAAATTCTGTCCCAGTAGGGCCGCCAGCCCGAGCAGGCGTGCCTGATCGGCTGAAAAGGTCGTCAGTCGCGCAAGCCCTTCTTCCACGATTGCCGCCTTACCCCGGCATTCCGCCAGCAGCAGCAGGGGGATGCCCCGACAGCGCAGGATCGCGGCGCGCCGTTCCGTCTCCGTCATGGACGGGCCCGCGGCGGCATCGAGCAGGGCGAACGCGTTCGCATCGTCGAGTGGGGGCAGATCGATGAGGTGGGTGCCCGATGGCAGCCAGCCGCCGGGAACCGGCCGGCGGGTCAGCAACCAGAACGTCGTCACCCGCCGCGCGATTTCATCGAACAGGCGTGCGCAAGGTGCGTCCAGCCAGTGCGCGTCATCGATGACGACCACCCCCCCGCCAAACAATTCGGCAAGAGCGGCGATCATCTCGCCGCGCCATTCGAAGTTCATGTGGCGGTGGGCTAGGAACTGGTGAAACACAGCGGCATGGCGTTGACCGTCCAGGCGCGCACGCACCTCCGCGCGGGAGAGATACTCGTAGAGCGCCGCCCAGGGCTGGGCGGCGAGCTCGGCACGGCAGCCGATCCAATGCGTGCGCTCACGTTCCTGTGTCCGCACGACTTCCCAAGCCAGGCGTGATTTGCCGATGCCAGGCGGGGCGACGAGGCAGGCCGCACCAGCGCCTCGAGCCACGAGGGCGGACAGTTGCGCCAGCTCCTCATTGCGGCCAATGAAAGGCACGGTGGAAGACAGGATGGCGCCCGGCGGCGGCGTCGCGACCGGGTGACGAAAGCGATAAGCCGTAATCGGCATGTCGCAAATACGGATTTCGCACGTCTCGGCCGCCCCGGCGCTGGCGGCGAGTTCCGAAAACCCCGCATCGGCGATGATCTCGCCCTCGTCGGCGCACAGCGCCAGCCGGCGCGCGAGATCGAGCCGCTCGCCAAAGACGCGCCCCGCGTCGATCAGGCACATCCCGGCGGCAAGACCAATGCGCGCCGTCGGAGCCTGGAGGCGTAAGGAAAGCGCCGTGCGCAAAGCATGCCATCGCGACACGGTGGCGCTCTCGTCCAGACCAAACGCCAGGGTCAGCGTGCTGTCGGCTTCCAGCACCCGGGCGCCGAGCCGCCCGGCTTCTGCGGCGAGCGCCAGACACCGGGCGCGCGCGGCGGCAAAGCGTTTCTTTTCGTCGCTGGCCAAGACGTCCGGAGCAGGGATGAGATGCAGAAGCGCCAGATGCTGCCACATCGTGGAAGGACCGACGCGGGTGGGCGCCGTCGCATGGGTCGATGCCGGCGAGCCGCCCGGCCCCGCCCCGCGTGCGGATGGGGATGCCACTTCGGCCAGGCGTGCTTCGGCGTGCCGGGTGAACCAGGCCTGCCGCGCGGCAAGCCATTCGGCCAATTCCCCCTCGACCTCGATGCCTTCCGCAGGCAGCCAGGGCAGGGCGAGTCGCTCCAAAGCGATGGGCAAAAAGGCCGCCAGGAGACGGTAATCCTCCAGCACCGCCTCGTCGGTGAGGAAACGGTTGCCCGGGCGCAGGCAGAGCCAATCACGGTCGGCTTCCAGACAATCGCTCAACCCCAGGGCGACGAGACGCGAGACGAGGTCATTCACCAGGACGCGCAGATTGCCGCGTGCATCGGCGACCGGCACCCGCGGCCAGAGTCGCTCCGCGAGCAGGGCGCGTTGCTGCGGGCGGCCGGCGTGGGCGGCGAGCCAGGCCATCAGAAGCGTGGTCTTGCGGTAGCGGCAATCGAGCGGCCGCGGCGGGCCGCTCGGCCCTGTGATCAGCGCCGGCCGGCCGAAAAGGCACAGCCAGGGCGTGCCGTCTGCGACAGAACGCATGACCTCTCCTCCTGGCCGTCATTCTATGGCGTGCCGCAAGCCTTGGCCACACACGGCCGCGATAGCGGGTGCTAACGATTTGCGAACGGTATGCCAACGAAGTGCACACGGCACGCTGCCAGAATGCGGGCCAAGTGGGCACTGCGTGCGGCGTGCGGCTGACGACGTCCATGACGTACCGGACGCTTCATCGCCACCTCATCAGGTGAACGCGCCGTTGTGTACTGCGATTCAGGGAACGCCAAGTCGGGGCATGAAAACGGGTCACCAGAACGTGACCGTTTTTGTGCCTGGCTCAACGCGTTTTTTGCGAGCGGGGGCGACAAGGCCACGATGAGGATAGGGCCGCGCCTCCTGTGAAAGAAGGGAAAAAGAAGAAGGAGATCACGTTCATGAACACCACCTACCGCCTCCTCTGGAGCGATGTCCATCAGTCCTTCGTCGCCGTGGCCGAGATCGCCCGCGCCCGGGGCAAGCGCGCCTCCGGTGCCGTGCTCATGGGCGCGCTGCTCGCCGCGGCCGCCCCGGCCTATGCCGAGGTGTGCGATGCAGATGGGACGGGCGGCAGCGGTGGCAGCGGTGCGGTGGCCGGTGCCTTTGCCTGCGGCCTTGCCAACAGCGCCAACAGCAACAACAGCGCGATGGGCATGTTCAACACCGCCAGCGGCACCGGCAGCAGCGCGGTGGGCGCTGGCAACACCGCCAGCGGCAACAGCAGCAGCGCGGTGGGCTACAGCAACATCGCCAGCGGCGCCCTCAGCAGCGCGGTGGGCCGCAGCAACCAGGCCAGCGGCGCCCAAAGCAGCGCGGTGGGCTATTGGAACACCGCCAGCGGCATCAGAAGCAGCGCGGTGGGCGCTGGCAACGACGCCAGCGGAAACGACAGCAGCGCGATGGGCGCCTTCAACACCGCCAGCGGCGAGACCAGCAGCGCGGTGGGCTACTCCAACTACACGGACACCGCTGCGGCCAACAGCGTGGCCGTGGGCTATGGCAACAACTGGAATTTCGGAACGAGCTCGGGCATCCCCAACGGCCAGAACAGCACTGCCGTGGGGGTCCAAAACCAATCGACGGGCGCCAACAGCAGCGCGGTGGGCCGCAGCAACCAGGCCATCGGCGCCCAAAGCAGCGCGGTGGGTTACGGCAACACCGCCACCAGCGCCGGCAGCAGCGCGATGGGCTGGGGCAACCTCGCCAGCGGCCTCAGAACCAGCGCCCTGGGATACCAGAACCAAGCCAACGCTGATGACAGCGTAACAGTAGGCGCTGGAAACGCAACCAATGGTACTCTGAGCAGCGCGGTGGGCGTTAGCAACACCGCCAGCGGCGCCCAAAGCAGCGCGGTGGGTTTCGGCAACACCGCCAGCGGCGCCCAAAGCACCGCGATGGGCATAACCAACACCGCCAACGGCAACTACAGCAGCGCGTTGGGCTACAACAACACCGCCACGGGTGCCTTCAGCTTCGCCGGGGGCAGCGCGAGCACGGCGGGGGCCGATTCGTCCATCGCGATCGGGGCGCGCACCAACGCGTCCCCCCTGGGCGCGCAGGTGGGGACCGGAGCGGTCAGCGCCATCGCCATTGGCACCGGCACCCAGGTGAATGCAGGCGCGACGAATGCCATCGCCATCGGCACCAACGCCAACGCCCAGTCCGCCGGCGGCATCGCCATGGGCCTGAACGCCACGGCCGTCTCGAGCAACTCGGTGGCCATCGGCGCGGGCGCGAGGGCGCAATCCTCGGTGGCCGTGGGCACGGGCGCGCAGGCCACGGGCATCAACACCACGGCCGTGGGCGACAATGCGACCGCCTTGGGCAACTTCTCGGTGGCCGTGGGCAACAACGCGCAGGCCACGGCCGCCAATGCGGTGGCCATCGGCAACGGCTCGGTGGCGTCTGCCGCCAACACGGTCTCGGTGGGCACGGCGGGCGGCGAACGGCGCATCACCAACGTGGCCAACCCCATCGACCCGCAGGACGCGGCAACCAAGGCGTATGTGGATGGCCTGGTGGGCGGCGGCAGCACGGCCATGCTCCAGCAGGCCAAGGCCTATACCGACCAGCGCCACGCCGAGGCGCTGAAATACGCGGCGCGGGGCGTGGCAGCCGCCATGGCCGCCGCGCCGCAGGTGGCGCTGGCCCCGGGCGAGACGGGCCTGGGCATCGGCGTGGGCCATTACGATGGTCAATCGGCCGTCGGCGTGGGCCTGGGCCATGTGACGGCCGGCGGCGTGCAGCTCAACCTGGGCGTGGCCGCCGCCACCGGCGGCAAGACCGCCCTGCGCGCCGGACTGGGCTGGAAGTGGTAAGCCGCCCCGCGCCCCAGCGCGGCTTGGGCCTGGCGCTGGCCGGCTGGCTGCTCGCCGTCGCCAGTCTGCCGGCGCAGGCTGCGCCGCCCGCCGGGGTGGCGGCATCACAGGCCGCCCAGGCGGGCATCCAGACCTGTCTGCCCGCCCTCGCGCGGGTGGAGTCTTATCTGAAGGGCCAGCAGGCCGAGGACGGCGTGGCATTCTGGAACCGCAAGACGCCCGATTCGGCGCTGTTTTCCGCCCTGATCACCCTGGAGAACGGCCAGGACGACACACCGACCCTGACTTCCCTCAACGCGGCCCGCTCCGCCGATGGAGGCTGCGTGGTGGAATACACGCAGACGGGCTACGCACCCCAGGCGTGCCTGGACTTCGCCCGCAGCCGGGGCCTGGCCGATGCCTTCGTGCGCGATCTGGGCCGGAAGACGGCGCTCTTTCAGGCGCGAGGCAGCCAGGTGACGGTCTATCTCACGCGCGCGGGCCCGGGCTGCCTGTGGGTGCGCAAGGAGATCATCGAGCAGCCGGGTGCCTCAGCCCCCAGCCCGCCGCCCCGTGAGGGAGGCAGCGCAACTGGGCGCCGATGATGCCTGCCTACCGCCTGGGCCACACGGGCTTGCGCTTTTGCCGGAGGGCGGCCTGGCCTTCCCTGGGCATCGATGGGCTCGCTCAGGGTCTTGCCCTGGCGATTCGCGTATCGCGCTCCTGTGACGATGCGCCTACCGAACATCAGCCCGCCTGCGCCCCACGGTCAAAGCGTGTGGCGTTCCGAGCACCGGCATGCCTTCAAGCCAAAAAAAACCGCCGTTGACGGCGTTTTCTTGTCGCAACGTCATCGAGTCATCGAGGCGAGTGGCTTCGATACAGCCCACCCACAGGGTAAAACCCGTTACGGGCCCGTTCAACTGCGGTTTTTAGGTTCAACGCAACAGTCACACGGAACGCGAAGGTTTCTCGACCCGTGCGCTCCACCTGCGCATCGGTGTGCTCGAGGGCGTTGGGGTATCCCCCAGCCATGCACGTCTCGAACGTCATGGCCGGGACAAATGGCCGCAGGGCGCGCGCCGCGCCGGTTCATGAGGCGTTCTCCATGGCCGCCCGGATCTGCGGAAGCACCGCTTTCACCGCGCGTCTTCCCTCTTCGATGGCTTCCTTCGCGCGATGAAACTCCATGAGTCCCAGATGCGCAAGCCTCGGTGCGACCACGGCATCGGGCGGCTCGCCCGCCATGCGGCTGCGCGTGATGCGCACCTGCATGATGTTGATGCTGGAGGCGACCACGTCCAGCACCGAAGGCACGGGCTGCCCATTGCGCGGCAGGAAGCCGGACAGCCGTTCCTGCAGCTTGCGCAGCCATTGGGCCACTTCGCCTTCCTTGGGCCTGCGGGCCCTCGGACGCAGGTGCCGCCCCAGCACGTCGGCGGACAGATCCACCGCGATCACCACGTCGGCCCCCATGGCGCGCGCCAGGGAGACCGGGACGGGATTGACCAGCCCGCCGTCCACCAGCAGATGGCCGTCGCGCGCCACCGGCGTGAACAGTCCCGGCAGGGCGATGGAAGCGCGCACCGCATCGATGGTGGAGCCGTGACGCAGCCAGATTTCGTTGCCGGTGGCCAGCTCCGTGGCCACCGCGCCATAGGGCAGGGCGAGCTCCTCGACGGGCCGGTCCACGAAATTGCGCCGGAAGAAATCCATCAGCCGTTCCCCTTCGATCAGGCCGCCCGCGAACTTGACGTCCAGGAAGGCGATCACGTCGGCGAGCTTGAGCCCCAGCAACCAGCGTTCGAACCGCTCGATCTCACCGGCCGCGTAGGCCGCGCCCACCAGGGCGCCGATGGACGTGCCACAGACCAGGTCGGGGCGGATGCCGGCCTCCTCCAGGGCCCTGATCACGCCCACGTGGGCCCAGCCACGGGCCGAGCCACTGCCGAGAGCGAGACCGATCGAGGGGCGGGTATCCGACATGGCAAACGGTTAGCCCACCAGACGCGCCACGACGGGCGAGTTACGGGAATAACTGACGAAAAGCTCGTGGGTGGCCCGGGTCAATGCAACGTAAGCGAGACGAATGTCGTCCGCCATATCCCCACTGTCGAGCGCGCCCAGCCCTGCCACCGCGACACACGGAAACTCGAGGCCCTTGCAGTTGTGCATGCTCAGAAAGCGAACCGCCTGGGTATGAGCATTGACCCGGTTGCGGTGTTCCTTGACCACATCGACCGGAATGCCGTGCCTTTCACAAATGCGGGCCATCCGCCTCCCGATCGCATGCTCCGGATAAACCACCGCCATTTCGCCGTAGTGATAGCCACTCCTCTCGCGCGACAGCAACCACTCCGCAATCGCGTGCCCTTCCCCGTCGAAATCGACACACTGGCGCACGATGGGCTCCGGGCCCTCCCGGCCAGCCGTCTCCGGTAGCACGATGGTCTGACCACCCTCCCCGAACCCCGGCGTTTGCAGCACGTCGGCCGCAAAACGACAGGCGAAGCGGAGAATCTGCGCGGTGTTACGGTAGTTCACCCTGAGCACCGTGGTGCGGCCCGCGGCCTCGATGCCGAGTTGGCGCCACACCGGGCGCTTCCTGCCTTTGTAGATGGCCTGAGCGTCATCGTACACGACCAGCAATGAGCGCGTGTCAGGATGGACCATGCGTGCGGCCAGAGCAAGCCATTCCGGTTCGAAATCATGCGCTTCATCGATCAGTACCGCTTCATACTGACCCGCAGGAATCAAGCCGCGATCCACGCCCTCGATCACCCGGGACACCCCGGCGGCAAGTCGTTGCTCATAGTCGGGGTACTCGGCTTCCGAGGGAAGGGGCAGGTCGTATGTGCGCAGCATTCGCCAGCACCAGGAATGGAAGGTGGAAACGAGGACCTTGTCTTCGACCCCACGATCCTGCATGACACTCTCAATCCGCCCGGCGATCCCATTTCCATAGCACAGGACCAGCACAGGCCGTGTGGCGCTGCGTGCAAGATGTTCAGCGCGAAACACGAGAATCAGCGTTTTCCCGGACCCCGCCACGCCACGAATGATGCGGTGCCCCTCGCCCAGACTCCGCGCCAATTGTTCCTGCTGCAGATCCATGACCGCCAGTACCCGATCGTCCTGGCTCGCCCCGGCTGGTTCCTCCAACGGTAGGGCAATCTGGCGCACACGAATCTCGGGGAACAGGATGCCGCGGACGCGATCCATTTGAGGCATGGATAGCATCTTGCCGCCTCGGCGGCCCACGAGCGACCATAGACGATCCCGGAACGCTTCCGGGTCGACCCCCTCCACCATTTCGTCCCGAAAAATCAGGCGCCCCGGCGTGATCGCCTGGTCGAGATCCGTCGATTCGAACTGTTTGCGCGTTATGTTGGTCAGCACCACACCAAATCCGAAAGGCAGGGCGAGCTGGCCCTGGTTCGGCCCCTCCTCGATGAGGAGGGCCCGGTCTTGCTTGAGCAGGTCCACCACGCGGTACAGATACTGACGCACCTGCTCGATGGGGTTGGGCGTCTTGACCAAGCCGCGAGAGGTCAGCAGCGTGGCCTCGAACCGGTTCATCTCGACGATCGTATCCAGGCGCCAATCCTTGACCTCTAGAACCAGCAGTCCCTGGGAGGGGTGAAGGATGACGAAGTCGGGATGTTCACCCAACGGTCCAACGGGAAGGTTATGCCAGACCAAGGCGTTCTCTTCGAGGCAGTCGCGCAGCCGCTCGGCCAGGCGCAATTCGCCGCGACTATCGAAACGGGCGCTGCCGATACTGGGAATGAGGGTTGCCATATGTGTTTCTTCAGCCCTAGGGCCACGCGAGTCTTACCGTGCGGGCCCCAATCTCCTTATCTCACCACGCGAGCCCCAGCTCCCTTTCCGCAGTACGACGCACGGCGCATGCGTTTCCGATCAATGCCCACCGATGAGGAGCGGCACCAGCAGGGCGGTCATCAATCCGTTGAGTCCCATGGCCAGTCCGGAGAATGCGCCCGCGAGAGCGGAGATCTGGAACGCCCGTGCCGTGCCGATGCCGTGGGAGGTGAGCCCGATGGCAAAGCCCTTGATGGCGTCGTCCCGGCAGCCCAGCCGGTCCAGCAGCTGGCTGCCCAGCACCGCGCCCAGGATGCCGGTGAGGACCACGAACACGGCCGTGAGGCTGGGGATGCCACCGATCTTTTCGGCGATGCCCATGGCGATGGGCATGGTGGCGGACTTGGGCGCGAGGGAGAGCGCCACCTCGCGGCTGGCGCCCAGCAGGCGGGCGATGCCGTAGGCGGAAAGGGCTGCGGTGGCCGAACCGGCGAGCAGGCTGAGTGCCAGCGGCAGCCACATGCGTTTCAGCCGTTCGAAATGCTGGTAGAGGGGCACCGCCAGGGCCACGGTGGCCGGCCCCAGGAGGAAATGCACGAACTGGGCACCGTCGAAATAG
>JBBINK010000073.1:0-11047 GCA_037443925.1 Betaproteobacteria bacterium
CCATCGAGTACGTGCCGGAGGCGGAAAAGGAAGGCACGCCCATCATTCCGGACACCCTGGGCGATGCCTTCGAGCGCCATCTCTGTGAGCGGGTGGTGGCCAAAGCGCGGCAAACACCCCAGGCGGAAGAGGTCAAGCAACCATGAAAACCATCGCCCTCGCGCTCACCGGTGCCTCGGGCATGGCCTACGGGCTGCGCCTCCTGGAGTGCCTGCTGGACGCAGGCTGCCGGGTTTGGCTCATGGCCTCCCAGGTGGCCACCATCACCGCCCGGCAGGAACTCGATCTGGCCCTGCCGGCGCGGCCCGGGGAATTGCAGGCCGTCCTGGAAGCGCGCTACCGGCCGCAGCCCGGGCAGCTCAGGGTGTTCGGGCGCGAGGAATGGTTCGCGCCCTTGGCTTCCGGGTCCCATCCACCCGACGCCATGGTGGTCTGCCCCTGCACCATGGGCACCCTGGCGGCCATCGCCCACGGACTGTCGGACGACCTCATTCAACGGGCGGCCGACGTGGTCATCAAGGAGGGCCGCCGGTTGGTGCTGGTGCCCCGGGAGACGCCGTTTTCCGCCCTGCATCTGGAAAACATGCTCAAGCTCGCCCGCCTGGGTGCCGTTATCCTTCCCGCCAATCCCGGTTTCTACCACCATCCCCAAACCGTGCAGGATCTCGTGGACTTCGTCGTCGCGCGCGTGCTGGACCAGCTCGCGGTGCCCCACGCCTTGATGCCGCGCTGGGGCGACGACGGGACCTGACATGTTTCAGCGGCTGCGCGACCGCATCGTGGACTACCTCCAGCAATCGGCCCAGGGCAACCCCTTCGAGCTGCCCCTGTTCCCCCTCAACACCGTGCTGTTTCCGGGTGGCAAGCTGCCCCTGCGCGTGTTCGAGACCCGCTACATGGACATGACCAAGGGCTGCCTCGAGGCCGACAGGCCTTTCGGCGTGTGCCTGATCCGGGAAGGTGAGGAGGTGGGAGCGCCGGCGCTGCCCCATGGCGTGGGCACCACCGCGCGCATCACCGACTGGGACATGAAGGAGCTCGGCGTGCTGAACCTCGGCGTGGTGGGCGAGCAGCGCTTCCAAGTGCTCGACACCCGCGTCGAGACCAGCGGCCTGGTGGTGGCCCGGGCGCGCCTGTTGCCCGTTGAGCCGCCGCTGCCGCTGCCCCGGGAACACGCCGCCTGCGCGGCCGTGCTGCGCCACATCGTCGCCCAGGTGGGCGAGGGCCGCTTCCAGCCACCCCTGGCCTTCGACGACGCGGTGTGGGTCGGCTACCGGCTCGCGGAGGTGCTGCCCCTGAAGCGGGCCGCGAAGCAAAGCATGCTGGAGATGAACGACAGCCTGGTGCGCCTGGAAATCCTGCACCGCTTCCTGGCCCAGCAGGGCCTGGCCGTCTGAAGCCGCGGGCGGGACGGCGCCCTCAGCCCAGCGCCGCCTTGATGGCCCGGCGCATGCTGTCTTCCAGCATGGGCACGGTGTCGTAGTCAGCCACCGCTTCCGGCGCCACCCATTCGAAGTCCGAGTGTTCCCAGTCGATCTCGACGGACGGCGTCCCCGCCAGGCGAACCCACACGGGATGGACGCGCCAGCTGCGGTCGAGGCTGGGATCGGCGTATTCGTAGGGCTCGCCCACGGCCAGGCTGGCCACGTGCTCCGGCCCCAGGCCCAGCTCCGCGCGCAGCTCGGCCTGGACCAGCTCCGCCAGGGGCCGGGCCCGATCGATCAGCCCTGCCACGGCACACCACTTGCCGGGATAGCTGCGCACCTTGCTGCTGCGTTTGAGCAGAAGCACCTTGCCTTTGCATTCCACGAAGCACACCAGAACCGGCACCCGCCGCGCCTGGGAATAATCCACCCGATCGCCGGCGAGTCGGGGCAGGTCCCTGCCGAACTCCGCGATGATCGCCGCCGTGTCCACCTTGCCTGGCATGGCCGTCCCTCAGCGCAGCAGATAATCCAGGGCGATGCCGGCGAAGACAGCGGCGCCCACCCAGTTGTTGTGGAGAAAGGCCCGAAAGCAGGCCTGACGGTCACGGCCGCGGATCAGCGTGTAATGGTAGAGGGCAAGCCCCGCGGCCACGGCCAGGCCCAGGTCATAGATCCATCCCATGGCCAGCAGCCGGCCGGCGTAGGCGAGCAGGGCGAGCATGAGTCCGTAGCAGATCATCACCGCAGCCACGTCGAAGCGGCCGAAGGTGATGGCGGAGGTCTTGATGCCCAGCTTCAGGTCATCGTTGCGGTCCACCATGGCGTATTCCGTATCGTAGGCGATGGACCAGAACACGTTGGCCAGCAGCAACAGCCAGGCGATGGGCGGCACGGTTCCCGTGTGCGCCGCATAGGCCATCGGAATGCCGAAGCCGAAGGCAATGCCCAGGTAGGCCTGGGGGATGGCCAGGAAACGCTTGGTCCACGGATAGCTCGCCGCCAGCAGGACGGCCGGCACCGACAACATCAGCGTGAGGGTGTTGAGGGGCAGGATGAGCAGGAAAGCCAGAAGCGCCAGCGCCGCCGCCAGGACCAGGGCCTCGCCCGGGCTCACCTCGCCGGCCGCCAGCGGCCGGTTGCGGGTGCGTTCCACGTGGGGGTCGATGTCCCGGTCGGCGTAGTCGTTGATGACGCAGCCGGCCGAGCGCATGAGCACCGTGCCCAGGATGAAGATCCACAGCACCAGGGGATCGGGCCGGCCCGCCGAGGAAAACCACAGGCCCCACAGCGTGGGCCACAGCAGGAGCAGGATGCCGATGGGCCGGTCGAGCCGCATCAGCCGCTCATAGCGGGCCAGGCGTTGGGCAAGGGTGGAGGCAGTCACGGCGCGGGCCAAGGCAGATGGAAACCTGCCCTTATAGCGCGTGGTGCGGAAGGGGTCAACGGTCCCCTCAGGCAGGCGAGGCGATGCCCAGGCGTTGGAGCAGCGCGGGCGTGGCCAGGGGCCGGCTGAAGTAGTAGCCCTGATACTCGTCGCAGCCCCGCTCGCGCAGGAAGGCGAGCTGGTCCTCGTTTTCCACGCCTTCGGCCACCACCGTGCAGTCCAGGCTGTGGGCCATGGCGATGACGGCGGTCACGATGGCCGCATCCTCGGGATCGCTGACGATGTCCCGCACGAAGCTGCGGTCGATCTTGATCTTGTGCAGGGGGAAGCGCTTGAGATAGCTCAGGCTGGAATAGCCCGTGCCGAAGTCGTCCACCGAGATCTCGATGCCCATGTCCGACAGCACCGTGAGCACGCGGATCGCCTCCAGCGGATTGGCCATGAGCAGGCTCTCGGTGATTTCCAGCCCGAGATGCTCCGGCGCCAGCTCCGCCTCGTCCAACGCGCGCCGCACCGAGGAGACCAGGTTGCGATGGGCGAACTGGCGGGCCGAGAGGTTGACCACCACCCGTGACAGCCCGGCACCCACGGCCTGCCAGCGCTTGAATTGCCGGCACGCCTCCTTCAGCACCCATTCACCGATGGGCACGATCAGCCCGGTTTCCTCGGCCACGGGGATGAAACGGTCCGGACCCACCGGCCCGCGCTCGGATTGCCAGCGCAGCAGGGCCTCCGCCCCCTGGGCCATGCCCTTGCTCAGGGAGACGATGGGTTGGAACTCCAGCCAGAACTCGTCCCGCGCCAGGGCGTGGCGCAGGCTGGTCTCCAGCTGCAGCCGCTCGTTGGCCGCGCGGTTCATCTCCGGCGCGAAGAACTGGTAGCTGCTGCGGCCCGTGCTCTTCGCGTAATACATGGCCGTGTCCGCGTGACGCAGCAGCGTGTCCACGTCCTGGCCGTCCTCGGGAAAGACCGCCACTCCGATGCTCGCGCCCGTGTGCAGCTCGTAGCCATCAATGGAGTAGGGCGCCGACACGGCGGCCAGGATCTTGCTCGCCACCAGGCCGATGTCCTCGAAGCGGGTCAATCCAGAGAGCACCACGATGAACTCGTCTCCTCCCTGCCGCGCCACCGTGTCCCCCTCGCGCAGACAGCCGGTGATGCGGTTGGCCACCATCTTCAGCAGCCGGTCGCCCAGCTGGTGGCCCAGGGAATCGTTGATGGTCTTGAAGTGGTCCAGATCCATGAACAGCACGCCCACGTGGTCGTTCTCCCGCGTGGCGCGCACGATGGCCTGCTGCAGCCGGTCCTGGAGCAGGGTGCGGTTGGCCAGCCCGGTGAGCGCGTCGTGATGGGCCAGGTGCCGCATGTGCGCCTCCTGGGCCAGACGCTCGGAAATGTCCCGCACCGCGGCGATGAACAGGCGTTGGTGCTTGAGCTCCACGCGGCTGACGCGAATCTCCAGGGGGAAGGCGCTGCCGTCCGCCCGCCGCCCCATCATCTCGCGTCCGCTGCCGGCGCGGGTGATGTCACCGCGATCCGCCAGACGCTCGAAACAGCCGATGCCCTCGCCGCAGGCGTTGGGAATGAGCTGGTTCACGCTGCGCCCCAGCACCGCCTCCGGCGGCCGGCCGAACATGCGCTGGGCGGCGAGGTTGTAGCTTTGCACCAGCCCCTCGCCATCCACGGTCAGGATGCCCTGGTCCACGCTGTCCAGGATGGCCCGGCTGCGCGCCTCGCTGTCGGCGAAGGAGGCGCCCATGGCCCGCGCCCGCCGTTCCGAGGCCAGCACCTGCCGGATCAGGGGTAGCACCTGCCAGCGCAGCAGCAGCGCCCCCAGCACCCCCAGCGCCAGCACCAGGGGCAGCCAGCGCAGCAGCTGCCCACCCAGGGGCGCGAACAGCTCCGCCGTATCCGCCTTGAGCACCATGCCGAGCCCGGTCTGCCCCACGGGCGCGAAGGCCGCCACCACCTCACGCCGGCGGTAATCGGTGGCGAACGTGTGTCCCGCCTGCCCGGCCAGAGCCCGGTCCATGGGCAGGGGCTCGCCTTGCACCCGGCGCGGCAGGTTCGGCAAGGGCCGCGGCAACAGGCGCACCGGCAGACAGTCCATGGCATCCGGCCCCCGCGGGCCGCAGAGGGCGAGTTCCCCCGTCTTGCCGAACCAGGCATTGCCCACGGTGAGATCCGTGATCACCGCCGTCTTCCGCGTCGCGTCCAGGCCGCCGAGGGGCATGCCGCCATCCTGCACGGCCACGTGGCTGGACAACCTCGCCTCGCCGGCCCATTCCAGCCAGGTGGGCACCGCGGCTTTCACCGGCAGGCGCAACCCGGGTTCGGGCAGGGGCGGCCCCAGCGCCAGCAGCGGCCGGCCGGTGTTGTCCCGAAAGGTCAGGGAATAGGACTGGGCTTCCGGCAGCTCGCCCACGGCCCGCGCCAGCGTGGCGCGGGCCGCCGGGCTGGCGGGATCGCGCAGCAGCCCCTTCAGGGCCGCCTTCACCGGGGGGCGGGCGGCCAGGAACGCCACCCATTCCACGTGATCCCGAATCTCCCGATCCACCAGCGCCACCTCGCCCGCCAAGGCAAGCCGCAGGCTGGCCCCCACACCCGCTTCCGTCTGGCTGCGGGTGGCCCACCACGCGGCCAAACCGGTGGCCAGCACCATCACCGCCAGCACGAGGGCGGCGCTGAGGGTGATCTTCCGTTCCTGGGCGGAATGAAAAGACATGGCCGGGTAAGGGGTACGCGATCACCCCTTAACGGCACGCCCTGCCATGTTCTTGAGGGCGACGCAACCCCCCGGCCGTAGCCCGCCCCATACCGGGACGTCCGCGACACACCCTTGCCGGCACCCGCCCGCGGCCTACGCTGCAGGGCGTTTCACGCTAAAATGCCGGGCTTTTCGAGCCCACGCCGTGACCGAGCCCGCCCGCCGCCCCATCCGCAGCTTCGTCCTCCGCGCCGGCCGCGTCTCCCGCGCCCAGCAGCGCGCCCTGGACACGCTGCTGCCGGTCTATGGCATCCCCTACCGGAGCGAACCCCTGGACCTGGATCGGGTCTTTGGCCGCGTCGCGCCGCGCATCCTGGAAATCGGCTTCGGCATGGGCGAGACCACCGCCCGCATCGCCGCCGAGCATCCGGAAAACGACTACCTGGGCGTGGAAGTGCACACCCCCGGCATCGGCAGCCTGCTCAAGCAGATCCATGAGCAGGGCCTCACCAACGTGCGCATCATCGCCCACGACGCGGTCGAGGTGCTCACCCACATGATCCCGCCCCAGAGCCTGGATGGCGTGCACATCTTCTTCCCCGACCCCTGGCCCAAGAAACGCCACCACAAGCGCCGCCTCATCCAGCCTGCTTTCGTCGCCCTCGTGGCCGACCGCCTCAAACCGGGAGGCTACCTGCACCTGGCCACCGACTGGCAGCCCTACGCCGAACACATGCTGGCCGTGCTGAGTGCCGAACCCCGCCTGGAGAACACCGCCGAAACCTATGCCCCCCGCCCCGCCTGGCGGCCCCTCACCAAGTTCGAAAACCGTGGCCTGAAACTGGGCCACGGCGTGTGGGATCTGCTCTTTCGCAAGCGCGGGACGCCTTGACGCGAAAGGGCGTCTTCGGTTCTAATTGCGGGTTTTCAGCCGCCGCGTTGCGCCGCACTCGCGAAGCGCCCGCGTGAGGCGAAGCCAAAATCCTTGCACCATGGCAGGGACAAGGTTTCAAACGGCCAAGTAGCTCAGTTGGTAGAGCAGAGGACTGACAACTTGGCCGAAAGGACAAGTTGCGGCGTAGCCTCATGCTTGCGCGAAGCGCCAGCGTGAGGCGAAGCCAAAATCCTTGCACCAAGGCAGGGACAAGTTTCAAACGGCCAAGTAGCTCAGTTGGTAGAGCAGAGGACTGAAAATCCTTGTGTCGGTGGTTCGATTCCGCCCTTGGCCACCACCCTTCCACGCCCAACCGGCTCCGGTTGGGCGTTTTCATTTCCGGATTCCGCGATACCACACGGGGCTCGGCGCCGATCTGCGTGTGCCATGGGGTGGCAATGCGGTGCCCGGAAATCACCCGGTTGGACACTTTTCTGCTCTCTCTTCTCTCAAAACCGGCGGTAACAGTTTCGCGGCAGCACACGCAGACGGTCTTGTGCGTCAACGCCTTGCACGGCGGCAATCCGTTGAGATCGGCCCTTCACCGGCACCGCCGAACGCGAGGCCGAGCGTTGTCTTGCCCATCTCGGGCTGGAAAACGGCAGTGCCGCCAAGGACACCCGCGAACTGCGCGATCTGCTGAAGGCCTGGCGCGACGCACGTCGTACCGCTTGGCAAACCACCGTCAGGGTCCTCACCACCGGCATCCTGGCCGCGCCAGCGGGTCAACCAGCGGGATTGCGAGGCTGTCGCCGCTGAACTTCGCCGGTGGGTGCACGGCGGCAGGCGGGTGCTGCCTGGGTTAGTGGCCCGGCAAGCAGCCGAATCGGTACTGCTGACGAGCGGACGGCCATTGGCCTGATGCGAATCATCGCTCCCGACCTGCCTCATGCCATGCTTTCTTCACGGGCGAGAGCAGGTATTCCGCCACCGTACGGTCGCCCAGCAGGATTTCCGCCGTGGTCTGCATGCCCACCGACAGCGGGTATTTCGCACCATCCATCTCCAGTGCGTTGGCTTCGAGCGCCACCAAGGCCTTGTAGCGCAGCGGACGCTGTCCGGCGCCCGGCCATCCCCTGTCGCGGGCCTCTTCCTCGCTCTGGGCATCGGCACTCACGTGTTCGACGGTGCCGCGTCCCATGCCGTACTTCTGAAAAGGGTAGGTCGCGAACTTCAGCTTGACTGGCTGGCCCGGTCGCACGAAGCCGATATCCTCGTTCGAAACCCAGACCTCGGCCTTCAGTTTTTCTTCGCGGGGCACCAAGCTGGCCAGTACGGTCCCGGGTTGCACCACGGTGCCGGCGGTGTGCGTAGCCAAGTCCTTGATCACACCACCCTGCGGAGCCTTGAGTTCCAGAAGTTCCCGCCGGTGCTGCTGCTTTTCCAGCTCCTTGGCGAGTTTGTCGAGTTGCGCTTGGGCTTCCACGCGCTCGGCGTGCAATTGTCGGACGTAGTCGGCCTCGATCTGCTTCTACTTCTTCTGTGACTGATCGATGCTAGCCTGGGCGGCGGAGATCAGGTGCTTTTGCGTCGCCAGCTCTTGTTCCTTCTCGATACGCTCGCGCCGCTTGTCCGACCCGATGAGGGCACCAGCGAAGCCGTCCTTGACGAGTTTCTCGTAAGCCTTGTCCTGCTCGCGGTAGTGAGGCAGCACGGCTTCCAGCCGCTCTTTCTGCTGACGGGCGGCCGCCAGTTCCTGCTGCAGCTTGACCAAGCGGCTACGCTCCTCGGCCAACGCGGCAGCCAAGGCCTCACGGTTGGCCTGGTATTGGGCAGCCGCTTCGCGCAATAGCGTCGCCGGAGCCTCCACATCGGGCCGAAAAGGTCGGCCGGCGAGCTCCGCATCGATGCGAGCCAGCTGAAGACGCTTGCGGGTGTGTTCCGTGCTGATAGCCGCGAGATACGCATCAGTCATCAAGGCATCCATGCGCATGAGAACCTGGCCGGCGCGCACTGTCTCGCCCTCCCGAACCAGGATTTCCTTGACGATACCCGCTTCCGAGGGTTGCACGATCTTGAGGTAACTCGCGGGCACCAGCTTGCCGTCGGCCACCGCGACGATGTCCAATCGCCCCAGCACCGCCCAGACAACGAGAAAGGCGACCAGCGCCAGAATGATCCATAGCACCCGCCGCCCCTGAGGATTGGGTGCTGTGTGCTGCAAACGGATCAACGGAGGATGAAATTCCAGTGGATCGTTATGAGCATACTGGACGAGGGATTTCAATGTCGGCATGCTGGAAGAATCCCGCGCGGATTCAAGTTTGAAGTGCAACGCCTGACTTGAAGAATACCTGAGCGGGCGTCAGGAATCCCCGTCGTTTTCTCGGTCTATTGTTCAATCGGTTCATCACGTGGTTGATCTCCTGTTGTGTGATGGTGGTGAAGTCCCTGCTTTTCGGGAAGTACTGCCGGATCAGGCCGTTGGTGTTCTCGTTGGTGCCGCGCTCCCATGACGCATAGGGGTGGGCGAAATAGAAATCAGCCTGTAACGCTTTTGCCACCTTCTCGTGTCCAGCGAATTCCTTACCGTTGTCGGAGGTGATGGTGTGCACCTGGCACCGGTACGGCTTGAGCAGCTTGGTCATGGCGTGGTTCACTGCATCGGATGTTCTGCGCTCGGCGTGGCGGATCAGGGTGAAGCCCGACTTTCGTTCGACCAGGCTGACGACGGCCTGGCGGTGATGCTTGCCGATGACGGTATCCGCTTCCCAGTCGCCGATCCGGCCACGTTGCTCGACCACGGCAGGCCGTTGCGCGATGCAGATCCGGTTGGGAATAATGCCACGCCGGTCGTGTTTGCCGTAACGCTTCCGGTGCCGCTTCTGGCAACGCAGATGCCGCCACAGCGAGCCGCCAGCACGCTTGTCGGATAGACCCGCTGATACACGGTTTCAGGGCTGATGGCGGCGTGGTGGCTGATCTGCTCCGGGCTCCAGTCTTCGCGCAGCCGGTCTTGGGCAAACCGCCAGGTGGCCTCGTCGATCCGAGGCGGGTTGCTGGCGTGGCGCTCACACGCGAGCCTGTGCGCCTGTCTGGGGCGGGACCCCCGTTCGCCACGGTTGCGCTTCAATTCCCGGCTGATGGTGGAAGGACTGCGCCCAAGTTTTTGGGTCAATCTCGCTTTGGCTGTGTCCGACCTGCTTCGTGGCGTAAATCTGGTATCGTTCTTCTTGGGTGAAATGCGTGTAGTTCATTTCTGCGACTTCGACTGGCTGGTCAAGATCGCGGAAATGCTACCGCATCCCGCCCACCTGACCAGCATTACTCAAAATCGCACTTCATCCTTGAATCCACGGCATGGATTACCCCTTATTTTTTTATAAACAGAATCAATGGCGTCCGCGCATAGGGAATGTGCAGACATCCCGGCAGCAGCAATGAGCGGATGATCAACATTACGCAAAGTAATTTCAATTAATTGAGATTTGGGAATATTATTCAGAGCAGATTCAATCATCTGTGCGCCAGATTCGTCGCGAACAGCACATCTAGCTAGACCAAAATGATATGCATCGACAAAGTCGGAAAACTCGTTCAAACGACTATTTGTCTTTAAGTTTCGCTTTTGCCAACTTAGGTCATAAAGATACAGCTCCTTTATGAGTGCACGCTTGATATCAACATCTACTATCGTTGGCAATAAGTCTCTTACGGCCAGTCTGGTAGATTCAATGTCTGTTGGCGGTTGCTTTCCGCTTTGTAAAAAAATGGCATTGATCCGATTTAAAAGAATCAGTCTTTCCAATGTCAATTCGGCAAGGGCAGTATTATCAAGTTTTTGTTGATGTGTCTGCACAAATTTCTCAATGAGTCTTTGAGCTTCATAAATATCAATCAAGGCCAAATCTAGTGATTTTTCGTTAAGTTTTGATAGTGCAATAAAGTGAGCTATTTTTATAGTCCGACGAATATCATCGTCATCCGATGAAAATGGGGTTCTGAGATAAAAATACGGCAGGGTCTTTACGAGCCAACGATTTTGTGGAATGGATGACCATGGTTCTTTGTCTAGCCAACGTATTGCTCCAATGGTGAACGCAAGTGATATTGCGAAAATAATTAAAAGACCAGCCAAGAGTAGAAGTTTCGGTGATGGTTGACGTTTGTTCATACTGAACTCCCCTCTCGTTGGTGCAGCGTTGGCGGGAGACTGATCACGTTTTTCGCTCATTCCGTCACCCTCCATGCTTCATTCACACACCCGCCGTTCTGCCTGCGCCGACCGTAATCAGCGCTGTTTCTGGCTGCATCACTGCCGTTGGCCAGGATGGTGAGTGTGTCACCGCTATCACGGATCGTGAAAATCAGATTCTTCTGCGCATCCTGTGCCACCTGAATATCCGCCGGATTCAACCCCGAGAAGCGAACGATGTCGCGCTGGATGCCAGATTCCACCCTGTCGCGCACCGTATCGTTGCCAGCTCCCAGACCAAAAATGTACGTGTCCGCACCGGCGCCACCGCGCAAGTCATCGTTGCCGGCTCCCCCATCGAGGATATCGTTTCCGGCACCGCCAATCAGGGTGTCGTTGCCCCCGCGTCCCAGCAAACGGTCATTGTCACCCCACGCGTTGAGCAGGTCATTGAATTCGG
>JBBINK010000074.1:0-11006 GCA_037443925.1 Betaproteobacteria bacterium
TCCAGTCGAAGCCCGCCTCCACGGTGAACACCTGCCGCTCGCCATAGCCCTGGGCGCGCGCCGCGGTGCGGATGGCCTGTTCGGCTTCGGCCACCAGCAAGGGCTCATCGCCGGTGATCACGTACAGGGCGTCGAGCCCCCGGCCCAGATGCTGACCGAGCTGGTCGGCGCGAATGGTGGGCATCAGCGGCGCGGGCGCGAGGCGGACAGCCGCCGCAGGATCTGCTGCACGGCGTCGCTTTGCATGTCGCGGTAGAGCAGCGCCTCCTCGCCTTCCTTGGCGAGCGCCCGCGAGGCGTCGTAGGTGAGCTCGCGCCGCAGTTCGATCTGCTGCTGGGGCAGCAGCTCCTCGCCGTTGCGACCTCGCACCCGGAAGCTCACCCGATAGATGAGCCGGTACTCGCTCACCCGGCCGGCACCGCTCAAGGTGAGGATCTGCTTCTCCCGCTGCTGGGCGAGAATCTGCAGCACGGCCTGGGCGTCTTCGGGATTCTCGGCCACACGGGTGGCGGTGGTGCGGATGGCGCGGGCGAGCTCCACGCCCATCTCCGGCCCGGCGTTCTCCACGTACAGGCTCTCGTAGGGCAGGGTGGCACTGCCCCGCAGCTGGAAGCCGCAGGCGGACAGGAGGATCAGGAGGGCGACGCCGAGCAGCCGTTGGAGCATGGTTCAGTTCGCCACGATGTTGATGAGCCGGCCCGGCACCACCACCACCTTGCGGATGGTCAGCCCATCGATGAATTTCTGCACGTTGGGGTTGGCCCGGGCCAGGGCCTCGATGGCGGCGCGGTCGGCATCCCGGGGCACGCGAATCTGACCCCTGAGCTTGCCGTTGACCTGGACCACGAGATCGATCTCGTCTTCCACCAGGGCGTCCTGGTCCACTTCCGGCCAGGTGGCGTCCATCAGCCGCGCGCCCGGGCGCAGCTCGGCGTACAGCGCCTCGCAGATGTGGGGCACGATGGGCCAGAGCATGTGCACGACGAGCTCCAGGCCTTCCTGCACCACGGCGCGCGCCAGGGGCGAATCGTCGTTGACCCGCCCCAGGGCATTGGTGAGCTCCATGACGGCGGCGATGGCGGTGTTGAAGGTCTTGCGCCGTCCGATGTCGTCGGTGACCTTCTGCAAGGTGGCGTGGATCTGGCGGCGCAGGGCCTTGAGCCCATCGGGCAGGCTGCCGCCGCCATAGGCCGGGACCACGCCTTTTTCCACATGGGCGTGGACCAGCTTCCACAACCGGTTGAGGAAGCGCCAGGCACCTTCCACACCGGCGTCCGACCACTCCAGGGTGTTTTCCGGGGGAGCGGCGAACATCATGAACAGGCGCGCGGTGTCGGCGCCGTACTGGTCGATGAGAGCCTGGGGATCGACGCCGTTCTTCTTCGACTTGGACATGGTGCCGATGCCGCCGTACTCCACGGGCTGGCCGTCGGCCTTGCACACCGCGCCGGTGATCAGCCCCTTGGCGTCCCGGTGCACCTCCACCTCGTCGGGCGCGAAGTAGGTGATGCCGCCCTTCTCGCCCTTGCGGAAGAAGATGTGGTTGAGCACCATGCCCTGGGTGAGCAGGTTGGCGAAGGGCTCGGAGACGGTGGCAAGCCCCAGATCGCGCATCACCTTGGTCCAGAAGCGCGCATAGAGCAAATGCAGGATGGCATGCTCGATGCCGCCGATGTACTGGTCGGCCGGCATCCAGTAATCCACCCGCTCGTCCACCATGGATGCCGCATCCGGACTGCAGTAGCGCAGGAAGTACCAGGACGAATCCACGAAGGTGTCCATGGTGTCGGTCTCGCGCCGGGCCGCCCGGCCGCATCGCGGGCAGGTGCAGCGGAGGAAGCGCTCACACTTGGCGAGGGGATTGCCCGAGCCGTCGGGGATCAGGTCTTCCGGCAGGACCACGGGAAGGTCCTCGTCGGGCCCCGGCACCTCGCCGCAGGCCTCGCAGTGGATGATGGGAATGGGCGTGCCCCAGTAGCGCTGACGGGAGATGGCCCAGTCCCGCAGCCTCCAGGTGACTTTCTTTTCGCCCAGACCCTTGGCGGCGAGATCGGCGGCGATGGCGTCCACGGCCGCCTCGAAGCCGAGGCCGTCGTATTTGCCCGAGTTGATGCACACGCCGTGCTCGGTCATGGCCGCGGCGGGCGCCTCCCGCTCCGTCCCGCCGCCCGGGGCGGCGATCACGGTGCGGATGGGCAGGCCATACTTCTTCGCGAACTCGAAATCCCGCTCGTCATGGGCAGGCACCGCCATCACCGCTCCTTCCCCGTAGCCCATGAGCACGTAATTGGCCACCCAGACCGGCAGGGCCTCGCCCGTGAGGGGATGGGTGACGGTGAGTCCGGTGGGCATGCCCTTCTTTTCCTGGGTGGCGATCTCCGCCTCGGTCACGCCGCCTTTCTTGCACTCCTCGATGAAGGCGGCCAGGGGATGCTCTGCCGCCACCGCCACGTAGGTGGCGCCCATGAGCGTGTCGGCGCGGGTGGTGAACACCCACAGGATCCCGCTCCCGCCTTCGGGCAGGGTGTAGGGAAACCCCACCCGCACGCCATGGCTCTTGCCGATCCAGTTCTTCTGCATCAGCTTCACCTGTTCCGGCCAGCCGGGCAGGTTGTCGAGTTCGGCCAGAAGCTCCTCGGCATAGCGGGTGATGGCCAGGTAGTACATGGGGATCTCGCGCTTTTCCACCAGCGCGCCCGTGCGCCAGCCGCGCCCCTCGATCACCTGCTCGTTGGCGAGCACGGTCTGGACCACCGGGTCCCAGTTCACCAGCCCGGTCTTCTGGTAGGCGATGCCCTTTTCCAGCATGCGCAGAAACAGCCACTGGTTCCAGCGGTAATACTCGGGCCGGCAGGTGGCCAGTTCCCGCTTCCAGTCGATGGCCAGCCCCAGGCTCTTGAGCTGTTTCTTCATGTAGGCGATGTTGTCGTAGGTCCACCGGGCGGGCGCCACACCCGAGGCGATGGCCGCGTTCTCCGCCGGCAGCCCGAAGGCATCCCAGCCCATGGGCTGCATCACGTTGTAGCCGCGCATCCGGTGGAAGCGCGCCAGCACGTCGCCGATGGTGTAGTTGCGCACATGCCCCATGTGCAGCTTGCCGGAGGGATAGGGAAACATGGACAGGCAGTAATACTTGGGGCGGGAGGGGTCTTCCTTGGCGGTGAAGGCCTCCGCCGCCTCCCACGCGGCCTGGGCTTGAGCTTCGATTTCGCGGGGGGAATAATGGGGCTGCATCTTGGTTTCGGATATTCGGTGCGAAACGTGGATTATACCCGCAAACCCTTGTTTTCCCCTGCCTTGCCGTGAAAAGCCCCGCGCTCGACAACCTGGAGAACATGCTCGCCGCCGGACGCGACGGCGCCCTGCTGCGCTTCAGCCTGGGCAACGAATACCTCAAGGCGGGGGACGCGGCCGCGGCGGCCCGGCATCTGCGCGCCGCGGTGGAGCAGGATCCCCACTACTCCGCGGCCTGGAAACTGCTGGGCCGCGCCCTCAGCGAAGCCGGGGATCTGGCGGCGGCCCTGCAGGCGTACCGCCAGGGCATCGCGGTGGCCGAGGGCAAGGGCGACAAGCAGGCCGCCAAGGAAATGACGGTGTTCGCGCGGCGCATCGAAAAGCAGCTGGGGAACACCTGATCACGGCTCGCCACGATGGGCCACGACCGGCGCCGGCGGCCAGCCAGCATCGGATCGTGCTCATGAACGCGGGCATGGGCCGTGATCCCGGGCGGAAAAAAACAAAACGCCGGGGCCGCATCGCGGCGCCGGCGTCGAAACCGCCTGGCCCAAGCGTTTAGATCATGTCCTTCAGGCTCTTCAGGGCCTGCACTTTGACCACCTTGCGGGCCGGCTTGGCCTTGAACACCATCTCTTCCTTGGTGAAGGGGTTGATGCCCTTGCGCGCCTTGGTGGCGGGCTTCACCACCACCTTGGCTTTCACGAAGCCAGGAATCATGAACACCCCACCCTTCTTCAGCGCCTTGCCCGCCATGCCCTGGAGCGCAGCGAGCGCGGCACCCGCCTGCTTCTTGGTGATGCCGGCTTCCTGGGCGATGTGGGCGATGATTTCGGTCTTGGTGGGGGCTTTTGCGGGTTGAGCGGCCTTGGCCATAGTCTCTCCTTTGGTGGTTGAGGGGGAAAGCTTCCGCGCAATGCTAGCACAGCAGGGCCGGGAAACAAGGCCTGGAACCCGGGAAAAAAGCCGGAAAAAGCCCCGCGGGCGGGTCATGGCACCAAGGCGAGGCCGGCTCGCGGGGGCGGCCCGGGGGCCGGCGCGGGACCGCGTCAGGCCTCGTCCCGGTGCGCCTCGTAGATGTCGCGGAAGCGCTCGGCGCAAACCTTGAAGGCCGCGAGGATCGCCGGATCGAAGTGTGAGGGCATCGTGCGTCCGTCGCCCACGGTGATGATCTCCAGCGTTTTCTCGTGGGAGAACGCCGGCTTGTACGGACGCTTCGAGCGCAGCGCGTCGTACTGGTCGCAGATGTTCATGATGCGCGCCGACAGCGGGATGGCCTCGCCCGCCAGGCCCAGCGGATAGCCGCTGCCGTCCCAGCGTTCGTGGTGCCCGGCCGCGATTTCGGCGCCCATGACGAGATAGGGCGAGTCGCTGCCCTGGAGCAGCTTGCCGCCCAGCCCGGCATGGGTCTTCATGATTGCCCATTCGTGGGGTTCGAACCCGCCCGGCTTGCCGAGGATGGCATCGGGAATGGCGATCTTGCCGATGTCGTGCATCGGGCTCGCGTAGTGGATGGTGTCGCAAAATTCGGCATCGAGGCCCAGCGCGCTTGCCAGCTCCACGGTATAGAAGCTGATGCGCGCCACGTGGGCGCCGGTTTCCTCGTCCTTGTAGCTGGCGGCGCGGGTGAGGGTGCGGATGGCCTCGCGGTAGCTGGAGACGAGCTGGCGCGTGCGCTCTGCCACCTGCGCCTCGAGGATGCGGTTGTGCTCGCCGAGGAAATCGCTGAATTCCTTGAGCCGCAGCAGGTTCTTCACGCGCACGCGCAGTTCCCAGCGGTCCACCGGCTTGGTGACGAATTCCTCGGCGCCGGCCTCCAGTCCGCGCAGGCGCGAGTCGCGGTCGTCCAGCGCGGTCACCATCACCACCGGAATCGCCTTCGTGGCGGCATCGGCCTTCAGCGCGCGCGCCACCTCGTAGCCATCCATGCCCGGCATCATGATGTCGAGCAGCACGAGGTCCGGCGGATCCTGCCGCACGAGGTCGAGCGCCTGGGCCCCGCCGCTCGCCTCCACGGGCGCGTAGCCCTCGGCCGCCAGCATCGCCACGAGCAGCCTGCGGTTGCGCTCCTCGTCGTCCACCACCAGCACCCGTGCCGGTTTTCTTCCGTCGTTCATGTCGTTTCTTCCTTCAGGGGCAGGCGCAGCGTGAAGGTGCTGCCCTTGCCGATTTCGCTCTTGACCTCGATCGTGCCGCCGAGCCGCTGGGCCAGACGCTGCGCCAGCGCGAGCCCCAGCCCGATGCCGCCGTACTGGCGTCCCAGGGCGCCGTCGAGCTGCACCAGTGGCTGAAAGAGTTTGGGCAGGTCTGCCGGCGCAATGCCGATGCCGGTGTCGGCCACGGCGATGTCCAGCCGCCCGTCCGCGCGCCGCGCGCTGACCCGGACCGCGCCGCCTTCCCGGTTGAACTTGATGGCATTGTCCAGCAGCGCATCGAGGATGCGGCGCAGCGCCTGGGCATCGAGCCGGGCGTGGCCGGCGTCCGCCGCGTCCACCTCCAACGTGATGCCGCGCGCCTCGGCCGCCTGACGATGCGCGGCCGCGCGTTCCTCAAGCAGCGCGGCGAGGTCCACTCGCTCGGCCGCGCCATCCCCATCGAGGCGCGACATGTCCAGGATGCCTTCCACCAGCTTCAGCAGGCGCAGGCCGCTGGTGTGAATGTTGGCGACGAATTCGGCCTGCTGGGCATTGAGCGGCCCCGCGACCTCATCCTTGAGCAACTCGGCGAAGCCGATCACGCCGTTCAAGGGCGTGCGCAGTTCGTGGGTGACGGCATTCATGAATTCCGATTTCATGCGATCGGACTCGGTGGCGGCTGCCAGCGCCATGGCCAGCGCCTCGGTGCGTTCCGCAACCTTGGCTTCCAGCGCCTCGTTGAACTGGCGCAGCAGGGCGTTGTGCGCCAGCAGACGGTCGGACATGAGCTGGATGCTGTCCTCCAGCGCCGTCACCTCGTTGCCCCCCGTGCCGGTTTCGATGCGCTCGCCGAGCTGGTCGTGTACCACCGCCAGCGCCTGGGCCCGCAGCGCGTGGATGCGCCGCAGCAGGCGCCGCGCCGAAACGAAGGCGACGCCGAGGATCAGAAACTGCGCGAGGGTGATGCCCGCCACCAGCCCCAGCGCGATGCGCAGTTTTCGCCTGGTCCTGGCCTGCTCGCGCTGGGCATGGGCGCGCTGCAGCGCGATCTGTTCGGCGAAGGCCTGCACGGTTTCGGCACCGTAGGGCGTCGTGGTGCGCGCCCGCCAGGCGATGGCCGCGTCCTTTTCACCGGCCAGCCACAGCTCGAAGAATTTCGGCAGCGCCGCCTTGTAACGGCGGTAGGCCGCAAGCAGGTGGTCGAGGTGGGCACGTTCCTGCGGGTCGGTGGTGGAACGCTCGTATTGCGCCAGCCGGCTTTCGATGATGGCGTACCACGTTTCCTGCTCGGCCAGGATCCGCTGCTGTTCGGCGGGGCTGCCGATCATGAATTGCGGGAAGCCGTAGCGCAACTGCCACAGGGCCGATTCGGCTTCCGCCAGCTGCACCGTGGTGAGCAGATGTTCCTGGTAGGCGAGCTCGATGTCGTGACGGTAGTCGAGCGCCACGCGCCAGGCCACGCCGCTGGCGCCGAGCACCATCAAGAGCGCGATGGCGAGCCCCAGCCGCAGCTGGCTGGCCAGCGGCCGTTGCCGGCCCGGGTTCGGGCCCGCGGCCCGCCTCATGCACCGCCTCCCTCCAGCAGCGATGCCATGCTGGCCAGGAATTCCTTGTAGCGCATGGGCTTTTCCAGATAGCCGTCGAAACCCGCGGCCAGCAGCCGCTCGGCGTCGCCCTTCATCGCCAGCGCCGTGAAGGCGACCACCTTGATCGCGGCGGTGCGGGGATCGGCGCGCAGGCGCCTGAGCGCCTCGAGGCCGTCCATGCCGGGCATCTGCACGTCCATCAGCACCAGGTCGGGGGGATCCGCCAGCGCCGCCGCCACGCCTTCGGCGCCGCCGCCGGCGCCCCGCACCTCGTGGCCCGCGCGCTCCAGCACGGTGAGGGCGAGCTTGAGATTGAATGGATCGTCGTCCACCACCAGAATCTTCGCCATGGTCCTTCCTTCAGTCCTTGCCCCTGCCCGGCAGCGCGCGGCGCAGCTCGGCCAGCAGCACGCTGCGGTTGAAGTCCGCCTTTGCCAGGATTTCGCCCACCTGGGCATTCAGCCGTGCGCGTTCCGCCGCACCGAGTTCCCCGGTGGTCAACACCAGAATCGGAATGCGCGCGGTCTGTTCCGACTCGCGTAGCGCCCGGGCAACCTCGAAGCCGCTCACCTCGGGCATCATCAGGTCGAGGATGAGCAGATCGGGCCGTTCCCGGCGCGCCGCCGCGATCGCCTCGGCGCCGCTGTAGGCGCGCAGCACGCGGTAACCTTCGGCCTCGAGGGTGGTCGCCACCTGTTCCACCGCCTTCACGTTGTCGTCCACCACCAGCACGCAGGGCGCCGCGCGGTCGCGTGGCGCCACCAGTCCCGTCACCGCCGCCGCGAGCTCCCCGGGCGCGAAGGGCTTTTGCAGCACGCGCCGGGCGCCGAGTGCGAGGCCCCGCGCCAGGTCGCCGGAGACGGTGATGATCACCACAGGAGTTTCGGCCAGATTCGGGTCGGCCTTGAGCCGGCGCATGCACTCCCAGCCGTCCATGTGGGGCAGAAAGATATCGAGCGTGATGAGGTCGGGCCGGCACTTGGCGGCGCGCACCAGGCCTTCCTCGGCGGTGGCGGCGCGGATCACCGCGAAACCCTCGCTGGACAGTTGCGCGGCGATCAGATCGGCCATGCGGTCGTCATCCTCGATCACCAGCGCCAGCGGCTGGACGGGCACGGCCTCCGGGGCATCATTTTGCGGGGCCGGGGCGGGCTGCGCGCCGGCCAGGTCGCGGTAGGGCAGCCACACGCGGAAGACGCTGCCGACCCCGGGGCGACTGGCCACCCCCACCGTGCCGCCGTGCAGCTCCGCCAGGCGGCGCACCAGCGCGAGGCCCAGCCCGGTGCCGCTGTGGCGGCGGGCGAGGGACCCATCCACCTGGGTGAAGGGTTCGAACAGCCGGGCCAGGTCGGCTTCGGCAATGCCCATACCGCTGTCTTCGACCGTGATTTCGAGAAACTCGGTGGCCTCGCCCGGCGGCAGCGCGACCAGCCGCGACGGCAGGTCCGTGTCGGCGAAGCCCACCTGGGCGCGGGATACGCGGCGCGCGGCGAGCAGCACCGAGCCGCCCTCGGGAGTGAACTTGACCGCGTTGGCGAGCAGGTTGTAGACGATCTGCTTGACCTTGCGCTCGTCGGCCAGCACGGTGCCCAGCGCCGGGTCGATGCGGGTGTCGAGCCGGATGCGGTGGGCGATCGCCTTTTGCCGCACCACGAGGGTGCTGGCCTTGAGCAGCGCCGGCAGGTCCACCGGCTCCGCCTCGAGCTCGAGCATGCCAGACTCGACCTTGGACAGATCGAGGATGTCGTTGATGAGCGAAAGCAGGTGGGTGCCGGCATCGTAGATGTCGGTGACGAAGCCGCGCTGTTTCTCGTCCAGTTCGCCGAGCACGCCGTCCTTGAGCATTTCGGAGAAGCCGATGATGGAATTGAGGGGGGTGCGCAGCTCGTGGGACATATTGGCCAGGAAGTCGGACTTGGCGCGGCTGGCCTCTTCCAGCGACGCGTTGAGCCGCTGCAGCTCGGCCTCGGCGCGGGCGCGATCCGCCAGCTGATGGCGGATCATGACGTAGGTGGCGGCCAGCAGGGCGGCCAGCAGGACCAGGGCCACCGCCGTGAGCACGGCCCGCAGTTCCATCACCCGCGTCTGCTCGGCTTCGCGGGCCTGGAGCAGGCGGTGCTCCTCCTCCGCCATGGCCTGCAGGATGCCGAACAGGCGCTCGCGGGTCTCGGCCAGCGGAGTGCTGGCGAGATAGGCGTTCGCGGCCGCCGGGCCCGCTGTCCGGTGCAGCTCTTCGGCCCGCCGCCAGATCGCCAGGCGCTCGTCCGTCGCGGCACGCAACTGCGCCCAGAGTGCCTGCTGCCGCGGATTGTCCGCGGTCAGCGCCTGCAGGCGGCGCAGCGACGGCTCGCGCGCCGCGATCGCCGCGTCGCGGGCAGCCAGGGCCGCGGCGTCGCCGGTGAGCCGGTAGCGCTGGCCATTCAATTCGGCAAGCAGGATACCCACCTTGGATGCGGCTATTTCCTCGAGGACGTCATGGGTGTGATTCACCCAGAACATCGCCTCGGCTGCCTGTCTCGCCGCCAGCCAGGCACTCACGGCCAAGGCCACGAACACGACCAGCGCCACGCCGAACACGGCCTTGAGCCTGGTCTCAAATTTGGAATATGACTTCAACACCACGCTTTCCCACTCCTGCCATCACCCAACCCTGACGACGCCATGGGCACTGCACACGCGCCATGGCTTTCCCGACACATAGAGAATATCGGCGATGGCGCAAGTTCCTCCAAGCGGATTCCAACCCGGCAGGGCGGGAGCGGGTTCTGCGTGGCATGGGGGGCAGAGGGTCGTCTGTCGAAATTTTTGACAACCGCCGCGGAAACGGCTTCCCGAAAGCTCGGGCATCAAGGATTTTCTCACGATATGACAAGGTGTTATGAGCGGATCGCCCATTATGGCACGGTCGTTGCTTTGCGTCGCGCCGCAGCGCGGTGGGGTCTCCAATGCATCCGCAGGTCGCGGCCGTTTGGTGTTCCCCCCATGCAGCGCGGATTCATGTCGCCATCTCAGCATCAGGGAGCAAGCAGTTGATTACGAAATCCATACCCATCGGCATCGTGTTGGGCAGCCTGAGCCTGTTCGCCTCGCTGCCCGCCGGTGCGACCCTCATCGTCGACAACCTCACCGCCCACGCCACAGCCACGGCCGGCACGACGACGTCTTCCGACGGCCCCAATAGCGGCACGCCTACCACATGGGCCTACGCCAGCGCATGGGAAGGGGATGTGTGGGCCGAGGCCTGGTCTTCGGGCGCGACCAATGGCGTCTATCGCGTGGAGGCCACCGTCGTGGGGAACCAGAGCGCTTACAGCGCATTCACGCGCACCTGGGAAATCACCAATGACACCACCGATCCCCAGCACTACAGCTTCAGCTTCTACATCTATGGGGGCGGGATGAACGCCAACGCCTTCAGCGGTGGCTATGGTTTTGCCGAATACCTGCTGGACATCGGCTTCGGTGGCAACCCGCTGTTCCACAGCGCAGCCAGGATCGACTCCGACGGCACGCTGACGCAAACCGGCACGCCACTCGCAGACGCCACCCAGTCCGGTTCCACCTACTCGTGGAGTGGCACCTCCATCACCCTGGATCTCGGCGTGCTGAACCCTGGCCAAACCTCCCTTCTGCAATACGATCTGGTCGCGAACGCGTTTGGTAACTACGTGGTCGCCACGTGTCCGACCGGATACAGCGGATATGAAGAGGAGCCCTTGATGTTCTTTGGAGAATGGCTGTCCTGTACCGGGCAGTCCTATGTGTTCATGGGCGACCCCAGTGGCATCAGCGCCACACCGGTGCAGTCCCCCTCCATCACCGGCGCCCCGCAAAGCGTACCCGAACCGGGCACGCTGGGCCTGTTCGGCATCAGCCTTGCCGCCCTGATGGCCGGGCGCAGACGCGCGCGGTCCGAGTCATAATCAACCACCACCGCCGGTGCGTTTTCCCGACGGGCGCCACGGCGCCCGTCGGCGCTTTTAACCAGAGGATTTGCTGTTATTGATCCGGCCATCTTATACTTGAAATCTCCGAGCCTGTCCTCATATTC
>JBBINK010000075.1:0-10962 GCA_037443925.1 Betaproteobacteria bacterium
GGCGACTCCGACGCGCAGCGACGCGCGTTCCTGCAAATCGCCAAGGTGCTGGAAGACATGGGCCCGCAGCAGGTGAGAATCGAGGTGGTCGCCTACGAGGGCGGCATCACCGCGCTTCTGGCCGACAACAACGACACCGCGACGCTCCTCGCCATGCTGGCCCGGGAAGGCGTGCGCTTCAAGGCCTGCCGCATCAGCATGCGCGGCCACGGCTACACCGACGCCGATTTCCCGCTGGAGGTGGAGTTCGTGCCGGCCGGTGCGCCGGAGATGGTGCGGTTACAAATGCAGGGCTACCGCTACTGGCGTCCCTAGCCGGACGGTCCCAGGGAAGCCGTCGTCCCGCAGGGTGCGGGGCCTCGGTTGGCTTGGGAGCGCGCGTCGGCCGCCGCGGGCGGGACGGGCCTGCCGCTTGTCCGGCGACGGCGCGAAGGGTTCAGGAACGGTCGAGCTTGAGGACCTTGGCCGGCCCCGGGATCGGGCGCTTCTTGGCGAGCTGCTGCAGGGCGTCGTGGAATTCCCGCGGCAGGCGCTTCATGGTTTCACGTGCCTGTTCACGGTAATAGACCCGTTCGTAGGGGACGGGCTGGTCGAGGGCGGTGCGCTCCGCCGGCCTGAAACGCTGCCAGGCGAGCTCGATCTGCCGTGCGCCCTCCCGGTCCACGAAGATGATCTCCTCATGGTCGATCACCGCCAGATACTGCATGCTGCGGATGGGCACGAACACGCAGCCCGTGGTGCTGGCGGCGAGCAGGATGCGGGAGAGGTTGTAGGTGGCGGCGGGCAGGGTGGCCGGCTCGCGGGCGAGTTCCCGATCGCGGTAGAAGGATTCTTCCATCCCGCACCTCACTGCGCGAATTCGAGGCGCTCCTCGACGGCGGCCACGGCTTCGCGGGCGCAGATTTCGTCCTTGTCGCCGCCGGGCGCGCCGGAAACGCCCACCGCGCCCAGCAGGGCGCCGCCGGCACGGATGGGGACGGCGCCTTCCAGCATGAGCAGCTCGGGCACGTTGTTGATCTCGTCACGGATGTCCTGGCGTGCCTGCCGGAATGCCGAACCGGCCAGGCCGGACAGGGTGACGGCATTGGCCTTGCGTGTCGCCAGTTCCATGGTGAAGCGGCTGGCGCGATCGTCGCGCAACACCACCTGCACGAGGCCATCCCGGTCCACCACCACCGCGCTCACGTTGTAGCCCCGGCTGCGGCAGGACTCCACCGCCCGGCGGGCGATGTCCGAGGCCAGTTCCATGGACAGGCGCTGGCTGTGGACGAGATCGCCCGCCATCGCGGCAGCGGCCAGCAGCCCGCCGGCCAGGGCGAAGGCTGGTGCGAGGTTCGAAGCCGTCATGATGATCCTCCGTTTCCACACGTCGATCGGGCCGCCCTTCCGGGCGCTGCCGCCGTCCTTGCCCAGCCGGGGTCGCCTTCCGGCCACGCCAGGCCCCGGCGTGGGCCCGTGGCGTGTCGGCCTCAAAGACGGCGGTCGGCGCGCCAGCCCAGGGCGCGGGAAATGGCGTCGGCGGTGTCCTTGACCTGGGGGGCCCAGCTGCGGTCGAAACGTTCCGCCGGCGCCGAGATGGACAGGCCCGCGATCAGCTGTCCGTCGGCATCCCGGATGCCGGCGCCGATGCAGCAGACGCCTTTTTCCGCCTCCTCGTTGTCGAACGCGACGCCCTTCCTGCGCACCCTGGCCAGTTCATCCAGCAGGGCCTTCTCGCTGGCCAGCGTGTTCGCGGTATAGGCGGGCAGGCCCGTGCGCCGGGCGTAGGCACGGGCCTGTTCCTCGCCCCCTTCCGCCAGGAAGATCTTGCCCACGGCGGTGATGTGCAGCGGCGCACGCGCGCCCACCACCTGCACCACGCGCATCATGGCGCGGCCGCTCGCGGTGCGTTCCACGTACACCATCTCGTCGCCCTGGCGCAGGCTGAGGTTCACCGTCTCGCCGATGGCCTGGTGCAGCTGCTGCATGAACGGCAGGGCCTCGCGCCGGATGTCCAGCCGCGTTCTGACCAGATTGCCCAGTTCCAGCAGCTTGAGACCCAGGCGGTAAGTGCCGGGCTCCTGCTTGCTCACCAGCCCCTTCTCCACCATCACGTTGAGGATGCGGTGCGCGCTGGACGGATGCAGCCCGGTGAGGCTGGCGAGCTGCTTGAGCGTCACCGGCTCGGCATGGGCGGCCAGCGCCTCCAGCAGTTTCATCATGCGGTCGATGACCTGGATCGACGACTTGCCTTGGGCTTCGGTCATGGTTGCGGGGGTGAATTCCACATGGCGAAATCTTATTGCAAATTCTCGACACGGCCAAGGGCGTTTTCATTACACTGGTGGCCATGTACCTGCAGGTGTCGTCGTGCGCGTCGGACTGTTCGTGACCTGTCTCGTGGATCTGATGCGGCCATCCGTGGGGTTCGCGGCGCTTCGCCTGCTCGAGGCCGCGGGCCTGAGGGTGGTCGTGCCCCGGGATCAGACCTGCTGTGGCCAGCCCGCCTACAACGCGGGTGACGACGATGGTGCCCGTCGCCTGGTGCTCAGGTGGGCCGCGGCCTTCGCCGACTGTGATTACGTGGTCGTCCCTTCCGGCTCCTGCGCGGGCATGTTGCGCGTGCACGCGCCCCGCCTGTTCGACCCGGTCAGCCGCGAGGGGCGGGAAGTCGCGGCGCTGGCCGCCCGCACCTGGGAGCTCACCGCGTTCCTGGTGGAGGTGGCGCGTCTGGAACGCCCCCCGGGTTCCTACCACGGCCGCATCGCCTACCACGACGCCTGTTCCGGGCTGCGCGAGCTGGGGGTGAAGAGCCAACCCCGGCAACTGTTGCAGAAGCTGCCGGGACTGTCCCTGTGCGAGCTGCCCGGCGCCGAGGCCTGCTGCGGGTTCGGTGGCACGTTCTCGGTGAAATTTCCCGACATTTCCGTGCGCCTGGCGGACGACAAATGCGAGGCCATCCGGGCCAGCGGCGCGGACGCGGTGGTGGCGGGGGACGTGGGCTGCCTGCTGCACATCGAGGGGCGCCTGCGGCGACGGGGCGATCAGGCCACGCGCGTGTTCCATGTGGCCGAGGTGCTGGCGGGCACGCAGGGGGAGGGGCCATGGACGTGAAGTCCATGCACTTCCTGCGCAATGCCCGGAAGGCCCTGGCCGATCCCACGCTCAGGCAGGCCCTGCGCCGCACCGAGGCCAAATTCGTCCAGGGCCGCGCCGAGGCGCTGCGGGAGCTGGACGATCCCGCCGCGGTGCGGGCCCATGCCACGGCCATCCGTGACGAGGTCCTGGCGCGTCTGGATGCCTGGCTGGAGCACTTCGAGGCGCAGGCCACCGCGCGCGGCGCCACCGTCCACTGGGCGGAGGATGCCGCCGACGTGCAGCGCATCGTCATCGACATCGCGCGCCGCCACGGCGTGCGCAAGGCGGTCAAGTCCAAATCCATGGTGAGCGAGGAGGTCGCCCTCAACGAGGCCCTCGAGGCGGCGGGCATCCAGGTGGTGGAAAGCGATCTGGGCGAATACATCCTGCAGCTCGCCCACGAGCCCCCGTCCCACATCGTGGCGCCGGTGCTGCACAAGACCCGGGACGAGATCGCCGACCTGTTCGCCGCGCACCATCACCAGCCGCGCCAGACGGACATCGCCGGGCTCACTCGGCAGGCGCGGGACGTTCTGCGGCCCCATTTTCTGTCGGCCGACATGGGCATCACCGGCGCCAATTTCCTGATCGCCGAGACCGGGTCGGTGCTGATCGTCACCAACGAGGGCAACGGCCGGCTCGCCACCACGCTGCCCCGGGTGCACGTGGCCATCACCGGCATCGAGAAGGTGGTGCCCACGCTGGAGGATGCGGCCACGCTGCTGCGGCTGCTTCCCCGGTCCGCCACCGGCCAGTCCATCACCAACTATGTGTCCCTGCTCACGGGGGTGCGCGGGGTGCACGAGCGCGACGGGCCGGAGCATTTCCACATCATTCTGCTGGACAACGGGCGCAGCCGGCTGGCGGGCACGGCGCTTGCGCCCATCCTGCGCTGCATCCGTTGTGGCGCCTGCATGAATCATTGTCCCGTCTATCAGAGCGTGGGCGGCCATGCCTACGGCTGGGTGTATCCGGGACCCATGGGGGCCATCCTGACGCCGGCCTACGCCGGCCTGGAGCGCGCCTCGCCCCTGCCTGATGCCTCGACGCTGTGTGGCCGGTGCGCGCAAGTCTGCCCCGTGGACATCCCCCTGCCGGACCTGTTGCGCGCTCTGCGGCGCGCGGAGCACCAGGCCCTTCTGCGTCCGCGGCGCGAGCGCCTGCTGCTTTGGCTGTGGCGCGGGCTGGCCTGCCATCCGCGTCTGTACCATGGCCTGGCCGCCCTCGGCGTGCGCCTGCTCGCCGCCCTGGCCGGCCGGCGGGGGCGGCTGTCCCGCCTGCCTGGCGCGGGCGCGTGGACCGCCGGACGCGATCTGCCCGCGCCCGCGGGACGCACCTTCCATGAGCTCTACCATCGGGGCAGACGACCATGAGTGCGCGGCAACGCATCCTCGCCCGACTGCGGGCGGTGCGCAGCCCGGGCAACGGCCCGGCGATCACGGCCCGCATCGCGGCCCATCCCCGGGGGCCTGCCCCGGCCGCCGGGGGCGATCGGGTCGGCCGTTTTCGTGAACGGGCGCAGCGGCTCGCCAGCACCGTGGCCCAGGTCGCGCGGCGGGACGAGGTGCCCGCGGAGGTGAGCCGCTATCTCGCCGAAGCGGGCCTGCTGCCGCGTCTGGTGTGCTGGCCGGAACTGCGGGACCTGGACTGGGCAGGTGCCGGCGCCCATGCCCTGTTCCGGCCGGCGGGGCCGTCGGACCCGGTGGGCGTGACCGGTGCCTTCGCGGGCATCGCCGAGACGGGCAGCCTGATGGTGATCTCGGGCGTGACCACCCACGCCACCACCAGTCTCCTGCCCGAGACGCACATCGCCGTGCTGCCGGCCTCTGCCATCGTGGACACGATGGAAGACGCCTTCGACCGGCTGCGCCGGGAGGCGCGGGCCTGGCCGCGGGCGGTGAATGTCATCTCGGGTCCGTCGCGCACGGCGGACATCGAGCAGACCGTCACCCTGGGCGCGCACGGCCCTTACCGGGTGCATATCATCATCGTGGAGCAGGCATGATGGGACTACCCACCCTTTCCCCGTGGATCGGCGGCAAGCCCCAGGCGGCCAGCAGCGGGCGCGTCGGCGAGGTGTTCGATCCCGCCACCGGCGAAGTGGTGCGGCACGTGGAACTGGCCGGCGCGGCGGACGTGGACCGCGCCGTGGCCGCCGCCAACGCGGCGGCACCGGCATGGCGGGCGGTGACGCCCCTGCGTCGGGCCCGCATCCTCGGCCGCTTCCGGGACCGACTGGAGCGCCATCGCGAGGAACTGGCCCGACTGATCAGCCAAGAGCACGGCAAGACCCTGGCGGATGCCGCCGGCTCCCTGCAGCGGGGCATCGAGGTGGTCGAATTCGCCATGGGCGCGCCCCATCTGCTGAAGGGGGAACAGGCCGGGGACGTGGGCCGGGGCGTGGACTGTCATTCCCTGCTGCAGCCGGTCGGCGTGTGCGCGGGCATCACGCCCTTCAATTTCCCGGCCATGGTGCCCCTGTGGATGTTTCCCCTCGCACTGGCCTGTGGCAACACCTTCGTGCTCAAGCCCTCGGAGAAGGTGCCCAGCTGCAGCCTGCGCATGGCCGAGCTGGCGAGCGATGCCGGCCTGCCCGACGGCGTGCTCAACGTCGTGCCCGGCGACCGGGAAGCCGTGGAGGCACTCCTGCGCCATCCGGACGTCGCCGCCATCTCCTTCGTCGGCTCCACGGCCGTGGCGCGCCATGTGTACGAGACGGCGGCGCGCCATGGCAAGCGGGTGCAGGCTTTGGGCGGGGCGAAGAATCACGCGGTGGTCTTGCCCGACGCGGATCTCGACTTCGCCGCGGATGCCCTCGTGGGCGCGGCCTATGGCTCGGCTGGCGAACGCTGCATGGCCATCTCCGCGGTGGTGGCGGTGGGCGACGTGGGTGATGCCCTGGTGGAGCGGGTGCGCGAGCGCGCCGCGGCCCTGCGCGTAGGGCCGGGCAGCGTTTCCGACGTGGACATGGGGCCGGTGATATCCGCGGCCCATCGGGATCGTATCGTCGGCCTGATCGCGAGCGGCGTGGCCCAGGGCGCGCGTCTGGTGCTGGACGGGCGCGGCGGTGTCGTGCCCGGTGCGGAGCGGGGGTTCTTCGTGGGGCCCACCCTGTTCGACCACGTGACCCCCGGCATGGACATCTATCGCGAGGAGATCTTCGGCCCCGTGCTGGTGGTCCTGCGCGTGCCCCATCTCGACGAGGCCATCGACCTCATCAACCGCAACCCCTATGGCAATGGTGCGGCCCTTTTCACCCGCTCCGGTGCCGCCGCGCGCCGCTTCGAGCACGAGGTCGAAGTGGGCATGGTGGGCATCAACGTCGCCATCCCCGTGCCCATGGCCTTCTTCTCCTTCGGCGGGTGGAAGCAATCCCTGTTCGGCGACCTGAACGTGCACGGCATGGAGGGCATCCGGTTCTATACTCGTACCAAAACCGTCACCACCCGCTGGCCGGCCTCGCCAGCCGCGGATGTCGCCGGTGGGCTGGCCATGCCCACCCTGTGAAGCGGTCCACCCTGTCTTGAAAATATCCTCGCCGGGGGCTACGCTTTACCATCAGCCAGTACGTGATTTCACGATACAAAAAACACAGGCAGGCGCTAGCAGGATCGATGGGCACAAACCCCGAAACTTCGTCCCTTCCCTCAACCACCCTCAGGAGGCAGACATGAGCAACAAGAAAACCCCATCAACCCCATCCGCGACCACCGGCGGCGTGAGCCGGCGCCGGTTTCTGGGCGCTGCGGCGGCCGCCACCACGGGCGCGGCGGCCCTGGGCTTCCCCATGATCGCCAAGGCCCAGCACACCGTCACGCTGCGTTTCCAGAGCACCTGGCCGGCGAAGGACATCTTCCACGAGTACGCGCTGGATTTCGCGGCGAAGGTCAATGCCATGTCCGGCAAGGAGCTCAAAATCGAGGTGCTGCCGGCCGGCGCCGTGGTCAAGGCCTTCGACCTGCTGGACGCCGTGAACAAGGGCACCCTCGACGGTGGCCATGGCGTGGTGGCCTACTGGTATGGCAAGAACTCCGCGGTGGCGCTGTGGGGTTCCGGCCCGGCCTTCGGCATGGACCCGAACATGGTGCTGGCCTGGCACTACTACGGCGGCGGCAAGGAGCTGCTCGACGAGATCTACAAGTCCATGAACATGGACGTGGTGTCCATGCTCTACGGGCCCATGCCCACGCAGCCTCTGGGCTGGTTCAAGAAACCCGTCACCAAGGTCCAGGATTTCCAGGGGCTGAAATACCGCACCGTGGGCCTGGCGGTGGACATCTTCAAGGAGCTGGGCGCCGCGGTCACGCCCCTGCCCGGCGGTGAGATCGTGCCGGCCATGGACCGGGGCCTGCTCGATGCGGCGGAATTCAACAATGCCTCCTCGGACCGCGTGCTGGGCTTTCCCGACGTGGCCAAGGTGTGCATGTTGCAAAGCTTCCACCAGGCCAGCGAGCAGTTCGAGATCCTGTTCAACAAGAAGAAATACGACGCCCTCAGCGCCGAGCACAAGGCCATCATCAAGCACGCCGTGGAGGCCGCGTCCGCCGACATGTCGTGGAAGGCCATCGAGCGCTACTCCAAGGACTACATGGAAATGGCGACCAAGCAGGGCGTGAAGTTCTACAAGACGCCGGATGCCATCCTCAAGGCCCAGCTCGCGGCATGGGACAAGATCACCGCTGCCAAGAGCGCCGAGAACCCCATGTTCAAGAAGGTGCTCGATTCCCAGCGTGCCTTCGCCGCCCGTGCGGCCCGCTGGCAGAACGACACCAACGTCGACTACAAGATGGCCTACAACCATTTCTTCGCCAAGAAGAAAGCCTGAAGCCGGCGCGGGCGTCGCGACGGTGGCCCGGATTCCGGGCCGCCGGTTTTCCCTCTTTTCCCTGGATGATCTCCAATGAAGAAGCTGTTGTTCACGGTGGACAAGGTGAGCACCTTCGTCGGGCGTGCGAGTGGCTGGAGCATCGTCGCGCTCACCCTGCTCATCTGCTGGGAGGTGTTTTCCCGCTACGTGCTCCACAATCCCCACGCCTGGGTGCAGGATGCCCAGGTCATGCTCTATGGCGTGCTGTTCATGATGGCCGGGGCCTATACCCTCGCCCATGGCGGCCACGTGCGCGGAGACATTCTCTATGGCTTCTTCGAGCCGCGCACCCAGGCGGCGATCGACCTGGTGCTGTACATCGTGTTCTTCCTGCCCGGCATCTTCGCGCTGACCTACGCCGGCTGGAACTATGCGGGGGATTCCTTCGCCATCCGGGAGAACACCTTCAGCCCTGAGCCGCTGCCCCTATATCCGTTCAAGTACGTCATCCCGGTGGCGGGTTTCTTCCTGCTGCTCCAGGGGCTGGTCGAAATCATCCGTTGCCTGATCTGCCTGCGTGACGGGGCGTGGCCTTCCCGCGTGGAGGACGTGGAAGAAGTGGACGTGGACAAACTCAAGAAGATGGTGGAAGTCAGGGACGAGGACATCGCCCGCCTCGATGAATACGTCATCCGGCAGGAGGGCAGGCAGTGAGGAAGGAATTGCGTTTCGGTTTCGCCCTGATGGCGGCGATCCTCATCGCCGTGGCCGTGCTCACGCCCTGGGGCAATCTCACCAACGGCCACCTCGGCCTGATCATGCTGGCCCTGATCGTGGTGGCCATCATGCTCGGCTTTCCCACCGCCTTCACCCTGATGGGGATGGGCGTGCTGTTCACCTGGCTGGCCTATCGCAGCGTCAACCCCGAGCTCGCGGTGGAGCAGACCCTGGACCTGATGGTGCAGCGCGCCTATGGCGTGATGTCCAATGACGTGCTGATCGCCATACCCCTGTTCGTGTTCATGGGCTACCTGGTGGAGCGGGCCAACCTGATCAAATCGCTGTTCCACAGCATCCATCTGGCCATGGCCCGTGTGCCGGGCTCGCTCGCGGTGGCCACGCTCATCACCTGTGCCGTGTTCGCCACCGCCACCGGCATCATCGGCGCGGTGGTGACCCTGATGGGCCTGCTGGCGTTTCCGGCCATGCTGCGCGCCGGCTACGACATCCGGCTGTCGGCGGGCACCATCACCGCCGGCGGCTGCCTGGGCATCCTGATCCCGCCTTCGGTGCTGCTCATCGTCTATGGCGCGACGGCCGGCGTTTCCGTGGTCCAGCTCTATGCCGGCGCCTTCTTCCCGGGGCTGTTGCTGGCGGCCCTGTACGTGGGCTACGTGATCATCGTGGCCAAGCTCAAGCCCGAGCTGGCCCCTCCCCTGTCCCAGGAGGAGCGGTCCATTCCCCTCGCTGCCTGGATGAAGGGCATCTCGGACACCATCAGCGAGCGGGCGCTGCCGGGCCTGCTGGGCGCCCTGCGGGGGCGGCGCAACGAGGCCGTGCCCACGCGCCGGATTCTGGGCCAGCTGGTCATCGCGCTGCTGCCGGCGCTCGTCTGGTTCGGCGCCATGGGCCTGACCTATCGGTCGGTCACGGCTCCGGTCGAGGTGGCCGACACCCACGGCCTGCAGGAGATGGGGGTGGGCAGTGAGGCGCCGGCCGCCGGGGCCGAGGAACCCATCGCGGACGGGGTGCAGGAGCCCCTCGCCGACGGTGTGGCCGAGCCACCCGCGGACGGCGTGCAGGAACCGCCGCCCGAAGGGGCGCCGCCGGCGGTGGCCGCCGAGGCGCCACCCGCTGCGGCCGCGACCGAGGCCGCACCGGCACCGTCCCCATCCCCGGCTGCCGGGACCGAGGCGGCGCGCCCCGCACCCCGCTGGTTCTGGGTGACCCTCGGTGTGGGCACCGCGCTGCTGTTCGCCTTCTATGCCGTGTTCACCTTCGTCCGGCTGGAGGTGCTGCTGGGGTCGTTCTTCCCGCTGGCTCTGTTGATCCTGGCGGTGCTGGGCTCGATCGTCTTCGGGCTGGCTACCCCCACCGAGGCCGCGGCCGTGGGGGCGCTGGGCGGGTTCCTGCTCGCGGCGGCCTACCGCCAGCTCAACTTCGGCGTGCTCAAGGAATCGGTGTTCCTCACCGCCAAGACCTCGGCCATGGTCTGCTGGCTGTTCGTGGGATCCTCGATCTTCTCCGCCGCCTTCGCCCTGCTGGGCGGACAGGAGATCGTCGAGAAATGGGTGCTGTCGCTGAACATGACGCCGACCCAGTTCATGCTGCTGTCCCAGTTCATCATCTTCATCCTGGGGTGGCCGCTGGAATGGACGGAGATCATCGTGATCTTCATGCCCATCTTCATTCCGCTGCTGGCGCACTTCAACATCGATCCCCTGTTCTTCGGGCTGATGGTGGCGCTCAACCTGCAGACGGCCTTCCTGTCGCCGCCGGTGGCGATGGCCGCCTTCTATCTCAAGGGTGTGTCGCCGCCCCACGTGAGCCTGAACCAGATCTTCGCCGGCATGATGCCCTTCATGGCCATTCAGGTGCTGGCGATGGCACTGCTGTACCTGTGGCCTTCGATCGGCCTGTGGCTGCCGCAGCTGCTCTACAAGTGACGGTGGGCGGCCGGGCGGGGAGCTGCGATGCATCGCCTGGGGTTGAACCAAGTGGTCGCGGCCCTGCGCCGCGGCGAATTCTCCAAGGCCGAGTACCTGGCGGCGCTCTTGGCGCGCATCCGGGCCCTCGAACCCCGACTGCACGCCTTCGCCTGGCTTGACGGCGACGCCGCGCTCCAGCGCGCCCTGGATAGCGCGCCGGCGGATGCCGCGCACGGTCTGGCCGGGGTGCCGGTGGCGGTCAAGGACATCATCGATACGGCGGGCATCCCCACGGAATGGGGCACGCCAGCGGCCCGGGGCCGGATTCCGGCGGAATCGGCCGCGGTGGTGCGACGGCTGGAAGCGGCCGGCGGCTATGTGCTGGGCAAG
>JBBINK010000076.1:0-10954 GCA_037443925.1 Betaproteobacteria bacterium
ATGACCCCGTCAAATACGCCGCTTGATTCAAGTTTATCTTGGCCGGATCAATAATAAAGGTCGTCACGTCGTTTCGCCCGGATGGGCTGTTTGGAACGATGGTCCCGGAGAACCGGATCGATTCAGTGCCCGTGAGCGCCACACTCGGCCAACGCCTTGCGAATGCGCTCCCGTGCCTCGGGGCTGAGTTCGACGTCTTCCGCGATGCCTGGCTCGCCGGCCTCGATGCGCCTTCCCAGCTCGCGCAGGGCCTGGTGCATCAGGGCCACCTGCCGCTCGAAACGGCGACAGTACAGGCAGATCAGGAGGTGCAGCCGCAGACCCAGCCACTCCCGAAAACCCAGGGGGCGTTCCAGGCGCTGAGAAATCAGTTGGCTTGCATCCTTGCACGTCAGCATCTTCATCATCCCCGGACGAAGGTCACATCGAGCCGACCCAGTTCCGGTCGAGACACCGCCGGAGCCCCAAACGGGCCCGATACAGCATCGTCCACAGGTTAGTCGGCGTGATGGACAATTCCTGACAAATATTTTCGGTGGTCTCTTCCATGAGCTCCCTGAGGAGGAACAGGCGGGCCAGCCGGGGGGGCAGGGCATCCAGGCAGCGCTGCAGGATGGCCATGAACTGGGCCCGCTCCAGCAGTTCCTGGGGATTGCCCCAGTCCGCGGGGCGCTCCCGCCAGTGCCCGTCGGACTCGAAAAAGGCCTCGGCCATGACCTCTTCCTCGTCCTCCGCCCCAGCCATGGCCTCCAGGGAGACTTCGCGGGCATCCCGCCGGTACAGGTCGAGGAGCTTGTGCCTGAGGATGCCGATCAGCCAGGTCCGGACGGAGGAGCCACCCGTGAACCGATCCCTTCCCTGCAAGGCCGCGAGCAGGGTCTCCTGCACCAGCTCCTCGGCCCGGTGGGCATCCCGGGTGTGCATGAGCGCGTATTGGTACAACGCCGGGCCGTGCTTCGTCAGCCACTCATCGGGCGAGCCGGCGGCATGTCCGTTCGTGGATTCGTCCATCCCTCATTCCATCGTCCACAGCGGGAACCGGGCAACCCCATCCCGGCCCCTCCCTTTTTCAACCCGCGAGGGTACCACACGGAGCCGCCCCAACGACCACCACGGCGCGGGGCCCAGCAGCCATATCGCTGCGCCTGTCCTTGGGCCGCGATGCCCAGATGGATTGCCGAACACAGGTGGTCCGCCATGCCTTCCATTGCCAGAGTGGCCGTTCCGCGCACAGCCCCAGCATGATCGTCACGGAGAGGCCACGGGAGTCACGACGCCCAGCATCGCCTCCGAGGGGAAGTCTCGTTCCACGGCCCACGCCAGGCGAATGCCAGCGCAAGTCGTGCTGCGCTCGGTTGAGCCGAGTCAGTTCCTTATGGCGCCTAAGGGATCCGCGCAAGCGCCCATACCGGCCCCAACGCTCTGGCGAGCAGTAGCCCCCTCACAAGGCGTGTCAGCTGCTGTACTCGCGCCCACATCCGTGTCGTCCCAATGTTACTACGGTGAGTCGCTCGCTACGGGAAAAAAAGAGCCCGGCCAGGGAACCGATGAAACGTGGCCGGGCAAGGGGGAAGCTCAGCTGCGGACAAGGCCGCGCTTGGTCCGAACGACCTGATAGGCGCGGACGAGGTAGGTGACCGGCGCGCTCCAGACGTGCACCAGTCGGGTGAAAGGAAAGAACAGGAAAACGGACAGACCCAAAAAGATATGGAGCTTGAATACCCAGTCCACCTCACGCAACAGATCCGGCGCCGGGTTCAGCATCACGATGCTCTGCACCCACTCTGCGAGGCGCAGCATCACCGTCGCATCCCCTTTCGCAGCGTGGCCCATGGACCAGAAGATGGTGGAAAAGCCAACGATGGCGGTGCCCACCAACCAGCCGAGAATGTTGATGTCCATCCAGCGGGATGCGGCCCGTACGCGGGGATTGAGTAACCTCCGCAGCCACAGCAGCGTACCGCCGACGATCACCATCAGGCCGAAGACGCCGCCGGCATACATGGCCATGTACTGGTGCGTCATGTCCGAGATGCCCAGAGCCAGGAACACGTGGTGCGGTGTCAGCAGGCCGATCAGGTGACCGAAGAAGATGCCCAGTATGCCGATGTGGAAGACGTTGCTGGCAAAGCGCATGCCCTTCTTCGACAGCAGTTGGCTGGAGTCGCTTTTCCACGTGTATTGCTCGTGATCGAAGCGGATCCAGCTGCCCAGAAGGAATACCGTGATGGCAATATAGGGATAGACGCCAAAGACGAAGGTGTGGATGTCCATGATGTGCTCCTTCTATTGGTTTCAGCGGCCGGCGACGACGCGTCGTGTGACCGCCTGCACAGGCGCGTCCCAGGTAACGGGCGGATCACATTCGTCGTCGTGACACATGCCATCGCTCACTGGCTGTGGGGCAAGGTGTAGGGTGCCCGGTACCAAACGTGCGCGCTCTTCGATCAGGTTCACCAAGGCCGCCCATGGGCTTTCGGCTGCGGCAAGATTGGCGCCGAGCTGGGCAATCGCCTTGGAGAAGGGCTCGAGGAAAACGCGTGCCTCCACTTCTTCCAGTGTGGACGCGAATTCCAGCACCAGCGGCAGGTAGTCAGGCAGTTCGTTGCCATCGATTTCCAAGCCGTAGCTCTTGTAGTACTCGGTGAGATCGATGAGCGCCGGGCCACGGTTCCTGTCGTCGCCGAACAGCTGGTGGGTAAGGTGCAGGGCATGTTCCGGCGCCATGTCGAAGGTTTTGACGTAGAGCGCCTCCGCCTCGGTCAGATCGGTGTCGGCGAGCCAGCCGGCGAAATCGGCGATGGCCTTGCGTTCCGCCGCCGTGATGCCGGCGTCGTCGGCCAGCGCCGTCATCAGTTCGGGCAGCGCCGCAACCAGTTCCGCATCAGGGTACTCGAACAGCGCGGAGAGCACTTTGAATAGCAGCATGTCGGTCTCCTTCATTCGCCGCGGAAGGGTGCTTCTTCCCTGGGCTCGACTGTCTCCTTGCGCCGCTCTGGGAAAAGCGAGTGCGCGGAAATGCCGGGCGAGGAATCGTTGCCGAAAGTGAAGCCGTTCTGGCCCTGGAAGCCATGGTAATCCTCCAACCGCATCTCTTCGTGACTCGTCGGAACCACGAATCGCTCTTCATAGTTGGCGATGGCCATGAGTCGGTACATGTCTTTCGCCTGCTGCTCGGTCAAGCCGACGGCGTCGAGGACGCTGGTGTCAGCCTTGCCCTCGACATGGACCGAACGCTGGTAAGAGCGCATCGCCAGCATCTTGTTCAAGGCCTGGCGCACGGGCTCTTCCTTGCCGGCCGTGAGCAGACTGGCCAGATACTTCAGGGGCAGACGCAACACGTCCGCGGTGGGAATGACGCCGTCCGGACCGGTCGGCAGTTGCCCTTGGTCAATGGCCGACTGCACCGGGGAGAGCGGCGGCACGTACCACACCATGGGCAGGGTGCGGAACTCGGGATGCAGCGGGAACGCCACCTTCCATTCCATCGCCATCTTCCAGACTGGCGAACGGCGGCAGGCGTCCAGCCAGTCCTCGGGGATGCCGTCTCTCCTGGCCTGTTCGATCACCCTGGGGTCATTGGGATCGAGGAAGATGCGCAGGTGCGCCTCGTACAGATCCTGAACGTTCGGCGTCGAGGCCAGTTCAGCGATCCGATCGGCGTCGTAGAGCATCATGCCGTTATAGCGGATGCGGCCGACGCAGGATTCCGAGCACACCGTGGGCATGCCCGATTCCACTCGCGGGTAGCAGCCGATGCACTTCTCGGCCTTGCCCGATTCCCAGTTGTAGAATGCCTTCTTGTACGGGCAGGACGACACGCACATGCGCCAGCCGCGGCACTTGTCCTGGTCGGCCAGCACGATGCCGTCCTCCTCGCGCTTGTACATGGCGCCGGAGGGGCAGGCCGCGACGCAGGCCGGGTTGATGCAGTGGTTGCAGATCCTCGGCAGGTACATGTGGAAGGTGTTCTGGAACTGCGAATAGATCTGCTTTTCCAGGCCGCGCATGTTGACGTCGCGGGCACGCTTGTCGTACTCGCCGGCAAGATCGTCCTCCCAGTTGGGACCCCACTGGATCTTGTCGATACGATCGCCGGTGATCTGCGACAGCGGGCGCGCGGTGGGCGCGGCCTCGGACAGTGGCGCGTTCTGCAGGTGCGCGTAGTCGAAGGTGAAGGGTTCGTAATAGTCGTCGATCTCCGGCATGTCCGGGTTGGCGAAGATGTTGAGCAGCCGCTCGAGCCTGGAGCCGGATTTGAGCTGGAGCTTGCCATCCTTCAACTCCCAGCCGCCGCGCCAGATCTCTTGGTTCTCCCATTGCTTGGGATAGCCGATGCCGGGCTTGGATTCGACGTTGTTCCACCAGGCATACTCGACGCCCTTGCGGTTGGTCCACACGTTCTTGCAGGTGACCGAGCAGGTGTGGCAGCCGATGCACTTGTCCAGATTGAAGACGAAGGCGAATTGGGCTCTGACTTTCATGGTGTTCTCCTGTTCCTGCCCTGCATCAACGTGGGCCAATACCGACGGGATTACGCTGCTGCTCTCGCTCTGGTGTCAGTGGCCGCTCCAGCCAATCCACGTCGGCGTCGGCGATCTTGCGCACCACCACCACCTCGTCACGGTTGGACCCAACCGGTCCGTAGTAGTTGAAGCTGTAGGCGAGCTGGGCATAGCCGCCAATCATGTGGGTGGGCTTGACCACCACACGGGTCACCGAGTTGAGGATGCCGCCGCGTTTCCCGGTGGTGGGGCTGCCGGGCACGTTCACGTTCTTCTCCTGGGCGTGGTACATCAGCGCCATCCCGCGTGGCACGCGCTGGCTGACCACGGCACGCGCTACCGTGGCGCCGTTGGCGTTGACCGCCTCGACCCAGTCGTTGTCCTGGATGCCGATGCTCTTGGCGTCTTCTTCCGAAATCCAGAAATAGGGGCCACCACGGAACAGGGTGAGCATCCGCAGGTTGTCCTGATAGGTCGAGTGGATGCCCCATTTGGAGTGGGGCGTGATCCACGACAACACCAGGTGCGGTGATTTCAACACACTCTCGGGCACCTTCTTGTGCTCCTGCATATCGATGGGTGGTCGGTAGCAGCAGAAGCCTTCGCCGAAGTCCAGCATCCACTCGTGGTCCTGATAGAAGTGCGCTCGACCGGTTAGGGTGCGGAACGGGATGTGCTCGTGAACGTTGGTGTAGCCTGCAGTGTAGGAGACGTGTTCGGACTCGATGCCAGACCAGGTCGGAGCGGTGATGATCTTCCTCGGCTGGACCTGGATCTCGCGGAAGGTGATCTTGTCCTCCTGACGCCCTGCATACAGATGGTGGTGATCGATGCCGGTTTTCTTGGACAGCGCCGACCACGACTTGTGCGCCACCTCGCCGTTTGTTTCAGGCGCGAGTCGTAGGACTGCATCACATACGGCGATGTCCTCCTCCAGGCTGGGCATGCCATACGATACGCCAGGCTCGCGCACGGTCCGGTTGAGGCTGGCAAGCTCCTTGTACTCATCCTCGGTGTTCCAGTCCAGACCCTTGATGTTGTTGCCCAGCTTGGTCATCAAAGGGCCAAGGGCGATGAACTTGTTGTAGGTCTGTCCATAATCGCGCTCGACGACCTTGATGAGGGGCATGGTTTTGCCGGGGATGGGGTCGCAATCGCCCTTCTTCCAGTCTTTCACCTGGCCCAGCGGCTGGGCAAGCTCAAAGGGCGAATCGTGCTGCATGGGCAGCGACACCACGTCCTTCCTTACCCCAAGGTGCTTGGCGGCGAGCTCGGAGAATCTCTTCGCCAGGGCCTTGAAGATCTGCCAGTCGGACTTGGACTCCCAGCCTGGGGACACGGCTTCGGACAGCGGGTGGATGAAGGGATGCATGTCCGTGGTGTTGAGATCGTTCTTCTCGTACCAGGTGGCCGTGGGCAGGATGATGTCCGAATAGGCGCCGGTGGAGTTGAGGCGAAAGTTGATGTCCACCATGAGGTCCAGCTTGCCCACGGGCGCCTCGTCGCGCCATTTCACTTCCTTGCAGTCGTTGCCCGATCCACCTTCCTGCAGGACGCCATTCTGGGCGCCCAATAGATGTTTGAGGAAGTATTCATGCCCCTTGGCCGATGTGCCGATGAGATTGCCCCGCCACACGATCAGGTTGCGCGGCCAGTTTTCCGGCGCGTCCGGGTCGGCATAGGCCATGTCCAGCGCGCCGCTCTTGAGTTGGTCGGCAACGTACTTCGCCACGCCGGCCTCGTCGGTGGCGCCCGCCTTCTCGGCGTCCTTGGCGATCTCCAGCGGATTCCTGTTGAAGTGTGGATTGGCTGGCAGCCAGCCGAGACGGGCGGAAACCACGTTGTAGTCGGCGAGCGCGTAGCCCTTGTAGCGGTGCTTGCCCGCCGGTGACAGGAGCTGGTCGGCTTTCACCGTCTCGTAGCGCCACTGGTCGGTGTGGAAGTACCAGTAGGAGGTGGAATTCTGGTGGCGCGGCGGGCGGTGCCAGTCGAGGGCAAACGCGATGGGGGCCCAGCCCGCCTGCGGCCGCAGCTTCTCCTGTCCGACGTAGTGGGCCCAGCCGCCGCCACTCTGGCCAACGCAGCCGCACAGATGCAGGAGATTCATGATGGCGCGGTAGGACTGGTCGTGGTGGTACCAGTGGTTGATGGCGGCGCCCATGATGACCATGGACTTGCCATGGGTCTTGGCGGCATTGTCGGCGAACTCGCGGCCGGTGCGGATGAGATCGGCGCGCTTGACGCCGGTGATTCTCTCCGCCCAGGCCGGCGTGTAGGGTACCGCCGCATCGTCGTAGGAGCGGGCGACGTTTTCGCCGCCAAGGCCTCGGTCGACGCCATACTGCGCGACCAGCAGATCGAACACCGAAGCGACCAGGGCCTCGCTGCCGTCGGCCAGCCTCACGCGGCGCGCCGGCACGTTGCGGTACAGCAGCCCCGGTTCACCGGGTGCGAAATGGGGAAAGCCGACGGCGACGACCTCGGTGCCCGGTTTCCCCTGGCAGGACAGCTCTAGCCGCGTATCGCGGCCGGCCGCTTGCTCAAGCAGGTTCCATTTGCCTTCCTCGCCCCACCGGAAGCCGATGGAGCCGTTGGGCACGACGAACTGGTTGGAAAGCTCATCGAAGGCGATGGTTTTCCATTCCGGATTGTTTGCTTCCCCCAGGGCACCTTCGAAATCGGAAGCGCGCAGGTTGCGGTCGGTCACATACCCCTTCTCGTGTGGCCGGAGCAACACCTGCATGGGCAGGTCGGTGTACTTGCGCGCGTACTCCTGGAAATAGGGTGTCTGGCGTTCAATGTAGAATTCCTTGAGCGCCACGTGGCCCATGGCCAGGAAGGCCGCTGAATCAGTGCCCTGCCGAACCGGCATCCAGAGGTCAGCGAATTTCACATACTCGGCATAATCCGGCGCCATGGACACGACCTTGGCACCCTTGTAGCGCGCTTCAATGGCGAAGTGCGCGTCAGGGGTTCGGGTCATGGGCAGATTGGCGCCCGTGATGATGAGGTACGTGGAGTTGTACCAGTCCGCGGCCTCGGGTACGTCGGTCTGTTCGCCCCAGGTCTGCGGGCTGGCCACGGGCAGGTCGCAGTACCAGTCATAGAACGAGCCGCAGGCGCCGCCGATGAGGGAAAGATAACGGCTGCCGGCAGCATAGGAAATCATGGACATGGCTGGGATCGGCGAGAAGCCGTAGATGCGGTCCGGTCCCCATTTCTGGATGGTGTAAACGTTGGCAGCGGCAACGATCTCCAACACTTCGTCCCAGGTCGTCCGCACGAAGCCGCCGAGGCCACGCACTTTGACGTACCTGTCCCGCTTCGCCGGATCACCCTGGATAGCAGCCCAGGCCTCGACCGGGTCCTTCCCGGCCTTCCGTTCAGCGCGATAAAGGTCCAGTAGCCGCCCGCGGATCAGAGGATGTTTGATGCGGTGCGGGCTGTACAGGTACCAGGAGAACGAAGCGCCCCGCTGGCATCCTCTGGGCTCGTGATTCGGCAGGTCTTCCCGCGTCCTGGGATAGTCGGTCTGCTGCATCTCGAAGGCCACCAGACCATTCTTGACGAAAATCTTCCAGGAACAGCCACCGGTGCAGTTCACGCCATGGGTGGAACGCACGACTTTGTCGTGGCGCCAGCGGTTGCGGTAGGCGTCTTCCCATTTGCGATCCTCGCAGGTGACGACGCCATGTCCGCTGGAAAAGGACTCGCGCTTTCTGACGAAATAGGTCAGTCGGTCGAGGAAATGGCTCATGTGTTTCTCCTATGTCCACTGGCAATCACGGGTTCCGGATCTCGCTGCCGCTGCGCAGGTAGAACCACCAGTTCAGCACCAGGCACAGAGCGTAGAAGATGGCAAAGCCGTACATGGCGTTCTCAGGCGTGCCGGCCTTGATCTGATCCTTGATCACTTCGGGCGCGATGAAAGAGCCGTAGGCCGCCACTGCCGAGGTCCAGCCCAGGACCGGGCCGGCCTGGGCGCGGTCGAAGATGACGCCGACGGTGCGGAAGGTGGAGCCATTGCCGATGCCGGTGGCGGCGAACAGGATCACGAAGATCACCAGGAACTGCATGAAATACTGCTCCGGCGTGGCGGAATGGTAGGCCTGCATCATCAGATACCCCGCGTAGGCCGATGCCACCACCATGATGAGAGAGATGGTCTGAGTGACGATGGAGCCGCCCAGCTTGTCGGAGATCCAGCCACCGATGGGCCGAACCAACGCCCCGACAAAGGGACCGATCCAGGCGTAGGTGAGGGCGGATGGCGCGTTGGGATTCTTGACGTGGCTCCACGTCTGAGTAGCGGCATCGAACACGTGGCTGTCGCCGAAGATCACCTTGATCGACAACGGCAGGGCCATGGAAAAACCGATGAACGAGCCGAACGTGAGCACGTAGAGCACGGTCATGGACCAGGTGTGCTTGTTCTTGAAGATGGCGAATTGCCTGGCGATGTTGGCCTTCATCTCGCCAAAGGCGGCCAGCTTCATCACCAGCAGCGTGCCCAGCATGATGAGCGGCAAGGCGACCCACATGTTCAGCAGTCCCCTCCCGGTGGGCGGGGGCAGGTAGAAATAGAGGCCCACGGCAGCGGTGGTCAGCGCCAGACCGTACAGCCACAGGATTTTGGCGAAGGACGACAGGGTGGAGCCCATCCCCGGAGACAGGGGGAGCAGGTTGTTCATCCCGAAGAAGGTCAGGAAGGCCAGAGGCACTAGAAACAGCATCCAGACGAAGCCGGCATTTTGAATGTAGGTAGGTGTGCCGGCGGGGATCTTGCCCAGAATCCAGCCCGAATCCTTGATCAGGGTCATGGGGTCGCCGGCCAGAGCGCCAAAGATCCCCGTGGTCATCACCAGTGGGATCAGAATCTGCATGGTGGTCACACCAAAGTTGCCCAGGCCGGCGTTGAGTCCGAGTGCGGTGCCCTGCAGCCGCTTGGGGAAGAACCCGCTGATGTTGGACATGGAGCAGGCGAAGTTACCGCCGCCGATGCCCGAAAGCAGAGCCATGAGTTGGAACACGACCAACGGTGTATCCTTGCTCTGCAGGGCGATACCGGTGCCGACGGCCGGAATCATCAACAGCGTTGTCGTCAGGAAAATGGTGTTGCGCCCGCCAGCGATGCGGATGAAGAACGATGAGGGAATACGCAACGTGGCCCCGGACAGGCCGGCGATGGCGGTCAGGGTGAACAACTCTTCCTGGCTAAAGGGGAAGCCCAGGTTGGCCATCTGCACCGTGATGATGCCCCACATCAGCCAGACGGCGAAACCGAGCAGCAGGCTGGGGATGGAAATCCACAGGTTGCGGTTGGCGATCCTCTTGCCCTTGGTCTCCCAGAACTTCGGATCTTCAGGGTTCCACTCCTTGATATCGATCGACATGTGCTCTCCTCGCTTGGCCTAGACGCTCTTCCGGTTCTCGATCAGCACGCGCAACCCACCGCGCTATTCCATGATGTCCGGACCAGAGTGCCGCGGTACGCCGCGTGCTCTGTCCAGGGGCCGCACCTCGGTGAAATACATCCACATCAGCGAGACCCAGACGATTCCAAACATCAACATGAAGGCGGAGGACCGTATGCCGGTGAGGTCGACGAGCGCACCGAACATGATGGGCATGAGGAAGCCGCCCAGGCCGCCAGCCAGGCCGACTACCCCGGAAACCACGCCGATGTTGTGTGGGTAATCGTCGGAGATGTACTTGAACACCGACGCCTTGCCGATGGCGAACACCACGCCCAGGGTAAAGAGCAGGATGGTGAACACCGTGGCGTTGAGCCCGATGTGGAAGGTGTAAGGACCATTGACGGTTTGAATGGTGATGCTGCTTTGCGGGTAGGACAGGAAAAACAGGCACATGAGCGATATCCACAGAACCCACCAGGTGACGGTATGTGCGCCGAACTTGTCCGAGAACCAGCCGCCGACCGCGCGCAGCACACCGCCGGGAATGCTGAAGGCGGCCGCGAGGAAGGCGGCGGTCTTGAGGTCGAAGCCGTACTCGGACACGTAGTACTTGGTCATCCACAGCGCGAGTGCGACATAGCCGCCAAACACAATGGAGTAGTACTGGCTGTAGCGCCACACCTTGGGATCCTTGAAGGCAGCGAACTGTTCGCGCAGGGTGGCCTGCCGCGCGACATTGTGCGAGTGGTCCGTGTAGGTGAAGAACCAGAACACGATGGCGGTCACCAGCATCAGCACTGCGTAGACCTTCGGCACCATGGTCCACCCGTAGCCCACCACGATGATCGGTGCGATCAGCTTGGTAACGGCCGCGCCGGTATTGCCCGCCCCGAAGATGCCCATGGCGAGACCCTGCTGATGCTTGGGGAACCACCGCGCCACGTAAGCAATGCCGACCGTGAAGGAGCCACCCGCCAAGCCGACGAAAAGGCCTGCCAGCAGGAAGTGCCAGTACTCCGTGGCCCAGGACAT
>JBBINK010000077.1:0-10159 GCA_037443925.1 Betaproteobacteria bacterium
AAGCCTTGACGGGACAATCACGGCTTCCCCTGGCAGAATATGATGCCTACTATGGCGCCCCGCGACAACCCCGTCATCCATTGCCTGCCTCAACCCCGCTGGTAAAAGGCTTCACGCCCGGCGTAGCTCGCGTTGTCGCCCAGCTCCTCCTCGATGCGGAGCAGCTGGTTGTATTTGGCGATACGCTCGGTGCGGGACAGGGAGCCGGTCTTGATCTGCATGGCATGGGTCGCCACCGCGATGTCGGCGATGGTGGTGTCCTCCGTCTCGCCGGAGCGATGGGACACGACCGCCGTGTATCGGGCCCGCTTGGCGGTCTCGATGCAGTTGAAGGTTTCGGTGAGGGTACCGATCTGATTGATCTTGATCAGGACCGAGTTGGCGATGCCCTGGGCGATGCCTTCCCGCAGGATGCGGCTGTTGGTGACGAACACGTCATCCCCCACCAGCTGGATCTTCCTGCCCAGGCGCTGGGTCAGTAGCTTCCAGCCTTCCCAGTCGTGCTCGCTCATGCCGTCCTCGATGCTGATGATGGGATAGCGCTCGCACCAGTCGGCCAGGTAGTCGGCGAATTCGGCCGAGGTCATGGACTTGCGCTCGGAGGCCAGGACGTACTTGCCATCCTCATAGAACTCGGAGCTGGCGCAATCCAGGCCGATGGCCACGTCGGCGCCGGGCAGGTAGCCGGCGGCCTCGATCGCTTCCACGATCAATTCCAGCGCGGCCTCGTTGCTGGCGAGATTGGGCGCGAAGCCGCCCTCGTCGCCCACCGTGGTGACGTGGCCCCGATGATCCAGGAGCTTCTTCAGGGCGTGGAACACCTCCGCACCGTAACGCACCGCGTCGCGGAAGCTCGGCGCGCCCACCGGGATGATCATGAACTCCTGCAGGTCCACACTGTTGTTGGCGTGGGCTCCGCCGTTGATGATGTTCATCATGGGCACGGGCAGCTGCATCTGGCCGGCGCCGCCCAGGTAGCGGTACAGGGGTAGCCCGGATTCCTCGGCAGCCGCCTTGGCCACCGCGAGGGAGACGGCGAGGATGGCGTTGGCTCCCAGCCGGCCCTTGTTTTCGGTGCCATCCAGCTCGATCAGGGTGCGGTCGATGAAGGTCTGTTCCTCGGCGTCGAGCCCGATGATGGCCTCACAGATTTCCGTGTTGACGTTCTCCACCGCCTTGAGCACGCCCTTGCCGCCATAGCGCTGGGCGTCGCCGTCACGCAGCTCGATGGCCTCCTTGCTGCCGGTGGACGCCCCCGAGGGCACCGCGGCGCGGCCCATCACGCCCGATTCCAGCAGGACATCGGCTTCGACGGTGGGATTGCCCCGCGAGTCGAGGATTTCGCGGGCGATGACATCGACGATTGCACTCATTACCTTTTTCCTTTTGCATCTTCACCACGGCTTCGGGCAAGACCGGCCCCTGCGCAGGCGGACCCGGTCTTTCCCCCGTGGCCTGGGTTTTCACAAAAACGCGTTCTCGATGAAACCGGCGCGCTTGACCAGCGCATCCAGTTCCTTGAGCGTGGCCAGCAGTTCCTTCATGTGTCCCAGAGGCCAGGCGTTGGGGCCATCGGAAAGCGCCTGCTCGGGGTGGGGATGGGTTTCCATGAAGATCCCGGCCACACCGCTCGCCACGGCCGCGCGCGCCAGCACGGGCACGAATTCCCGCTGACCGCCGCTGCGCGTGCCCTGGCCGCCGGGCTGCTGAACCGAGTGGGTGGCGTCGAACACCACCGGACAGCCGGTCTCGCGCATCACGGCCAGGCCGCGCATGTCGGAGATCAGGGTGTTGTAGCCGAAGGACACGCCACGTTCGCACACCAGAATGGTGTCCGCACCGCCGTTGGCCGCCTTGGCCTTCTCCACCACGTTCTTCATGTCCCAGGGCGCGAGAAACTGCCCCTTCTTGATGTTCACCGGCTTGCCGGTGGCGGCGCAGGCCTGGATGAAGTCGGTCTGCCGGCACAGGAAAGCGGGCGTCTGGAGCACGTCCACCACCTCCGCTTCGGTGTGCACGTCGGTGAGCACCGGCACCCCGATCTCTTTCCTCACCTCCTCCAGGATGGCAAGCCCCTTGGCCATGCCCAGCCCGCGGAACGAGCTGCCCGAGCTGCGGTTGGCCTTGTCGTAGGAGGATTTGTAGATGAAGGGGATGCCCAGCTCGGCACACATCTCCTTCAGCGCGCCCGCGGTGTCGAAGGCCAGCTGGCGTGATTCGATGACGCACGGGCCGGCGATCAGGAACAGCGGCTGATCCAGGCCGGCTTCGAAACCACAGAGCTTCATGGATTCTCTTTCCGTGACTGCAGGACGTGCTCGGCGGCGCCGGCCGGCTGCTTGCGGGCCCGTTCCGCCAGGGCCGCGCGCACGAAGGCGGAAAACAGGGGATGCCCTGCCCGGGGCGTGGACGTGAACTCGGGATGGAACTGCACCGCCACGAACCAGGGGTGATCGGGCAACTCGATCATCTCGCACAGGTGCTCTTCGCCGGTGGAGCGGCCGCTGACCTTCAGGCCCGCCGCTTCCAGCTGCGCGAGCAGGGTGTTGTTGACTTCATAGCGATGGCGGTGGCGCTCGACGATCAGATCCTTGCCGTAGGCCTGATGGCCGCGACTGCCCGGTACCAGCCGGCATTCCTGTCCACCCAGCCGCATCGTGCCCCCGAGGTCGGATTGCTCGCTGCGGCGGAGCAGCTGCCCGGAGCGGTCGCGCCATTCGGTGATGAGCGCCACCACGGGGTAAGGCGTGTCGGGATCGAATTCGGTGCTGTGGGCGCCGGACATGCCCGCCACGTGGCGGGCGAACTCGATCACCGCCAGCTGCATGCCGAGACAGATGCCCAGGTAGGGAATCCGGTGTTCGCGGGCATAGCGAATGGCATTGATCTTTCCCTCCACGCCCCGCTTGCCGAAGCCGCCGGGCACCAGGATGGCATCCATGCCCTCGAGCAGGCTGGTGTCGCCGGCTTCCAGTTTCTCGGAATCGATGTAGTGGATGCGCACCCGGCTGCGGGTGTGGATTCCGGCATGGATGAGCGCTTCCGACAGCGATTTGTAGGACTCGGTGAGGTCCACGTATTTGCCCACCAGGGCGATGTCCACCTCGTGCTGCGGATGCTCCAGGGCATAGACCAGATCGTCCCACACCTTGAGGTTCGCCGGGGGTGGGTTGAGGTTGAGCTTGCGGCAGACGATGTCGTCCAGATGCTGGTCGTGGAGGATGCGCGGAATCTTGTAGATGCTGTCCACGTCGATGGCGGATATGACCGCTTCCTCGGGCACGTTGGTGAACAGGGCGATCTTGCGCCGCTCGTCGTCGGGCAGCGGCCGGTCGGCGCGGCACAGCAGCACGTCGGGCTGGATGCCGATTTCGCGCAGTTCCTTCACCGAGTGCTGCGTCGGCTTGGTCTTGATCTCGCCGGCCGAGGCGATGTAGGGCACGAGGGTGAGATGGATGAAGCAGGCGTTGTCCCGGCCCACCTCGATGGCCATCTGGCGGATCGCCTCCAGAAAGGGCAGCGACTCGATGTCGCCCACGGTGCCGCCGATCTCCACCACCGCCACCTCCGCGTCACCGGCTCCCAGGCGGATGAAATGCTTGATCTCGTCCGTGATGTGGGGAATGACCTGGACGGTGCCGCCCAGGTAATCGCCCCGCCTTTCCTTGCGGATCACGCTGTCGTAGATCTGGCCCGTGGTGAAGTTGTTGCGCTTGGTCATCTTGCGGCTGATGAAGCGCTCGTAATGGCCGAGGTCCAGGTCGGTTTCGGCCCCGTCCTCGGTGACGAAGACTTCACCATGCTGGAACGGGCTCATGGTGCCTGGATCCACGTTGATGTAGGGATCCAGCTTGAGCATCGTGACCTTGATGCCGCGGGATTCGAGGATGGCGCCGAGGGACGCGGCGGCGATGCCCTTGCCAAGTGAAGAGACGACCCCGCCTGTGATGAAGATGAATTTGGTCATGGGAAAGGCTTGCGACAGACGGGATACCATCATACCGCAAAAGCCCATGCGGGCCAAAAAAACTTGCTTGCCGCAGGGCCGTGACCAGCCCGCGCGGCCGCCCTGGCAAAGCGTATGGAGCGCGCCGCGGCGCGGAACGACGCGACAGGCGCGCGGGTTTGCATCGGCATGGGCGATGTGGCACAATCAAGAACCATTCTCATTTCTATATGAGCAAACGCTGATGGGAACGCTGGCCAACCTCGCACCGGGCGAGACCGCCGTCATCACCGCCGTGCATTTCGACGACGCGCTCAAGGCCCGTCTGGCGGCACTGGGTTTCCGCGTCGGGCGGCGGGTCGCCCTGATCCGCCGCGGTTGCTGCAAGGGCCCCTTGCAGGTGCGCATCGGCAGCACCGACGTCATGCTGCGCCAGCGTGAGGCGCAGCACATCGAGGTGGCACGGGCCTGAACCGGTGAAGAGAATCGCGCTGCTGGGCATGCCCAACACGGGCAAGTCCACCTTTTTCAACCGCCTCACGGGCGCGTCCGCGCGCGTGGGCAACTGGCCGGGCGTCACGGTGGATCTGCTTGGGGCCAAGATCCTCCTGGGCGACGAGATGGTGGAGGTCGTCGATCTGCCCGGCATCTACGACATCCACGGTTTCTCCGACGATGAGATGGTCGTGCGCCATTTCCTGGAGAACAATCCCGTCGATCTGGTGGTGGTCATTCTCAACGCCACCCAGCTCGATCGCCAGCTCGCCCTCGCCCTCCAGGTCCGCGAGCTAGGCCTGCCTGCCGTGCTGCTGCTCAACATGGCCGACGAGGCGGCGCGCTTCGGGGTCGGCATCGACACCCGGCGCATGGCGGCGGAACTCGGCATGCCCGTGGCGCTGCTGTCGGCCAAGCACGGCCAGGGTTATGGCGCCGCGGTGGAGCTCATCCGTGGCCGTCTGCGCCAGTCGCAGCCGGTGCGGCCGGAGGATCTGCGTCGGCTGCTGGCCAATGAATCCCTCATCGAGCGGCAGATGGAACACATCCTCGCCCGCGCGGTGACCATTCCGCCCCAGCTTTCCGATGGACTCACCCAGCGGCTGGACCGGCTCGTGCTGAATCCCTGGCTGGGCTTGCCCATCTTTTTCGGGGTGATGTATGGCCTGTTCCACGTGGTGTTCATCCTGGGCAAGCCGCTGCAGGACGGCGTGTCGTGGCTGCTGGGCGCCTTCAAGGATGCGGTGCTCTTGCCGCTTTTCGCCGGCGCGCCGGCCTGGCTGTCCGGCCTGATGATCGACGGCATCTACAACGGCGTGGGCACGGTCGCGGCCTTCGTGCCGGTGATCGTCCTGTTCTTCGTGTGCATGGCCATCGTCGAGGACACCGGCTACCTGTCGCGGGCCGCGTTCCTCATGGACGCCCTGATGGCGCGCCTGGGCCTGGACGGACGCAGCTTCGTCATGCTGCTCATGGGCTTCGGCTGCAACGTGCCGGCCTTGATGGGCACCCGGGTGATGCGCTCGCGTGCCCTGCGCCTGCTCACCATGATGGTCATTCCCTTCTCCCTCTGCTCGGCCCGGCTGCAGGTGTTCCTGTTCATCATCGGGGCCCTGTTCGCGCCGGACAAGGCGCCGCTGGTGCTGTTCAGCCTTTATCTGGTGAGCTTCGCCACGGCCATGGTGAGCGCCCTGATCTTCAAGCGCAAATGGACGAGCCACGAGCCCTTCATCCTGGAACTGCCGCCCTACCGCTTCCCCACCCTGAGTCAGATGCTGCTGCGGGGTTGGCAGGAAGTGCGGCATTTCCTGCGCCGGGCCACCAAGTTCATCGTCGGTGGCGTGGTGCTGGTCTGGCTGCTCACCCATTTCCCGGCGGGCGTGGCGCCCGGCAGCAGCGCGAGCTGGGCGGGGATGATCGGCGGATGGCTGGCGCCGGTGCTCGATCCCATCGGCATCGACGGTCAGCTGGCGATCGCCCTCATTTTCGGGTTCGTGGCCAAGGAGATCGTGATCGGCTCCCTGGCCGTGATCTACGGAATGGAGGGCACCGCCCTCACCCAGCACCTGGCCCAGCATCTGGACTGGGTGCGCGCCTACAGCTTCATGCTGTTCACCCTGGTTTACACGCCCTGTCTTTCCACCATCGCCACGCTGAACAGCGAGTCCCGCGATTGGCGCTTCACCCTGGGAACGGTGGGCTGGTCCCTGCTGCTGGCCTGGCTGTTGAGCTTCGCGTTCTATCAGACGGCGCGCGCCCTCGGTTATTGAATCCGGGCAAGCCGCAGCCAGGTCTCGACCACCGTGTCGGGGTTGAGGGAGAGGCTTTCGATGCCCGCCCCGACCAGCCATTCGGCCAGATCGGGATGGTCGGAGGGGCCCTGGCCGCAGATCCCCACATACTTGGACGCCCCGCGGCAGGCCGCAATCGCCTGGGCAAGCAGCGCCTTGACGGCCGGATTGCGCTCGTCGAAGGCGGCGGCGACCAGGGCCGAGTCCCGGTCGATGCCCAGGGTGAGCTGGGTGAGATCGTTGGAGCCGATGGAAAAGCCGTCGAAATGCTGCAGGAAGTCCTCCGCGAGAATCACGTTGGCCGGGATCTCACACATCATGACCACACGCAGGCCGTTGTCGCCCCGCCGCAGGCCGTGTTCCGCCAACAGCTCCACCACGGCACGCCCCTCTTCCACCGTGCGCACGAAGGGGATCATGAGTTCCACGTTGGTGTATCCCATATCCTCGCGCACCCGTTTCATGGCGCGGCATTCCAGGGCGAAGCAGTCGCGGAAGGCTTGCGAGACGTACCGCGCCGCGCCACGGAAGCCCAGCATGGGGTTCTCTTCGCGGGGTTCGTAGCGGTCCCCGCCGATGAGGTTGGCATACTCGTTGGACTTGAAATCGGACAGGCGCACGATCACGGGTTTCGGCCAGAAGGCCGCGGCGATGGTGCCCACCCCTTCGGCCAGCCGTTCCACGTAAAAGCTCACGGGGTCGGCATAGCCCGCCGCCTGGCTCTCCACCGCCCGCTTCACGGCCTCGGGCAGGTCGGGGTAGTCCAGGACGGCCCTGGGATGCACGCCGATCATGCGGTTGATGATGAATTCCAGGCGCGCGAGTCCCACGCCGTGATTGGGCATCTGGGCGAAATCGAAGGCCCGCTCGGGATTGCCCACGTTCATCATGATTCTCACGGGCGGCTCGGGCAGCTTCTGCAGCGGAATCTCACGCACCTCGACCTCGAGCCGGCCTTCGTACACCTTGCCGGTATCGCCCTCGGCGCAGGAGACCGTGACCGGCTCGCCCTCCTTGAGCTTGCTGGTGGCGTCTCCGCTGCCCACGACGGCGGGAATGCCCAGCTCCCGGGCGACGATGGCCGCATGGCAGGTCCGCCCGCCACGGTTGGTGACGATGGCGGCGGCCCGTTTCATGACCGGTTCCCAGTCGGGGTCCGTCATGTCCGTGACCAGCACGTCGCCGGCCTGCACGCGGTGCATCTCGGCCGCGTTCAGCACGATCCGGACCGGGCCGGCGCCGATCAGGCTGCCGATGGCGCGCCCCGTCACCAGGACCCGGGAGGGGTTCTTGATGCGGTATTGGCGCAGCACTTCGCGGGAGGCACGGGACTTCACCGTCTCCGGTCGCGCCTGGACGATGAACAGTTCCCCGCTGAGCCCGTCCTTCGCCCATTCGATGTCCATGGGCCGGCCGTAATGGCGTTCGATGACCAGGGCCATGCGCGCGAGTTCGCGCACCTCGTCGTCGCCGAGGCAGAAGCGGCGGCGATCGGCCTCCGGCACGTCTTCGATGCGGGTGGCGTGTCCTCCGTCGCCATACACCATGCGCCTGGCCTTGGTGCCCAGGGTGCGACGCACGATCGCCTGCCTGCCCGCCTCCAGCATGGGCTTGTGCACATAGAACTCATCGGGGTTGACCGCCCCCTGCACCACCATCTCGCCCAGCCCCCAGGCGCCGGTGATGAAGACCACGTCGGGAAAGCCGGATTCGGTGTCGAGGGTGAACATCACGCCGCTGGAGGCCAGGTCGCTGCGCACCATGCGTTGAATGCCCGCCGACAGGGCGACGTGGCCATGGGCGAAACCGTGATGCACGCGATAGGCGATGGCACGGTCGTTGTACAGCGAGGCGAACACCGTCTTGACCGCCTGCAGCACATTGGGCAGACCCACGACGTTGAGCAGGGTTTCCTGCTGCCCGGCGAAGGAGGCGTCGGGCAGGTCTTCCGCAGTCGCCGATGAGCGCACCGCCACCGACAGCTCTCCCGGCGTGGCCTGGGCCATCTCGCGCCAGGCCTGGGCGATTTCCTGTTCCAGGCGCGGCGGGAATGTCCCCTGGGTGATCCAGGCGCGCAGGGTGCGGCCCGTCTCGGCCAGGGCCACCACGTCGTTCACGTCCAGGCGATCGAGGGCTTCCCGGATGCGTTCTTCCAGGCCGTTGTGGGCCAGATAATCACGGAAGGCCTGGGCGGTGGTGGCGAAGCCGCCCGGCACGCGCACACCGAGGTGGGACAGGGCGCGGATCATCTCCCCCAGGGACGCGTTCTTGCCGCCCACGCGGTCCACGTCCTCCATGCCCAGGTGGTCGAACCAGATGATGTAAGATGAGTCGTTCATATCCCAACCCCGTCAGCAATGGCGGGCGCACACCATGGCCGCCCTGCGCAGTGTCTTCTTCGTTTCCGATCACACCGGGATCACCGCGGAAACCCTCGGCCGCGGCCTGCTCAGCCAGTTCGATCATATTGAGTTTGTCCGCACCACGCTACCCTTCGTGGATACGCCGGAGAAGGTCGAGCAGGCGGTGGCGCGCATCGACGCCGCGGCTCGTGCCGATGGCGTGCGTCCCCTGGTGATCAGCTCCCTCGCGGACCCGGCGCTGCGTGCGCGCCTGCGGCAGGCCAAGGCGAGGGTGCTGGACGTATTCGATCATTTCCTGCCGGCATTGGAGGAGGAACTCGGCGCGAGTCCGGCGGGCGCGGTGGGACGGCTGCACGGCATGGACAGCCGTTACGGAAGCCGCATCGACGCGGTGAACTTCGCCCTGGCGCACGACGATGGCCTGGGCAGCCGGCTGGATCAGGCCGATCTCGTCCTCGTGGGCGTATCCCGCTGCGGCAAGACGCCGACCTGCCTCTACCTCGCGCTGCAGTACGGCGTGTATGCCGCCAACTATCCCCTGACGCCGGAGGACTTCGAAGGGGCGCGGCTGCCTGCGCCCCTGCAGGCGGTGTCCGGCAAGCTGTTCGGCCTGACCATCGATCCGCGGCGCCTGGCCCAGATCCGCGAAGAGCGTCGTCCCGGCAGCACCTACGCCGCCCTCGCCACCTGCCAGCGGGAAGTGCAGGCGGCCGAGGCCCTGTTCCGGCAGTGGGACATTCCCTTCCTGGATTCCACCCATGTGTCGGTGGAAGAGCTCGCGGCCAACATCGTGCACCGCCGAGGCTTACGCCCCCGCCTGTAGCTGGCGAACCCGCTCGAACAGGCAGATGGCCGCGGCCGCGGCCGCGTTCAGGGATTCCATGGCGCCGGGCATGGGGATGCGCACCCGATGATGGGCGGCGGCCAGGATGGCCGGCGACAGCCCTGCCCCCTCGTTGCCGAAGACGAAGGCGGTGGTCCCGCGCAGATCCAGGGACCACAAGGAATCGGGCGCGTCCAGGCTGGTGGCGATCACCTGGCCGGGAAAGCTTTGCGCCACGCTCACCAGATCGGCGTGCTCGTGGAGGGCCAGATGGAACTGGGCACCCATGCCACCCCGCAGGGCCCGCGGTGACCAGACATCGGCACAGCCCTTGGACAGGAACACGGTGTCCGCGCCCGCTGCGGCGGCACTGCGCAGCATGGAGCCCAGATTGCCCGGATCCTGGATGGCTTCCAGCATCAGGCAGCAGCGCGGCTCGCGCCGGACCGGCGGGGGTATGGTCACGATGGCGAGCACGCCGCTGGGCTCTTCCACCGGGGCCAGCCGGTCGAACAGGGCATCCGCCACGACGGCGATGCGCCGTCGGTCCAGATGCGCCAGAGCCTGGGCCGCCTCCGGCTTGTCCCGGACGCGCGCCGCGATCAGCACCCGCTCCGGCGTGCCGCCCGCCTCCCGGTAGGCCGTGAGCAGATGCCAGCCGTCGAGCACCGTGCGTCCCTGCTTGCGCCGGGCCTGGGTGGAGTCGATGAGCCTGCGCACGCTTCGGATCAGGGGATTGTGC
>JBBINK010000077.1:10192-10914 GCA_037443925.1 Betaproteobacteria bacterium
CTCACAGGCAGTCCCCCACCGATGCCGGCCGGCATTCGCGGCCATCGACCCACAGCGCCAGCCCCAGCTGCGCGCCCCGCAGATCGGCGGCTTGCAGGTGTGCCCCGCGCAGGTCGGCCCGGCGCAGATCCGCCCCGCCGAGCAGGGCGCGGTCCAGGTCGGCGCCGCGAAGATCGGCCGCCAGCAACGTGGCGCCCCTCAGGTCCGCCTCCTTGAGATCGGCCCGGGCGAGATTGGCATAGGCCAGCCGCGAAAGGCTCAGATCGGCCCCGGCCAGACGCGCCTGTGGGAGCGTGGCCGAAGTCAGGTCCGCGCCGGCAAGCCGCGCGCCCTTGAGGTCGCAGCGGCTCCAGTTCACCCGCGGTGCGGCTGGGCTGCGGCAATCGGCGCGGGCGAGGGACAGGCCCACCGCGATGGGGTGCACGGGGCTCGCCCCGCGCCATGCCAGCACCCCCACCACGAGCAGGAGGCCCGTGGCCAGGGCGAGTCCCGCCACGGGTCGAGGGCGGCTGCCGGCGGATTGGGGGCCTCCGGGACGCTGCCGCAGCAGGAGGGCTTGCGCGCGCTCCGGCGCCCGCCGGTCGGGGTTGCGGCGCAGGTCCTGGACCAGGCCTGGGGCGATGCCACCCTGGCGCCGGTCCGGTCCCCGCCGCTCGTCGAGCCAGCGCAGACGGGCCCGGTGGCGTTCTTCCCGCCACTGGGGCAGATCGGTCGTGGGGCAC
>JBBINK010000078.1:0-10781 GCA_037443925.1 Betaproteobacteria bacterium
GTGAGCAGTTTGCGGGCCTGGGCGTCCTCCACCATCTCCCCGAAGGAGCGGTAGTCATAGAAGGCTTCGTTGAAGCCGGGCTTGCGCCGCTTCATGGTCTGCTTGACCAGCGAACCCCAGAGCTTTTCTTCCCCGCCCCGCTCGGCACTCAGGGCCTCCACGGTCTCGACCAGGAAATCCAGGGCTTCCTGGCGGCGGTCCTCGTCGCCCTTGGCCGCAGCCTTTTCGCTGCTGGCCGTCCTGGGTGATTTGGTCCGGCTGCGTTTCTTCTTCGCCTCCTGTTCCCGCACCAGGTCGTCATAGAAGATGAACTCATCGCAGTTGGCGGCCAGCAGGTCGGAGGTCGCCGCCTTGACGCCGATGCCGATCACGTACTTGTTGTTCTCGCGCAGCTTGGACACCAGCGGCGAGAAGTCCGAATCACCGCTGATGATCACGAAGGTATCCACGTGGGGCTTGGTGTAGCAAAGATCCAGGGCATCGACCACCATGCGGATGTCGGCGGAATTCTTGCCCGACTGGCGCACATGGGGAATCTCCACCAGCTCGAACGCCGCCTCGTGCATGGGCGCCTTGAATTCCTTGTAGCGCTCCCAGTCGCAGTAGGCCTTCTTCACCACGATGCTGCCCTTGAGCAGCAGCCGCTCCAGCACCTTGCGGATGTCGAACTGGGCATAGTTGGCGTCGCGCACGCCCAGGGCGATGTTCTCGAAATCGCAGAACAACGCCATGTTGGTGATCTCGGGTTGGGCCGGCATGGCGACTCAGCCGTCCGGGTAGAGAAAGGCCGGCACGTCCGGGTGGAACTGCATCACGTCGTTGAAACGTTCCAGCACCCAGTCCCGCGCCGCGGGGTTGGCCATCACTTCCTCGCGCCCCACCGCCCGTCCCCCCAGGGGCATGCCCGCCCAAGGGGTGGCGGCCAGATCCTCGATGCGGCCCGCCACGCCGTTCGCCTGGGGCAGCCCGTGCACGAAGACCCAGCATTCGCCCTCGTCCTCGTCGCGCCAGGGGCCGGTGATCAGGGCCAGCCACAGGTGCCGGTCGGTGTCGGAGTGGGTGACGAAGGCCAGCTCGAACTGCACTTCCCGCTGCTCGCCGTAATGGATCACGCCGCCGGACACGGTGTAGGGCCGGCCACAGCCGCAGCGGCAGACGTGGCTTTCCGAACCGGACAGCTCGACGGGATTGGTGGGCGCTTGCGCGCCCGGGTCGAAGGGATCGTTCATGGTTTCACTGATCGATGCGTGGGGTATGAAACCGTCAGCGGCCCATGGCCGCAGTGACTTCAGGCCGCACGATACTCCGCTTTGGGCTCCCGCGAAAGCAGGTCCTCCACGGCCTGACGCGGCGACAGGCCCTCGAACATGACCCGGTACACCGCCTGGGTGATGGGCATCTCGATGTCGAGCTCGCGCGCCTTCTTGAGCACTTCGGCACAGGTGTGCACGCCCTCGGCGGTGTGGCCCAGCTCCCCGAGGATGGCCGAAAGCGGCCGGCCCGCCGCGAGCCGCTTGCCCACGGTGCGGTTGCGTGAGAGCTCGCCCGTACAGGTGAGGATGAGATCGCCCACGCCGGCCAGGCCCATGAAGGTCTCGAGACGCCCGCCCAGGCACAGGCCGAGGCGGGTCATCTCGGCCAGTCCGCGGGTGATGAGGGCCGCGCGGGCATTGTGGCCGAAGTCCATCCCGTCGGCGATGCCGGCGGCGATGGCCATGACGTTCTTCACCGCGCCACCCAGCTCCACGCCGATCACGTCGGTGCTGGAGTACACGCGCATGCGGTTGTGGTTGAGGGCGACCGCCGTGCGCTGCGCGAAGCCGGGTTCCCGCGCCGCGAAGGTCAGGGCACAGGGCAGACCCCGGGCCACTTCGTCGGCGAAGCTGGGCCCGGAGAGCACGCCCCGCTCCACGGCGCCGGGCAGCTCCTCCTCCGCCACCTGGTGGAGCAGCCGGGCGGTTTCGGGTTCGAAGCCCTTGCAGGCCCAGATCACCGGCACGGCCACATCGCAGGCGGCGAGCCGGCGCAGCGTGGCGCGGAAACCCGCCGTCGGCACCACCACCAGCACCAGGTGCGCATCCGCCACCGCCCGGGCCAGGTCGGGCTCGATGCGGATCGCCGCCGGCAGGTCGAAACCCGGCAGGTAACGCTCGTTGCGGCGGTTGCGGGCCACCGCCTCGAGATGGGCGGCATCCCGGGACCACAAGGTCACCTCATGGGTGCGTGCCAGGGAGATCGCCAGCGCCGTGCCCCAGGCGCCCGCCCCGAGGATGGCGAGCTTCATGGACGGCATCGCCTCACAGGCCCCATACCTGGTTCATGTCCACATAGCCACTCTGGCCGTCGCGGTGGCGCACCTTGACCCAGCCGTTGCCCGTGAATTCCACCAGCTCCAGGGCCACGTCCTTCTCCGCGGAGAAGACCACGGGCGCGCTGGCCGAGGGGGCCTGGCGCACGTCCGCCTGGGGCGCCGTCACCACCACGGTGCGCCGCGGGCTCAGCCGGGCCGCTTCCACCCAGGCAAGCGCCCCGGTGGCATCGCGCACCTTCACCCACTTGTCCAGGGTGACGATGATCTCCACGGGATAGTATCGGGTCAGCAGGAACAGCTTGCGCGCCTGCGCGGAGGGCGCATCGTAGAGTATGGCGACCTCCGCCGAGACGGACCGGTATTCGATCGCCTGCGCCGGACGCACGCCTGCGCCCAGTGCGAGCGCCAGAAGCAACGGCACCAGGCGGCGTGGCATGGTCATCTCAGTTGGGTTGGGCGCCTTGCGCCTGCGCCGCCTGCTGCTGCAGGCGCTGGGCGTAGAGCGCCTCGAAATTGACCGGGTTGAGGTAGAGGGGCGGGAAACCGGCGCGGCCCACGGCATCGGAAATGGTCTCGCGCACGTAGGGGAACAGCAGGTTGGGACAGGTGATGCTCAACACCAGCTCCACCTGCTCGGCCGGCACGCCGGCGATGCGGAAGATGCCCCCCTGGGCCGCCTCGACCAGGAACAGGGTCCGCTCCCCCACGGTGGCGGAAACGGTGACGGTGAGGATGACCTGATACACATCCTGGGCCACCGGGCCACCCTGGGTGTTCATCTGCACGTCGATCGCGGGCGTGTCGCGTTCCATGAAGATCGCCGGCGCATTGGGCACCTCCACCGAAAGATCCTTGACGTAGATCTTCTCGATGGTGAAGACGGGCTGCTGAGATGTTTGTTCGCTCATGAATGCTCCCTGTATGGGCGGAACCGCCCCTGGCCGAAAGCGGACATTTTACACGGCCTGGAAGGCATGGGCGCTTAGCGCTTCACTTGGCCAGCAGGGCATCGAGCCTGCCTTCCTGGTCCAGCGCCGACAGATCGTCGAAGCCACCGACGTGGAAGTCGTCGATGTAGATCTGGGGCACGGTGCGCCGGCCGGTCTTCGCCATCATCTCCTCGCGCAGCGCCGGATCCAGATCCACGCGGATCTTCTCGATCTGCGTCACGCCTTTCTTGTTGAGCAGGCGCTCGGCCATGTTGCAGTAGGGACAGACGGCGGTGCAATACATGGTGACTTTGGCCATGTTCATTTCTCCACGGGCAGATTGGCGGCCTCCCAGGCGATCATCCCGCCCGCGAGGTTATAGACGTTTTGAAAACCGTTCCTGGCCAGGATGCCACAGGCCCCGGCCGACCGGTGGCCGCTGCGGCAGGCCACGATGATGGGCTTGTCCCTGAACTTCTCCAGTTCGTTGAGGCGGCGCGACAGCTCGCCCAGGGGGACGTGACGGGCGCGCGGGATGTGGCCCTGGGCGTATTCCGCCGGCTCGCGCACATCCAGCACCACCGCATCCTCATGATTCATCTTGAGCACGGCTTCCACCGGCTCCAGTTGCCGGCCGCGGCCACCGCGCAGCAGCGGCCACAGCAGCATCAGGCCGCTCACCACCGCAACGATGATGAGCAGCAGGTTTTGACGCACGAATTCCACGGGTTTCTCCGAATCGGCAAGGCGGGCCGGCCCGGGGGGCCGGCCCCGGTTCAGGCGCAGTTGCCCTCTTTCACGCCCAGTCCCTTGAGGATCTTGTCCATGGGGCAGAAATTGGTGAAGCCGCTCTGGAACAGGTTGAACCCCACGAAGGCGGTGAACCACAGCCAGCTCACCTGGGACAGGTCGGCCTGGCCGCTCATGTGGGCGAGCGCAAGGGACAGCATGATGAAGAAACCGGCGATGACACGAACCCAGCGATTGACCGTCATTTCACGTCTCCTTTGTAGGGGGGAATTTCCTGTACTGCATCACGTAATAGAGCACCGGGATGACCACCAGCGTCAACAGCGTGGACACGAACACGCCGAAGATGAGGGCGATGGCCAGCCCGTTGAAGATGGGGTCATCCAGGATGAAGAACGCGCCCAGCATCGCCGCCAGACCGGTCAGGATGATGGGGCGGGCACGGGTGGCGCCGGACAGGATCACCGCCTTCTGCAGGTCCATGCCCTGGGCCACGTGCATGTTGACGAAATCCACGAGCAGGATGGAGTTGCGCACGATGATGCCGGCCAGCGCGATCATGCCGATCATGGACGTGGCGGTGAACTGGGCACCCAGGAGGGCGTGGCCCGGCATCACACCGATGATGGTGAGCGGAATGGGCGCCATGATGATCAGGGGCACCAGGTAGGAGCCGAACTGGGCCACCACCAGCAGATAGATGAGCACCAGGCCCACCGCGTAGGCGATGCCCATGTCGCGGAAGGTTTCGTAGGTCACCTGCCACTCGCCGTCCCACTTGATGGCGAAGCCGGCGTAGGGATCGGGCGGCTGGCGGATGAAGTAGTGCTGCAGCGTGCCGCCTTCGGGCAGCTCGAGCTCGCCCAGCGCGGATTTGATGGCGAACAGGCCGTACAGGGGGCTGTCGATTCTACCCATCATGTCCCCCACCACGTACACCACGGGCATCAGGTCCTTGTGGTAGATCACCTTCTCCCGCTCGGTGGGCACCACCTCCACCAGCTCGGACAGGGGCACCAGGGAGCCGTCGCGCGCCCGCACGCTCAGTTTCAGCAGCTCATCCAGGCTGTCCTGGCGCTCGGGCGGCAGCGTCACCCGCACCGGGATCTCGAACTTGCTGTCGCCGGAGTGGATGGGCGTCACGTTCTCGCCGGCCAGCCCCATCCTCATCACCGTCACCACGTCCTCCTGCGCCACGCCCTTGAGCGCCGCCTTGCTCTGCAGCACGCGCAGCACGAGCTTGGGCGCGTCCTCGTCCACGCTGTCATCGATGCTGGTAATGTCCGGCGTCTTCTCGAAGGCGGCGCGCACCCGCTTGGCCACCGCCATCTGGGCGCCATAGTCGGGCCCGTACACCTCCGCGACGATGGGCGAGAGCACCGGCGGCCCGGGCGGCACCTCGACGATCTTCACGTTCGCGCCGTGGCGGGCGGCGATACGCTGAATCGGCCCGTGCACGCTGGTGGCGATCTCATGTGACTGGCGGCTGCGCCGATGCTTGGGCAGCAGGTTCACCTGGATGTCGCCCACCTCCGGCCCCGAGCGCAGGTAATACTGGCGCACCAGGCCGTTGAAGTTGATGGGAGAGGCGGTGCCGGCGTAGGCCTCGTAGTCCGTGACTTCCGGCACGGTGGCGAGATAGGCGCCGATTTCGTGCAGCACCCGGGCGGTCTGCTCCAGCGGCGTGCCCACGGGCATGTCCACCACCACCTGGAACTCCGACTTGTTGTCGAAGGGCAGCATCTTCAGGATCACGACCTTGAACACGGCCAGGGACACGGACAGGACGATGGCCACCAGCACGCCGATGAACAGCTTGCGTCGCCGGGGCGCGCCGGCCGGGCCATTCAGGAAGGGCGTAAGCCAAGCCTCGAACCAGCGGCTGAACCGTTCCTCCTTCGGACTCGGGCCGTGGGCTGCGCTCGGGTGCCGACCCAAGACCTTCAGGGTGAGCCAGGGCGTGACCACGAAGGCCACCGCCAGGGAAATCAGCATACCGATGCTGGCATTGATGGGGATGGGGCTCATGTAGGGCCCCATCAGGCCGGTGACGAAGGCCATGGGCAGCAAGGCGGCGATCACGGTCAGGGTGGCCAGGATGGTCGGGCCGCCCACCTCGTCCACCGCCTCGGGAATCACCTCGAGCCAGCTCTTGTGGGGCTCCAGCACCCGCCGCCGGTGGATGTTTTCCACCACCACGATGGCGTCGTCCACCAGGATGCCGATGGAGAAGATGAGCGCGAACAGGGACACCCGGTTGAGGGTGAAGCCCCAGGCCCAGGACGCGAACAGCGTGGCCGCCAGGGTGAGCAGCACCGCCAGGCCGACGATCACGGCTTCCCGGCGGCCCAGGGCGAAGAACACCAGCGCCACCACGAAGGCCGTGGCGAACAGCAGCTTGCCGATCAGCTGCTGGGACTTCTCGTTGGCGGTCTCGCCATAGTTGCGCGTGACCGTCACGTTCACGCCCTCCGGAATCACGCTGCCCTTGAGGCTCTCCATGCGCTCGATCACCCGGGCGGCGATGTCCACGGCGTTCTCGCCGGGTTTCTTGGATACCGCGATGGTCACTGCCGGATGCTCACCGGCCGCGGTGATGCCCTTTTCCTTCGCGGCGCGGCCAGCCCCGATCCAGACGTAGCGCGCGGGCAGATTGGGCCCGTCCACCACGGTCGCCACGTCCTGGAGGAAGACCGGTCTGCCCTCGTGCACCCCCACCACCAGGCTGCGCACATCGGCCGCGCTGGACAGGAAGGTCCCGGTCTGCACCAGAAGCTCCTGGTTGTTGGACACCAGGGTGCCGGAGGGCTGAGAGGCGTTGCTGAGCTTGAGGGCGTCGCGGATGTCCTGGGCGGAGATGCCGTGGGCATTCATGCGCTCCGCGTCCATGATCACCCGCACGGTGTGACCCGGGCCGCCGATGGTCTTCACCTCGCGCGTGCCCTTGATGCGCTTGAGCTCGATTTCCGTGGCGTGGGCCACCTTGGCCAGATCGAAGGCGGCGCGCTGGGGGTCCTCGGTCCACAGGGTGAGGCTCACGATGGGCACGTCGTCGATGCCCACCGGCTTGATGATGGGTTCCTGCACGCCGAGATGGGGCGATACCCAGTCGCGGTTGGCCTGGATGGTGTCGTACAGGCGCACCAGGGCGGCGATACGATCCTCGCCCACCTTGTACTGCACGGTGAGGATGGCCATCCCCGGCCGCGACACGGAATAGACGTGGTCGATGCCGGAAATCTGGGACAGGACCTGCTCGGCGGGCGTGGCCACCAGGCTTTCCACGTCCTTGGCCGATGCGCCCGGAAAGGGGATGAACACATTGGCCATGGTCACGTTGATCTGGGGCTCTTCCTCCCGGGGCGTGACCAGGATCGCGAACAGGCCCAGCAGCGCCGCCATCAGCGCGATCAGCGGCGTGAGCTGGGAGGTCAGGAAGGTCTTGGCGATGCGTCCGGAAATGCCCATGGTCAGCGGCCAGCAAACAGGGGGGAAAGGTCAGGCACGGCCGTGCCTCGCGCGAAGGTCGCCACGGATCACTCCTTCGGCTTGATGGACTTGAGATGGATACCCGCACGCACCGGATCGAGGGCGACCCGCTCGTTGGGCATCAGTCCCGCCAGCACCTCCACCTCGCCCTCGCCGGCAGGCTCACCCAGGCGAATCTGACGCAGGCTCACCCGTTCCTTGTCGTCCACCACATAGACCGCGGTGAGCTCGCTGCGCCGCACCACGGCCTGAGCCGGAACCAGGAGCTTCCTGGCGCGGCCGACGGCGAAGTGGGCGCGCGCGAACATGCCCGGATAGATTTCCCGCGAATCCGGAGGCAGGTCGAGGCGCACGCGGCTGGTGTGGGTGCGCACGTCGGCCGCCGGGAGGATGGTGATCTGGGTGGCCTTCACCCATTTGTGGATCGCCGGCAGCTCCACCAGGGCGCGGGAATGGGCGCGCACCGCGGGCACCTTGTATTCCGGCACCGACACCTCCACCCGCAGGTCCTTGGGATCGAAGCCGGTCATGATGGGCTTGCCGGGCAGGGCCATCTCGCCCACCTCCACGTGCCGTGCCGAGACCACCCCGCTGTAGGGCGCCACCAGGGTGGCGAAGCGCCGGGTCGCCCCGGCCGCCCCCGCGCCGGCCAGCGCCGCGCTGGCCTGGGCCTGGGCGGCGCGGTATTCCGCCAGGGCCTTGTCCAGGGCCGCCTGGCTGATGAATTTCTGCTCGAACAGCTGGCGGGCACGCTCGTAGTTGGCTTTGGCATTCTCCAGCAGGGCGCGGGCCTGGGCCACCTGGGCCTGACTGCCCGCCGCCTGGGCGCTCACCACGCTCTCGTCGATGCGGGCGATGACCTGGCCCTGCTTCACGTAATCCCCCACGTCGAAATACAACTCCACGATGCGGCCGGTGATCTGGGCCGCCACGGTGGATTGCCTGACCGCCTCCACGATGCCCTCGGCCACGTAGGTCTCGTCCACTTCGCGGAACTGCACCGAGCCCACCGGGAACGGCAGCGCGGCCAGGGCCGTGGCCGGCGACAGGAGGATCAGGACTGCGAGGATGCGCGTGAGCATGGACACTCCAATCGGGGAGACTGTCGACGAAAGCTGCTATATTAGCATGTGCTAATATTCGGTCAAAGCCGCAGGGCCGGGCCCAGAAGCGGGACGGGCCCGCTGCCGGGCCCGTCTCCGATCGCCGCGTCTATTTCGCGAAACCGCAAAACACGTCCCGCATCATGCTGATGAGCTTGAGGGTGCGCGTGTCGCCGACCCGGTAATACACCCGGTTGGCGTCCTTGCGGGTGCGCAGCACGCCCTTGTCACGCAGGATCGCGAGATGCTGGGAGATGTTGCTCTGGGAGGTGCCCACCGCATCCACGATCTCCTGCACCGAGATCTCCCGATCCCCGAGCACGCACAGGATCTTGAGACGCAGCGGGTGGGACATGGCCTTCATGGCGCGGGAGGCCTGCTCGATGTGCTCGTCCTTGTCGATCAGTTCCACGTGTTCCAGATTCAAGGGTGCCGGTACCGTCATGCCAGGTGACTCCGTGAAAGAGGACGCTCGCGATGGAGTCGTCCGGTTCCATGCCAGATGCGTTCATTATCAAAATATACTAAAATTATGCAACCTTTTTCATCACACAACGAAGAAAAGCAAGCATCGAGCATGCAGGTGACGCCCGTTCTTCTCATCATTCTCGACGGTTACGGCTGCCGTGCCAATGGCGCCGACAATGCCATTTTCCAGGCCCGGAAACCCAACTGGGAACGTTTCTGGGTGGATCATCCCCATACCCTCATCCACGCCTCGGAGGCCGAGGTGGGCCTGCCGGCGGGACAGATGGGCAATTCCGAAGTGGGCCACCTGAACCTGGGCGCGGGCCGGGTCGTGTACCAGGAATTCACCCGCATCAACCGCGCCATCGACTCCGGTCATTTCTTTGACAATCCGGCCCTGGTCCAGGCCGTGGAGACCGCCCGCCAGGGCGATCACGCCCTGCATATCCTGGGCCTGCTCTCCGAAGGCGGCGTGCACAGCCACGAGCGCCACATCCACGCCATGCTGGAACTGGCCGCGCGCCGTGGCCTGAAGAAGATCTACCTGCACGTGTTCACCGACGGCCGCGACACGCCGCCCAAGAGCGCCGGCCCCTCCCTGATGAAGCTGCAGCAGAAGATCCGCGAGCTGGGGGCGGGGCGGATCGCCTCCCTGATCGGCCGCTACTACCCCATGGACCGGGATCGCCGCTGGCAGCGGGTGAAGGCCGCCTACGACCTGCTCACCCAGGGCAAGGCGGAATACGTCGCCACCAGCGCCCTGGAAGGCCTGCAGATGGCCTACGAGCGCGGCGAGACCGACGAATTCGTGAAAGCCACCGCCATCGTGCCCGAAGGCGAGCAGCCGGTGCGCATGGAAGACGGCGACGTGATCGCCTTCATGAACTTCCGCTCCGACCGGGCGCGTCAGCTCACCCGCACCTTCGTCGAAGACGATTTCGATGGCTTCGAGCGCGAATACCGTCCCCGGCTCGCGGCGGTGGTCACCCTGACGGGCTACAGCGACGATTTCAACGTCCCGGTGGCCTTCCCCCCGGAACAGCTGCGCAACGGCTTCGGCGAATACGTCGCCAGCCTCGGCCTCAAGCAGCTGCGCATCGCCGAGACCGAGAAATACGCCCACGTCACCTTCTTCTTCAACGGCGGCAACGAGAAGGTCTATCCGGGCGAAGACCGCATCCTGGTGCCCTCGCCGGACGTGCCCACCTACGACCTCAAGCCGGAAATGAGCGCGCCCGAGGTCACGGACCGCCTGGTGGCGGCCATCGCCAGCCGCAAGTACGATGCCATCATCTGCAACTACGCCAATGCCGACATGGTGGGCCATACCGGCAACCTCGGCGCGGCCATAAAGGCCATCGAAACCATCGATGCCTGCCTGGGCCGTGCGGTGGAGGCCCAGCTCGCGCGGGGCGGCGAGGTGCTGATCACCGCCGACCACGGCAACGCCGAGCGCATGCTGGACGAGGGCACCCGTCAGGCGCACACGGCCCACACCATGAGCCTGGTGCCCCTGCTCTACATCGGCCACCGCCGGGCCGTGCTGGCCGACACCGGCGCCCTGGAGGACGTGGCGCCCACCATGCTCAGGATCATGGGCCTGCCCCAGCCTTCCGAGATGACGGGGCGGCCCCTGATCGAGTTTCTGGACGCATGAGGCGCGCGGCGCCCTTCGTCCCCCTGCTCCTGTCCTTCCTCCTCGCCGCCGCGCCCGGGGCGGCCTTCGCCGGC
>JBBINK010000079.1:0-3259 GCA_037443925.1 Betaproteobacteria bacterium
GAAAAAACCACGCCAGCGCCGCCTCGGTCTTGCCCGAGCCGGTATCGGACTCGACGAGCAGCAGGCGGGTGTCCTCGCCCACGTCGAGGGACTGCGCCAGCGCCTGTTGTAGGGGCGTGGGCTCAAAGCCAAATACTTGGGCAAATGCTTTCGGGTTGCAACTGGCGGGAGGGATGAGGCCAATGGCTCGCAATGCACGCTCGGCGGCTTGGGTTGCCAGCACCTTGCGGTCTTCGGCAGGATCACGCCGGAAGGGAAAGAACTGGGTATCCGAGCCGATCCAGTCGGCCAGCATCACGAGGCCCGCGAAGCGCTGCTGAAAATCAGCAGTGGCATCGATTGGGCCGGCCTCGTCCGCAAAGGCGCGCGGAAACGCCGCCCGCGCGGCAGCGGCAAGGGCATCGAGGGCGGCGAGTGGATCGTAGCCTTCGACTGGAGACCATAGCTTTCGTGCCGCCCGATCGACGCTGGCGTTTCGGTAATCGTTTTCCGAAACCGGACGTCCATGGTGCGAGAGGCTGGCCAGCAGCATCTGCAGAGCCTGTTCGTCATTTTTAAACCAGGCGGCGATGTCCTCGATCAGAGCGCGCCACCGGGTCGGCCAGCGATCCTGCAACTCCCACAACAATGCCAACGCTTCCAAGACATGGCCCGCCGTCTCCTTGGCAGCCGGATCGGCCTTGGCCTGAAAGCCGACATTGCACTTGCCGAAATCGTGCAGATAGGCCAGCACCGCCAGCCGATCCCCGGCGACTTCGTCAAGCGGCCCCAGCCGGGCCAAGTTGGGTTGCTCCAGCAGCCGGCGGAACACGACGGCCACATCCAGGCAGTGATCGGCAAGCGGGTGCTCGCACCCCTGCGCATCGCGCTTGCCCCAAGGATGCCGCAGCGCGGCTTGGGTCATGCCCATGGGCTCATTCCCCTTCTGTCGTCCTGCTCCACCCCACCTGTGGCAGTGGTCATGGCGGCCTGATTGGAGGATGATAGCGGATGACTGGCTCAAAAACCGAGCCTGTCAACCCTCATCCCGTCCTGATCACCATGAACCGCACGGAACGCTTCTACAAGATCGATCAGTTACTGCACGAGCGGCGGGTGGTGCCGCTAGCGGCGTTTCTGGAGGAACTCGCCGTCTCCCGCGCCACCTTCAAGCGGGACCTGGAATATCTGCGCGACCGGCTCCATGCGCCCATCGTCTGGGATCGCGAGGCAGGCGGCTATCGCTTCGACACCCGGCCGGACACCGGGCCGGCGTATGAACTACCGGGCCTGTGGTTTTCGGCCAGCGAAGCCTATGCGCTGCTGACCGCGCACAGGCTGCTGGCTGAGATCGAGCCCGGCGTGCTCGGCAGCCACATCGCGCCTTTGCAGACGCGCCTGGCCGCCCTGCTGGAGTCTTCGGGCCATGCGGTGCAGGAGATCATGCGCCGGGTGCGCATCCTGACGATGCATCGGCGTCGCGTCGAACCGCGCCACTTCGCCGAGGTCGCCCGGGCGCTCCTGCAGCGTCAGCGCATCGAGATCGACGCCTACAACCGCAGGCGCGACGAGCTCACCACGCGGGTGGTCTCGCCCCAACGTCTGGTGCATTACCGCGACAACTGGTATCTGGATGCCTACTGTCACTGGCGGCGCGCGCTGCGCAGCTTTGCCCTCGACACCCTGAGGCGGGTGAAGGTCCTGCCCGACAAGGCGCGCGAGGTCTCCGAAGAAACGCTCGATGCCCACTATGGCAGCGCCTACGGCATTTTTTCGGGCAAGCCCAAGGCGCGCGCGGTGTTGCGCTTCTCGCCCGAGCGCGCCCGCTGGGTGGCCGATGAGCGCTGGCACCCCCAGCAGAAAAGCGACTGGCTGCCCGATGGCAGCTATCGCCTCACCGTGCCCTACAGTGATGAGCGCGAGCTTGTGATGGACATCCTGCGCCACGGGCGGCATGTGGTGGTTGAGGGGCCGACTTCACTGAGACAGCGGGTGGCCGAGGAGGTCGCCGCCTTGCACGCGCTCTACCTGAATCGATGACGCCCGCCGGGTCCGTTCCACACGCATGATCCAGTGCGCCGGAACCCCACTCTGCAAAACCTGTTCTGTTTGGGGAGAATTCTGAGGACAGACGACTTGCCTGAAGGGCGGCAACGACGCGTTTGGCGATTTTCGGCGACATCGAGCTCAAGCGGGAGGAAACGTATGGCCATCTGGCTCATCCGCGCTGGCCAGCACGGCGAATACGAGCAGAAGTTCATCCAGGAAGGGCGGGTCTATGTGACCTGGGACGCCCTGGATGTCGATCTTGCCAAACTGAAGCAGCGGGACGAGCTGGTGGCTGAAATGACCAAGCGGTATCCCGACGTCAAGCCCAAGGCAGTCATAAATTGGGCCAGCCAGGTGTGGCCCTTCGCCCATGAGATCAGGAAAGGCGACCTGGTGATCCTGCCGCTCAAGACCCAGCCGTCCATTTATGTGGGCGAGGTTACCGGCGACTATCACGCCTCGCCGGAGGGGCCGAATCCTTTTTACCACTGGCGGCCAGTGAAGTGGATCGGCGAGGCGATCCCGCGGGCCAACTTCGGCAAGGACCTGCTCTATTCGTTTGGGGCGTCCATGACCATTTGCCGAATCCAGCGCAACAACGCCGAGCAGCGCATAGCCGCCATGCGGGCCAATGGCTGGGGGCCCGAGGCCGTCGCGGCGGCAACCCAGGCCAAGACCCCCGCAAGCGACGAAGCCGCCGGGGATACCGACCTCGAAGAACTGGCGCACGACCAGATCGCCCGGCTCATCGAAACGCGTTTCAAGGGCCATGACTTGACCCGTCTGGTGGAAGGCATTCTCAAGGCGCAGGGATACACCACCTACCGCAGTCCCGCAGGCGCGGATGGCGGCGTGGATATCCTGGCCGGGGCCGGACCGCTCGGCTTCGGGCCGCCCCGCCTGTGTGTCGAGGTGAAATCGGAAAGTGGCCCCATCGACCGTCCGAGCGTGGACAAGTTGCTGGGTGCGGTTTCCAAGTTCGGTGCGGACGAAGGCTTGTTCGTCTCATGGGGCGGCTTCAAGGGCAATGTGCAGAAGGAGCTGGCGGCGAGCTTCTTCCGCGTGCGGCTATGGTCGCAGAAAGAGTTGCTGGAGCAGCTTTTCGCCCACTACGACCAGCTGGATGAAGACCTGCGGGCCGAGTTGCCCTTAAAGCGCATCCGGACGGTGGCCGCGCAGGAGGACGAGGCGCTCTGACTACTCCAGGCTAGGCACCCGCCGTTTGCCCAGC
>JBBINK010000079.1:3284-6795 GCA_037443925.1 Betaproteobacteria bacterium
CGGCCTGATGGTCCGGTTGCCGGGCTGCTGCATAGGGCAGGGGGATGAAGATCCCGGCCACGCCGAGAACAGTCTGCACAGGATGAACCGCCAACAAGAGAGGAAGGGCAGCCAGCCGAGGTTTCGAACATCGGCCGATTTTGCCAGGCCACAGGCTCAAATATTGAGCTTGTCGGTTGAAGTCTCGAAGTCTCGATGAGGCTGCGTGTGCGGCAGCCTAGCCAGCTGGAGGAGCCGACTGCGAGCACCCCCGCCTAGTCGCGCCAGCCGTCAAGCCAGGGGTGACACATGTGCGCAGCAGCCCATGAGAAGATCAACGGGGAAGAATGAGCCGGAAGAGCAAGATCGGCCCGCGAAGGCCGACGCCTCTCCCCCAGAGGCTTGCTAATCCCCGCTGGCATGGCCTATCCTCTCCCCTTGCCAAAGGCATGGCGGGGGCGCGTCCGCCGGAGGGAGACCGTGTCTGCAAAACATCCCATCATCGCCGTCACGGGTTCGGCCGGTGCCGGAACCACGACCGTGCGTCACGCCTTCACCGACATCTTCCGGCGCGAGGGCATCACGCCGGCGCTGGTGAAAGGCGACAGCTTCTTCCGCTTCGAGAAGGAGGAGATGGACCGCTTCATCGCGCAATCCGTGGCGGACGGTCGGCCGGTCAGCCTGTTCGGGCCGGAGTGCAACCTGTTCCATGAGCTGGAGGGGCTGTTCGCCAGCTACGCCAGGAACGGGACCGGCCGCATCCGCCACTACGTGCGCGACGAGGACGATGCCCGGCGCTTCGGCCAGCCCATCGGCACGTTCACGCCCTGGCAGCCCATCCCCAAGGGCACGGATCTGCTGTTCTACGAAGGCATGCACGGCGGCGTGGCGGCCCACACCTGGACGCGCCGGCGTGCCAGCCCCGCGCACCTGCCGGCGAATTTCCGCGAGCGCCGTGGCAACGGCGGCAACGGTGTGAACGCCGCCCAGTACGTGGATTTGCTCATCGGCATCGTGCCCGCGGTGAATCTGGAGTGGATCCAGAAAATCCATCGCGACTGCGCCAAGGCAGGCTGCACGGTGGAGGAGGTCACCGCGACCATCCTTCGGCGATTGCGCGATTACGTCCATTTCATCGTGCCGCAGTTCGGCCTCACCGACATCAACATCCAGCGCATGCCCCTGGTGGATACATCCAACCCTTCATCGCCCGGGACGTGCCTTCGGCGGACGAGAGCATCCTCGTGATCCATTTCCGCGATCCGCACCGCTTCGACTTTCCCGATCTGATGCGGCGCATCAGCGGTTCCTTCATGTCCAGGCCCAACACCATGGTGGTGCCGGGAGGCAAGCTGCGTCTGGCTCTGGAAGTGATCTGCACACCGCTGATCCGGGAAATGCTCCAGGAGCGGCGCACCAAGACGGGAACATGAGGCACGCCCTGATGTTCGCGACGACCTGCCTGCTCGCGGGCTGTTCGGCGCTGGATCTACCCAAGCTCTCCAACAAGGAAATCCTGGCCGCGACCGCGGTGGTGTATTACACCCACGATGGCTTCCGCTGGGACGTGGAGGACCGGCGCATCGGACCGGATCTCTACCGCATCACCGTGCGCCAGGGCAAACTCACCCGGGGCGGCCAGGGCGAGGCCGAGCCCATCTTCCGACGCCGCGCGGAGGAAATCGCCGCCACCCAGGGCTGCACCGGCTATACGGTGCTGGAGTACACGCAGGGGCTCGAACACGACTTCCTGGGTGTGCCCCAGCGGGTTTCCGAGGGCGTGATCCGCTGCCATGGGGTGCCCGGGTCCGCGCCGGAAGCCCCTGCCTGATCCACCATTCCACATGACGAACGCCGAAGGCAGCCTGACGCCCATCGATGGCCACGACGGCCTGGGCCAGTATTACCTCGAGTCGCGCAGCGAGGTGGTGCAGATCCTGAGGAGTCTCAACACCCATGCCGAGTCGCTGGCCGTGTACTTCGACCAGGGACGGCATTTCATCCTCACCGCGCTGCTGGACGTGCGCCCCAGCCAGGAAACCTTCGTGTTCGACGTGGGCAGTCAGGCCGAGATGAACGAGCGCCTGCTCAAAAGCGAGAAGCTGATCTTCGTGGGCATGCAGGACGGGATCCGCGTGCAGTGGAGCACCGGGCCGGCCGCCAAGACCCAGTTCGGCGGCAGCCCCGCCTTCATCGCCTGGCTGCCCCAGTCGGTGCTTCGCCTGCAGCGCCGGGACTACTTTCGGGCGGTGGTGCCCCTGTCCATGGCGGCGCGCGCCCACATTCCCGCCGCCCAATCCGGGCGCGAGGGGCTGGTGATCCACGACATCAGCGTCGGTGGCGTGTGCGTGATCGCCAATCCCGCCCTCGCCGCCGCCCAGATCCTGGACCGTTTCGAGGGCTGCACCATCCGGCTGGATGAGACCCTGGGCGAGGTGCATACGGCCATGGAGGTGCGCCACGTCACCCCCGTGAGCCTGCGCGGCGGCAAAACCGAAACCCGCGTGGGGCTGCGCTTCCTGGATCTGCCCGCCGCCGACCAGGCGCGCATCCAGCGGTTCCTGGTCAAGGTGGAGCAGGCCAAGCGGGCGCTGGTCAGCGATTAGGGGTCAGCCATGGAATCCAGCGTCGAAGCCACGCAGGTCGGCAGCAGTCCGGCCCTGGATCGGATCAAGGCGGAGTTCGCCGACCCGGACATGGAGCGGCGCTTCCGTGCCGCGGTTAGAGACGAACTTAACACCGACTTTCGTCACGCGGTTCTCGTCGGTGCCTTTTTCTATCTCGCCTTCGCCATCACCGACTTCGCCGCCTTGGGCGACACGCCCTCGTTCTGGGCGCTGTTCTACCTGCGTCTGGCAGTGACGGCGATCGCCATCGCCCTCCTCGCCTACGTGCACCGGCGGCCCGCGCTGGTCGTGTCCGGCTTCGCCGCCACCTTCATCGAGCTCGTGGCCATCGCAGGCAACTTTGCCGTGATCACCTCGCGACCGGGCGATCTCGCGGCCCATGCCAGCGCCATCGCGGTGATCCTGATCGCCGTGTACGTGTTCCTGCCCAACCGCTTTCTGCTCGCGGTGGGCGTCGCGCTGGTGGGCACGCTGTCCTTCCTCGTGTTTCTGTTCGGCTGGGCCCGGCCGGGCGAATCGACCATGCTGTCCCTGGTCGCGGTGATGCTGCTCGTCAACACCTTCGGCGCCGTGGCCGCCTACCGTTTCAGTCAGCTGCGTCGCCGTGAATTCGCCGCGCTGGAGGCGGAACGGGAAAGCAAGCGTGCGCTGCTGGAGGAGATCAAGCGGCGGGAGAGCCTGGAGACGGCCCTCACGGTGGAGAAGAACGCGGCGGAAAGGGCCCGGGATCAGGCGGAAGCGGCCAGCCGGGCCAAATCGCGCTTCCTCGCCGCGGCGAGCCATGACCTGCGCCAGCCGATGCACGCGCTGAGCCTGTTTGCGGCGACGCTGCTGGAGCGGCTGCGCTATCCCGAGGTGCGCCAGATCGCCGAGCAGTGCGCCGACGACATCGCGCGCCTCCTCGC
>JBBINK010000079.1:6805-10781 GCA_037443925.1 Betaproteobacteria bacterium
CAGATCGCCGACCAGATGCAGGCCTCGATCATCGCGCTCACCAGCCTGTTCGATTCGCTGCTGGACATCTCCAAGCTGGATGCCGGCACCGTCCAGGCCCGGGTGGTCAGCTTCCGGATCAAGGATCTGCTGGACAACGTCCGCCGGGATTTCAGCGGCAAGGCCCACCACAAGGGCATCCGCTTCAAGGTGGCGGACAGCACGCTGGTGGTGCGCAGCGATCCCCTGCTCCTGGAGCGGATCGTGCGGAACCTCGCGGCCAACGCCGTCAACTACACCGAACAGGGCGGGGTGGTGATCGGCGCGCGACGGCGCGGCAAGATGGTCCGGATCGAGGTCTGGGACAGCGGCCCGGGCATCCCCAAGGAAGAGCAGCAGCGGGTGTTCGAGGAGTTTTACCAGATCGCCAATCCGGAGCGGGATCGCAGCAAGGGGCTGGGCCTGGGGCTTGCCATCGTCAAGCGCCTGGCGGAGCTGCTGCACCATCCCCTGGACGTGCGCTCCCAGCCCGGGCGAGGCTCCTGCTTTGCGGTGACCGTGCCCCGTGGCGTCCTGCGCCAGTCCACCGCGACCGACGAGACCACGGCGGCTCCGGAATTCATACGCGCCTCAGCGGAACGGCTGGTGGTGCTCATCGAGGACGAGCGCATCATCCGCGATGCGACCCAGACCCTGCTCACCGCCTGGGGCTGCAGGGTCATCGCCAGCGCCACGGCCGACGAGGCCGTGGCCGAGCTCGCCGCGAGCGGGCAGACGCCCGATCTGATCATCGCGGACTTCCGCCTCGCGGGCGGGCACACCGGCATCGACGCCATCCATCAGGTCCAGGAGGCGGTGGGCAGCCCGGTGCCCGCGGTGCTGATCACCGGCGATGCCAACGCCGACCACCTGAAGCAGGCCAGGGAGCACGGCTACCCCGTGCTGCACAAGCCGGTCGCACCAGCCAAACTGCGCGCCCTGGTGGCGAGCATTCCGCCGCGGGCGGAAGCCGCCGCCACCTGAGGCGCCGTTTCACACCTGCGGGTGCGCCCGCTCCAGCCTGGAGTGGAGTTTGTTGAGGGCGTGGATGTAGGCCTTGGCCGAGGCCACCACGATGTCGGTGTCCGCGCCCTGGCCGTTGACGATGCGCCCGCCCTTGGACAGGCGAACCGTGACCTCGCCCTGGGCGTCCGTGCCGCTGGTGATGTTGTTGACGGAATAAAGCAGCAGCTCCGCCCCGCTGTGCACCACGGCCTCGATGGCCTTGAACGAGGCGTCCACCGGTCCGCTGCCGTCGGCCTCGGCGGCCTTCTCCACGCCGTGTTCGGCGAGCACCAGCCGCGCATGGGGCACCTCTCCGGTTTCCGAACACACGCGCAGGGAGACGAGCCGGTACACCTCGCTCTCGAGGGCCTGGGCCTCGTCGCTCACCAGGGCGTGGAGATCTTCATCGAAGATCTCGTGCTTCTTGTCGGCCAATTCCTTGAAACGGGCGAAGGCCGCATTGAGCGCCTCCTCCGAGGGCAGCTCGATGCCCAGCTCCTTGAGGCGGGTCTTGAAGGCGTTGCGGCCCGAATGCTTGCCCAGGACCATCTTGTTCGCGCTCCAGCCCACGTCCTCGGCGCGCATGATCTCGTAGGTCTGGCGGTGCTTGAGCACCCCGTCCTGGTGGATGCCGGACTCGTGGGCGAAGGCGTTGGCGCCCACGATGGCCTTGTTGGGCTGCACCGCGAACCCGGTGATGCCCGCCACCAGACGCGAGGCCGGCACGATCTGGGTGGTGTCGATGGTGGTGTCACAGGGAAACACGTCCTGACGGGTGCGCACCGCCATGACGATTTCCTCCAGGGCGGCGTTGCCGGCCCGCTCGCCCAGGCCATTGATGGTGCATTCCACCTGACGTGCGCCGTTCATCACGGCCGCCAGGGAGTTGGCCACGGCCAGGCCGAGATCGTTGTGGCAGTGCACGGAGAACACGGCCTTGTCCGAGTTGGGCACGCGTTCCCGGAGCTGGCGGATGAGCTCCCCGAACTGGTGCGGCAGGTTGTAGCCCACGGTGTCCGGGATGTTGATGGTGGTGGCGCCCGCGTCGATCACCGCCTCGAGCACGCGGCAGAGGAAATCGATTTCCGAGCGCCCGGCGTCCTCCGGGGAAAACTCCACGTTGTCGGTCCACTTGCGCGCCCAGTGCACGGCCTTCACCGCCTGCTCCAGCACCTGCTCCGGGCTCATGCGCAGCTTCTTTTCCATGTGGATGGGGCTGGTGGCGATGAAGGTGTGGATGCGGCCGGAAACCGCGCCGCGAATGGCCTCGCCCGCGCGGTCGATGTCGCGCTCGAGCGCACGGGCCAGCGCGCAGACGGTGCTTTCCCTGATCGTGTCGGCCACCGCCTTCACCGCCTCGAAATCCCCATTGGAGGCGGCCGGGAAGCCGGCCTCGATCACATCCACGCGCATCCGCTCCAGCTGCTTGGCGATACGGACCTTCTCCTCCCGGGTCATGGAGGCGCCCGGGCTTTGCTCGCCGTCCCGCAAGGTGGTATCGAAAATGATCAGTTTCTCTTTGGCCATGATGGGCTCCAGCAGTCGGGGCATGCCCGCGGGCATGCCAAAAAATCCAATCAAACCGGCAGTTTAGCCGATTCGACCAAAACAACGAAGGGGGAAGGAGAGAGTCTCAGCGCGCGAGGCGCAGCAGCAGGCTGGCCAAGAGGACGTTGGCCAGGAAGGACACGAAACGATGACGGTAGGCGTCGACCATGGGCAGACTATAACCCCTTTGACGGGCGCCCGCAAGACGCGGGAGGGTTCCGGCCGGATGGCCACGCGAGCCGCGGCGGGCGTGCCGCTCGCCGCCCGCGGAGCCGGTCAGGGCCGGGGGCCGTGGGGAAGGGTCGGGCCCGCGTGGCGCCGTCTCAGGGCCCACAGGGCGAGCACATAGCCCGACAGGGCATAGCCCACGAAGAACAGGAACAGCACCTGGGCCGGCTTGTACACGAGCAGCGCGAAGCCGATCACGATGAGCAGCAGCGCAAGAAAAGGGATGCTCTTGCGCATGTTGATTTCCTTGAAACTGTAGTAGCGGATGTTGGAGACCATGCTCAGTCCCGCGAAGATGGTCAGCGCCCATGCGCCCCACACCACGTCCCGCCCGACGATCTCGTAGTCGGTCATCACCCACACGAGCCCGGCCACCAGGGCCGCCGCCGAGGGGCTGGGCAGGCCCTGGAACCAGCGCTTGTCCGCCACGTCCAGCTTGGTGTTGAAGCGGGCGAGCCGCAGCGCCGCGCCCACGCAGAAGATGAAGGCCGCGATCCAGCCCAGCTTGCCCAGATCCCGCAGCGCCCAGACGTAGATCACCAGGGCCGGGGCCACCCCGAAGGAAACCATGTCGGACAGGCTGTCGTACTCGGCCCCGAAAGGGCTCTGGGTCTTGGTAAGCCGCGCCACGCGCCCGTCGAGGCCATCCAGGACCATGGCCACGAAAATGGCCACGGCCGCATGCTCGAAGCGCCCGTTCATGGCCTGGACGATGGCATAGAAGCCCGCGAACAGCGCCGAGGTGGTGAACAGATTCGGCAGCAGGAAGATGCCTTTCCTGCGCAGGTTGGGGTCGATCAGCGGGCGGTGTGTCCGGGGCATGGCTGCGGCATTAAATCACAGGGAATGCCCGGAAGCCAGCCTAGGGCGAAGGCAGCCGCGCCAGCAGGGTCTGGCCGGCATAGACCTTCTCGCCCAGGGCCACCTTGGGAACGGTCTCCGGGGGCAGGTACACGTCCAGGCGTGAGCCGAAGCGGATGAAGCCGTAGCGCTGGCCGAAGGCCAGATGATCGCCGGGCTTGGCATAGCAGAGGATGCGGCGGGCGATCAGCCCGGCGACCTGCACCACGGTGATGGGCACGCCGCCATCCGTGGTCATGAGCACGGCGTTGCGCTCGTTCTCCAGCGACGCCTTGGACAGGGCCGCGTTGACGAAAGCACCCGGGAAGTAGCGGAC
>JBBINK010000080.1:0-392 GCA_037443925.1 Betaproteobacteria bacterium
CCCGTCGGGCGCCGGCCGGCAGCGTCGTGAGGTCGCGAGGCGTGGCTTCAGCTGTCCCCGTCCTCGAAGTCCGGCCAGGCCGCGATGTCGACGCCGTGGTTCTCGGGTGACGCGAGCGTCCACCAGTGGGGCGCATGCGACTCGTCGGCCAGGCGTCCGCCCGCCTCTTCCAGGATCAGGGCGCCGGCCGCGTAGTCCCAGAGCTTCTGGCCGCCGTGGAGATAGACGTCGAAGCGGCCGGCGGCGACGAAGCACCAGTCCAGGGCGCTGGATCCGAAGTTGCGCTGGGAGCTGTACGGAGGGCGGGCGGCCAGCTCGGCGGCGAGCTTGCGGTCCAGCCGCTTCAGATCGACGCCGGCCATGGCGGCACGCAGGTCGCGGGGCGGGCGCTC
>JBBINK010000080.1:415-10739 GCA_037443925.1 Betaproteobacteria bacterium
AGGAAGGCTCCCCCGCCCCGCTGGGCCCAGAACATCTCGTCCAGCTCGGGCGCGTACACCACCCCCACCTCGGGCCGACCCTCCCGCATCAGGCTGATGGACACGGCGAAATAGGGCAGGCCATTGACGAAATTGGAGGTGCCATCGATGGGATCGATGATCCAGATGCCGTCCCGGCCGGCGTCCCACAGCCGGCGCTGCTCGTCGGGGCCCATCTCCTCCCCGAGCACGGGGCAGTCGGCGATCTGGCGCAGCTGGCGCACCAGGGCGGCCTGGGCTTCCGTGTCGGCGATGGTGCACAGGCTGCCGTCCACCTTGTGCTGATGGGCGACCCGCAGGTAGCGGGGCACGATCTCGTGCTGGGCGACCTGCTTGGTGACCTGGATGATGGCGTCGAGCATGGTACTGCCATCCGGAACGGGGCGGCCCCGGCCTCAGCCCTCACGCCACTTGATGGAACAGCCCATGCTGGGGATCTGCTCCAGCGGCCCCTTGCCCGTGCGGGCGATCAGGCACATCGCCTCATAGAGCTCCCGCCGGGCGTCCTCGGGGGCGGTCTCCTTGCGGGAGGCGTCGAGGCGCCCGCGGTACTGGAGCTCGAGATCGGCGTTGAAACCGAAGAAATCCGGCGTGCAGACCGCGCCATAGGCCTTGGCCACTTCCTGCGTCTCGTCGTAGAGATAGGGGAAGGGATAGGCGTATTCCTCCGCCACGCGCTTCATGGCCTCGAAGGAGTCGTCGGGATACTGGCTGGCGTCGTTGGCGTTGATGGCCACCACGCCGATGCCTTCGGCCATGAGGTCGCGGGCGTCGCGGATGATGCGGCTGCGCACGGCCTTCACATAGGGACAGTGATTGCAGATGAACATGACCAGCAGGCCCCGTGGCCCGCGGGTCGTGGCGAGGCTGTAGCGTCGGCCGTCGGTGCCCGGCAGGTCGAAATCGCAAGCCTTGCGGCCGAACTCGCAGACGGGAGTGGTGAGACTGACCATGGATGGGATTCCTCGATGGGGACGAAACGGTATGCCCCGGAGTTTATACCCGCCGCGAAGGGTTTCACCAGCGCCCCACCCGGGACGGCGGCCAGCCGGCGGTTGGAAGCGCGCGGGGCACGTGCTAGCATCCGGGCATCGACCCTGCCCAAAGGCGCGGTGGCTGGGAGCGCTGCCCTCGTGATCCGAACCGTCCTGTCCATCCTGATCGTCTGCCTGGGGCTGGCCGGCCCGGCCCCGGCCGCCCGCGCCCAGGATCCGGCAGGCAGCGCGCTGGAAATCGGCGTCTTCCCCTATCTGTCCACCCGCACCCTGCTGGCCACCTATCAACCCCTGCAGCGTTTCCTCGAGCAGCGCCTGGCGCGGCCGGTGGTGGTCGTCACCGCGCCGGACATGCGCACCTTCGTGGAGCGCACCCTCGCCGGCGCCTACCCCTTCGTGGTCACGGCGCCCCATTTCGCCCGCCTGGCCCAGACCGAGAGCGGCTACCGGCCGCTGCTGCGGGCCCAGCGCGACCTCGCGGGGTTGATCGTGGTCGCGCGGGACAGCCCCATGCGCAGCCTGGCCGATCTCAGGGGCAAGACCTTGGCCACACCGGACGACCTGGCCATCGTGACCCGGCTGGCCCTCGATCTGCTGAGGCAACACGGTCTCAAGCCCCCCGAGGACCTGTCCGTGGAAGAAATGCCTTCCCACAATGCCGCCCTGCAGGCCGTGCGGCAGGGCGCCGTGGCCGCCGCGGCCCTGTCCAACACCTCCTTCGAACAGGTGACGGGAGACCAGCGGCAGGACCTCCGGGTGCTGGCCACCACGGCCAGCGTGCCCCACGTGATGATCCTGGCCCGGCGCGATGTGCCCGCCGGCGAGGCGGGCCGCTTGGTCGCCCTGCTGCAGGAATTCGTGAACAAGACCCCGGAGGGAGAACAGTTCCTCAGGAAACTGGGCTACCTGGGGCTGCGCCCGCCCACGGAGGCCGAGCTGCGCAGCCTGGATCCCTATACCGAGGGCGTGCGGGCCGCGCTCCGCGGTGTGCGCTGAGGCCGTGCCCCCACCCCGCTTCTACTGCCCCGATCCCCTCGCTGCCGACGCCCGCGCCCGGCTGCCCGCCGAGGCCGCCCATCACGCCATCCGGGTGCTGCGCCTGAAGCAGGGGGACCCCCTGCTGCTGTTCGACGGCAGCGGCCAGGAGTTCCAGGGGCGCATCGAGGCCATCGACCGGGACGGGGTGGTCGTGGCCGTGGGCGCGGCCAGCCGACCCGTCCGGGAATCGCCCCTGCCGGTCGCCCTGGCCCAGGGCATCTCCTCGGGCGAGCGCATGGACTACACGCTGCAGAAGGCGGTGGAGCTGGGCGTGTCGGAGATCTGGCCGGTACAGACCGAACGCAGCGTGGTGCGCCTTTCCGGCGAACGCGCCGCGAAGCGGCTAAACCACTGGCAGCGGGTGGTGATCAGCGCCTGCGAGCAGAGCGGCCGCACCCGGGTGCCCCCCGTGCATCCGGTCGCGGACCTCGGCGAATGGCTGGCGGCCGCTCATGGCGGCGGCTGCCGCATCATGCTCACGCCGGAAGGCGGCCGGCGGCTGGCCGATCTGGCGCGGCCCGGGGGATCCGTCCTGTTGCTGGTGGGCCCCGAAGGCGGGCTTTCGCCGGCCGAACAAGCCCTGGCCGCCGCCCACGGCTTCCTCCCGGTGCGGCTGGGGCCACGCATCCTGCGCACCGAGACGGCGGCGCTTGCCGCCATGGCCGCCATCCATGCCCTGTGGGGCGATTTCTGATGTCACCGCCGCGCCTTCGGTTACGCTATCGTTCGAGGAAAGCCACGTCATCATGCCCATGAACAGGAAACCCGCACCCCGGCTCAAATCCAGAAGCCAGGATTTCGTCAACTGGTTCCGGTCGGCCGCCCCCTACATCCACGCCTTCGGCGGCCGCACCTTCGTCATCGCCTTCGGCGGCGAGGTGGTGAGCGAGGGGGACTTCGTGCGCCTGGCCCACGACATCAACCTGCTCAACGCCCTCGACGTGCGCGTGGTGCTGGTGCACGGCGCACGCCCGCAGATCGAAGCGGAGCTGTCCGAGCGCGGCGTGGCGATGAAGTATGCAGGCGGCCTGCGCATCACCGACGCCGAGGCGCTGGCCTGCGTCAAGGAAGCGGCCGGTTCGGTGAGGGTGGAAATCGAGGCCCTGCTGTCCATGGGTCTGCCCAACTCGCCCATGGCCGGCGCCGACATCCGGGTGGCCAGCGGCAATTTCGTCACCGCGCAGCCCATGGGCGTGCGCGAAGGCGTGGACCTGCAGCACACCGGCGAAGTGCGCAAGATCGATGCGGTCGCCATCCAGCGACGCCTGGACCAGAACGAAATCGTGCTGCTCTCCCCCGTGGGCTATTCCCCCACCGGGGAAGTGTTCAACCTCACCCTGGAGGACGTGGCCACGGCCGCGGCCATCGCCCTCAAGGCGGAAAAGCTCATCTTCCTCATGGAAACGCCGGGCGTGGCGGACAAGAAGGGCAAGCTGCTCAAGGAGCTCACCGCCCAGCAGGCGGAACAGGTGCTGCGCGGCATGAAGGACGCCACCTCGGACATCTCCCTGTACCTGCCCTGCGCCATCCGGGCCGTGCGCAGCGGCGTGGGCCGCGCCCATCTGATCAGCCGCCATCTGGACGGCGCCATCGTCCAGGAACTGTTCACCCGTGAAGGCGTGGGCACCATGATCACCAAGGATCCCCTGGAGCAGCTGCGCCAGGCCACCATCGACGACGTCGGCGGCATCCTGGCCCTCATCGAGCCGCTGGAAGCGGAAGGCATTCTGGTGCGCCGATCCAGGGAGCTTCTGGAAATGGAGATCGACCGCTTCTACGTGCTCGACCACGACGGCATCATCGTCGGCTGCGCCGCCCTCTACCCGTTCCCGGAGGAAAAGGCGGCCGAGCTCGCCTGCCTTGCCGTGCATCCGGACTATCGTGACGCCGGACGGGGCACATCCCTGCTCCAGCGCATGGAGGAGGTGGCGCGGCGCATGAAGCTCAAGCGTCTGTTCGTGCTCACCACCCGCACCGCCCACTGGTTCGTGGAGCACGGCTTCGTGGAAACGGGCGTGGATGCCCTGCCCCAGCGCAAGCAGGCCCTGTACAACTACCAGCGCCGGTCCAAGGTGTTCGTCAAGAAGCTCTGAGCCCGCACACGGCCGGCCGCGGCGAAAAGACACGGGCACCACCGTGCCATGGGCCGCGTCCGCGGCGCATCCCAAGCGTTTTCCCCACGCCGCGCCCATGCTAGCATTCCGCGCACAACTCAAGACCGCAGGGTCGGAATGTCCGCCTTTGCGTAGAGGATATGGAGAGCAGACAACATGCGTGAGAAGACCGCGCCGAGCGTCGGGGTGAGGCCGTCTTCCCGATCGGGGATGGATTCCGGATGGCAGCTTCGCCCGGCTTGATGGCGCGGATCGCCCACTCCCTGCGTTTCCGGCTGGTGGCCGGTGCCGTGCTGGTGCAGCTGGTCATCGTGGCGCTGCTGCTCGCCAATGCCGTGCGCCTGGTGGACGACAGCCTCACCGCCCAGGCGCTCGCCAAGAACGAGGACCTCAAGCCGCTGCTCAGCGCGGCCCTGGGCGGCCCCCTCGCACAGCGCGACTATGCCACCCTGCAGGAAATCCTCCAGGAGCTGCGCCGGGAAGAGGGCATCCCCTACCTGGTGCTGTTCGACAACTTGGGCCGGCTGGCCGCCTCCGCCGGCTGGGACAGGAAGAACCCCCTGCCGCCGGTGGACGCGGAAGACCATTTCGCCGGCGGCGACGGCGTGTTCCACGCCCGCCTGCCCATCACCGTGGCCGGCGTGGTCTATGGCGAGCTGCGCTATGGCCTGTCCACCCGCTTCCTGAGCGCAGCCAAGCACAAGCTGCTGCAGGAAGGGCTGGTCATCGCGGGCGCGGTGATCGTCCTGTCCCTGCTGCTGCTTACCGTGCTGGGCTACTGGTTCACGCGCAACCTGGCGCTGCTCACCCAGGCAAGCCAGCACGTGGCTTCGGGCCATTTCGACTTCCAGCTGCCGGTAGTGGGCCATGACGAAGTCGCCCTACTCACCCGCAGCTTCAACCAGATGTCGGCGGCGGTGCGCAGCCGCATGCAGGCGCTGGAAGACAGCCAGCGCCGCTTCCATGCCATCGCCGACTACACCTACGACTGGGAATCGTGGCTGGCCCCCGACGGCAGGCTGCTGTGGGTGAATCCCTCGGTGCGCCGGATCACGGGCTACACGCCGGAGGAGGTGATGGCCATGCCCGACTATCCCCTCCCCCTCGTGGTGGAGGAGGACCGCGACCGGGTCTATGGGGATCTCAAGCGGGCCTTGAGCGGCACCTCAACCGACAACTACGAACTGCGCATCCAGCGCAAGGACGGCAGCTCCGTCTGGTGTTCCGCCGCCTGGCAGCCGATCTACGGCAGCCAGGGCGAGTACCTGGGCATCCGCATGGGGGTGCGGGACATCTCGGAGCTCAAGGAGTCCCAGTTCGTGCTGCAGGAGGCCATCGAGGAGCTGCGGCATTCGGAGGACGTGCAGCGCCGTCTGCTGGAACAGTCGCAGCAGGAGCAGGCCCGGCTGGCCTCGCTGCTGTCGGCCATGAGCATCGGCATCCTGTTCGAAAACCAGGACAACCGGGTGATCTATGTCAACGCGGCCTTCCGGCGCATCTGGCTGATCCGCGACAACGTGGATCTCACCGGCCGCAAGACCACCGATGTGCTGGGTTTCTCCGGCAACGTGCTGGCCCGCCCGGACCATTTCTCGAAGCACATCCTGCAGGTGATGGCCACCCACGAGGTGAGCGAGACCTTCGAGATCGTCATGGCCGATGGCCGGGTGGTGACCCAGCTTTCCTATCCCGTGCGCGACACGGAGGGGCGCTTCATCGGCCGGCTGTGGATCTACGAGGACGTGACCCGCGAGCGCCAGACCGCGGAGCAGCTCATCTATCTCGCCGAGCGGGATTCCCTCACGGGCCTGTACAACCGCCACCGTTTCCAGGAAGAGCTCACACGCATGATGGCGGACGTGGACCGGCGCCACTCCTTCGGCGCTTTGCTGTTCTTCGATCTCGACGAGTTCAAATACGTCAACGACACCTTCGGCCACCGTGCCGGGGATGCCATGCTGATCCGCGTGGCGGGCGAGGTGAGCACCCTGATCCGCCGCAACGAGATCTTCAGCCGCCTGGGCGGCGACGAGTTCGCGGTGCTGGTGCCCGATGCCGGCGAGAAGGAAGCGGCCATGCTGGGCGAACGCATCGTGCGTGCCATCTCCCAGATCCCCTTCCGCTTCGAGGGTCAGAACATCCGTCTGACCACCAGCCTGGGCATCGCCCTCTATCCCATCCATGCCAACAATGCGGAGGAGCTCATTGCCCACGCGGATACGGCCATGTACCAGGCCAAGGAGGCAGGCAAGAACGCCTGGCGCATCTACCGGGCCGATCTGGACACCTCGCGCCAGATGCTCTCGCGCCTGACCTGGAACGAGCGCATCGCCAACGCCATCGAGAAGGGGCTGCTGCGTCTGCATTTCCAGGGCGTGTATGGCGCCACCGACAAGCGCCTGTCCCACCTGGAAGTGCTGGTGCGCATGGTGGACGAGGCCGACCCGGAGCGCCTGATCATGCCCGGGCATTTCATTCCCCTCGCGGAATCCAGCGGCAAGATCCTGGACATCGACCGCTGGGTGGTGGAGGAAAGCGTGAAGCTCTTGGCCCGCTCCCCGGACATTCCCTCCCTCGCGGTGAACATCTCGGGCCGCTCCTTCGACGATCCACGGCTTCCCCAGTTCATCGCCGAGACGCTGGCGCGCCACGGCGTGGAGCCCCGCCGCCTGCTGGTGGAGCTCACCGAAACGGCGGCCGTGTCCGACCTGCACGATGCCCAGCGCTTCATCGAGGCCCTGCACGTGACGGGCTGCCGGATCTGCCTGGACGATTTCGGCAGCGGCTTCTCCTCCTTCGCCTACCTGAAGCACCTCAAGGCCGACGTCCTGAAGATCGACGGACTGTTCATCCGCGACCTGCCCCACGACTACGACAACCAGGTGTTCGTCAAGGCCATCGTGGACGTGGCGCGGGGCATGCGCAAGACGGTCATCGCCGAGTTCGTGGAAGACGAGGAGACGCTGGACATGCTGCGCCGCTTCGGCGTCGATCTGGTGCAGGGCTATCACCTGGACATGCCCACCGGCGAGCACCCGGCCCTGGCCAACCACGGCTGAAGGCCGGCCCTTTTGCGTTATCATTGGCTTTTCACTGCACCCGAGGATATCCCGATGGCAAGAATGGTTCACTGCGTGAAACTCGGCCGCGAGGCGGAAGGCTTGGACTTCCCTCCCTATCCCGGCGAGCTGGGCAAGCGCATTTTCGAGAACGTCTCCAAGGAAGCCTGGCAGGGCTGGATCCGACTGCAAACCATGCTGGTCAACGAAAACCGCCTCAACCTGGCCGACCCCCGCGCGCGCAAATATCTGATGGAGCAGATGGAGGCCTATTTCTTCGGGAGTGGCGCCGACGCGCCTTCCGGCTACGTGCCTCCCCGCGGCAAGTAAGCCGCTTCCCCCGGGGCCGGCGGCGCGGCCCTGCTGTCATCGCCGTTTCATCATCCTGCTCTACGCTTCCCCCGCGGCCATCATGGAGATGGCCGGCGTCGGCCGCGCGCTTCGGGGCGCGCGCCGGTGGCGCAGAGAACAAAGATGAGCGCAGCCCAGCCTCGCCCGGCAATCCTGGAAAACGACGAAACGGCCCGCGCCGCCCTGGAAACCCTCCTGCGGCAGGAGCGCCTCACCGCCGTCTTCCAGCCCATCGTCGATCTGCAGGATGCGGCCATCCTCGGCTACGAGGGCCTGATCCGCGGGCCCTCGGACAGCCCGCTGCAATCGCCCCTCGCCCTGTTCGGGGTGGCCCACCGTCACGGCCTCGCCCTGGAGCTGGAGCGGGTCTGCCGCAAGGTGGTGCTGGCCAGCTTCGTCGCGCGGGATCTGCCCGGCCGGCTGTTCCTCAACGTCAGCCCCGAGTGCCTGACCCAGCCCGGACACACGCCGGGCGAGACCCTGCGCCTGATGGAGGGCCTGGGCCTGTCGCCGGAGCAGGTGGTCATCGAACTGACCGAGCACCGTCCCACCCTGGACTACTCCCTGCTGCGCAAAGCCACCGAGCACTATCGGGGCATGGGGTTCCAGATCGCCATCGACGACCTGGGCGAGGGCTTCTCCGGGCTGAGGCTGTGGTCGGAACTGCGGCCCGCCTTCGTGAAGGTGGATCGCCATTTCGTGGAGAACGTCAGCCGCGATCCGGTCAAGCTCCGGTTCCTGGAATCCATCCAGCGCATCGCGGAGCAGGCCGCCTGCCAGGTGATCGCCGAAGGCATCGAGACCGAGGCGGAACTGCTCACGGTGCGCGAGATCGGCATCGCCTTCGGGCAGGGCTATGTGATCGCCCGCCCCCAGGCCAACCCGGCGCCCACCCTGTCGCCCGCGGTGGTGGAGATTCTCCACCGGCCGGGGGTGGTCGTGGTGCATCCGCGGGGGCTCGCTCCCCTGCAGCGGGTCACGGCGGCTTCCCTTCTGATCAAGGCGCCCTTCGTCTCGCCCCGCACGCCCAATCGGGAGGTCCACCGCCTGTTCGCCACCGACCATAGCCTGCCGGCCATTCCCGTGGTGGAGGACGGCGTGCCGGTGGGCCTGATCAACCGCTTCCGCTATCTCGAGCTCGCGTCCCAGAAGTATTTCCTCGATCTCCATGGGCGAAAGCCCTGCACGGCCTTCATGGACGGGCAGCCGCTGATCGTGGACCGGAGCATGAGCATCCAGGATCTGTCGCGGCTGGTGGTGGCCAGCGACCATCGCTACCTGTGGGAAGGGTTCGTCATCACCGAGGCGGGCCGCTACGCCGGCATCGGCACGGGCCACGAGCTCATGCACCGCATCACGGAGCTGCAGATCACCGCGGCGCGCTATGCCAATCCCCTCACCCTGCTGCCCGGCAACGTGCCCATCAGCGAGCACATGACCCGGCTGCTGCGCGCCGCCGTGCCATTCACCGTGGCCTACGTGGACCTGAACGCCTTCAAGGCCTTCAACGACCGTTATGGCTACCGGCGGGGCGACGACGCGATCCAGATGCTGGCGCGCATCATCGTCGGCAAGGCCGACCCGGACCGCGATTTCGTCGGCCACATCGGTGGCGACGATTTCATCGTGCTGTTCCAGAGCCATGACTGGGAACCCCGGGTGCGGGACATCGTGCGGGATTTCTCCGCCGCGGCAGGCCAGCTGTTCAGCGCCGAGGACCGGGCGGCGGGCGGCTACGTGATGGAAGACCGTCAGGGGCGGCCGGTATTCCATCCCCTGGTCTCGGCCGCCGCCGGCTGCGTGGAAATTCCGCCGGGCGTGTTCGCCTCCGAACACGAAGTGGCCGACGTGGCGGCGGAGGCCAAGAAGCAGGCCAAGCTCGCGCCCGACGGCGTGTTCGTCAACCGGCGCCGCTACACCCCACGGCAAGCCTGACGGCCCGTCACGAAACTGTCACAATAGGGCAGGCCGGCGACGCTAGAATCGAAGGCTTCTTGCCCCGACATCCATGAACCACGCCCCTCGTCCCGAGATCTTCCTCAACCGGGAGCTGTCCCAGCTCGCCTTCAACCGTCGCGTCCTGGCCCAGGCGGAAGACCCCGCCACGCCGCTTCTGGAGCGGCTGCGCTTCTTGTGCATCGTCAGCAGCAATCTGGACGAGTTCTTCGAGATCCGGGTGGCAGGCCTCAAGCAGCAGATCGCCTATGGGGGCCTGCCCGGTCCGGACGGGCTGCCCGCGCGGGAGGTGTTCCGCGCCATCAGCCGGGAAGCCCACGCCCTCATCGCCCACCAGTACCGGCTCCTCAACGAGACCATCCTGCCCGCCCTGGCCACCGAAGGCATCCGCTTCTTGCGCCGCACCCACTGGGATGCCCGCCAGGCCGAATGGGTGCGCCGCTATTTCTTCGACCACGTCATGCCGGTGCTCACGCCCATCGGCCTGGATCCCGCCCATCCCTTTCCCCGGGTGCTCAACAAATCCCTCAACTTCGCGGTGGAGCTGGAAGGCAAGGATGCCTTCGGGCGCAGCTCGGGCACCGCCATCGTGCAGGCGCCCCGGGTGCTGCCGCGGGTGATCCGCATGCCGTCCGAGATCGCCGGCTGCGACTATGGCTTCGTGTTCCTGTCCTCCATTCTGCATGCCCACGTGGGCGAGCTGTTTTCCGGGATGACGGTGAAGGGCTGCTACCAGTTCCGGGTCACCCGCAACAGCGACCTGTTCGTGGAA
>JBBINK010000081.1:0-10662 GCA_037443925.1 Betaproteobacteria bacterium
AGCCTTTCGCCAGGAGGATGGAACCATGCCCCAGCTCGCGCTCGCGGCAGCCCTGTGGCTGCTTTCCCTGGCCGCCCTGGCGGCCGAAGCTCCCCTGACCCTGGGACTGTTTCCCTACGTTTCACGGGGACAGCTCATGGAGTTCCATACGCCCCTCAAGCTCTACCTGGAAGGCAGACTCAAACGGCCGGTGGACTTGGTAACGGCGCCGGACTTCGCCGAATTCATGGCGCGCACCCAGCGGGGCGAGTATGACCTGGTGCTCACGGCGCCCCACCTGGGACGGCTGGCGGAAAAGCGTGACGGGTACGTGCGCGTGGCCATGACCGCCCACGAAGTGCAGGGGGTCTTCCTGGTCAGGCGGGATTCGGGCATCCACCGGCTGGAGGATCTGCGGGGCAAGACCGTCATGATCGCCCAGCCCATTTCCATCGTGCACCAGCTGGCCGTGGAGCATCTTAGGCGACACGGTCTGGTGCCGGGCAAGGATCTCCGCATCCTCGACACGCGCACCCACAACAACGCGCTGTACGCTCCTGCCCGCGGCGAAGCGGACGCCTCGGCCACGGGCATTCTGCTTTGGGTCAACGCCGAGCCCGCCATCCGCGAAGCCATGCGGGAAATCGACCGCACCCCGCCCGTGCCCGGATTCATGGTGATGGCCCACAAGCGCGTGCCACCGGCCCTGGTGCGTCAGCTCCGGCACTGGCTGCTGGAGTACTCCGGAACTCCGGAAGGCGAGCGCTATTTCCAGGTCACCGGGCTCAAGGCTTTCCGCCCCATCGACGATAAGACGATGAAAGCCCTGGATCCCTATACCCGGATCCTGACCGAAACCACACCCTGAAGGCACCGATGCCCCACGCCCGCGTCCCTTTCTGGCGCTCGCTGCGCACCAAGCTGGTGATCGTCAGTCTCGCCGTGGAAGTGACCATGCTCGGCCTGCTGCTGGCCAACAGCCTTCGGCTGCTGAACCAGACCCTGCAGGAGCAGACTCAGGCACGTCTGGAAGCCCTCACGCCCCTGCTCAACGCCGCCCTGTCGGCCCGTCTGTTCGAACGCGACCATGCGGCCATCCGGGAAATCCTCGACCAGTTGGCCAACAACCCTCGCGCCGATCTCGCTTACCTCGTGGTCTACGACAACCGCGACCAGGTCTATGCGCGCACGGGCAGGGTGGACCCCTCGGCGATGCCTCGACTTGACCCGGACGTGGCCAGCAGCCTGACCGATCTGGTCTACGACGCGCAGGCGCCCCTCACAGTGGGCAGGACCCGGGTGGGTAGCGTGCGTTTCGGGTTGTCGCTTCTGTCTCTCGCGCGCTCCCGGGACATGATCCTGCGGCAGGGCACCCTGATCGCCGCCATCGAGGTGCTGCTGTCCTTCCTGCTCCTGGGCGGGGCCGGCTGGCTGCTCACGCGCCACATCCGCCACCTGGTCGACGCCACCCGGCGCATCGCCGCCGGTGATTACCGCATCCGCATTCCCGAGCGAGGCCGCGACGAGATCCGGCTTCTGGCGGAGAACTTCAACCGCATGTCGGAGGCCATCGAGGACCGCATCGAGGCCCTGCAGCGCTCGGAGCGCGCGCTGCACCAGGAGAAGGAGAGAGCGGAGGTCACGCTGCATGCCATCGCCGACGGGGTGATCACGACCGATGTGCAGGGCCTCGTCACCTACATGAACCCGGTGGCCGAGCAGCTCACGGGTCACGACTTGGCCTCCGCGCGCGGCAAGGTGCTGGAACAGATCTACCGGGTCGTGGACGAGCAAACCGGCCAACCGCTGGCCAACTGCCTGCGCCTGTGTCTGGCGGAGAATGCAACCGTGAGCGGCATGGTCCGGGCCCAGCTGCTGGGAGCCGACGGCAGCCTGCACGCCATCGAGGAGACCGCCTCACCCCTGCACGATCCACAGGGCAGGCCGATGGGCGCGGTGCTGGTGGTGCGCGACGTGACCCAGGCCAGGGAGATCGCACGCCGCCTGGAGTACCAGGCCAGCCATGACACCCTCACCGGCCTGGTCAACCGGCGCGAGTTCGAGCGCCACCTGGAGCAGGCCTTTGCCAGCGCACGCTCGGAAGGACGCTCCCATGTGTTCTGCTACATGGATCTGGACCAGTTCAAGGTCGTCAACGATACCTGTGGCCACGGCGCGGGAGATCGCCTGCTGGTCGAGCTCACCCGACTCATCCGGAGCAAGGTTCGGGAGCAGGACGTGCTGGGTCGGCTGGGAGGCGACGAGTTCGGCTTGCTGCTTCACGACGTGGATCTGGAAAGGGCGGCATCCTGTGCGGCGGAGGTACGCGATTGCATCCGCAACTATCGCTTCCAGGCCGATGGACACAGCTTCCAGGTGGGCGTGAGCATCGGCGTGGTGGCGATCCGGCCGGATTCGGGCAGCGTGGCAGAGATCCTGACCGCCGCCGACGTCGCCTGCTACGTGGCCAAGGACAAGGGACGCAACGAGATCCACGTCTCGCGCCTCAACGACGTGGAACAGGCGCGTCGCCACATGGAAATGCACTGGTCGGCGCGCCTGCCCGCCGCACTGCGCGAGGACCGCTTCGTCCTCCATCACCAGAAGATCCTGCCGCTGTCCGACGACCCGGACCTGTCGCCCCGCTGCGAGCTCCTGGTCCGCATGGTGGAAACCGATGGCAGTCTGGTGCTTCCAGGCAAGCTGATCCCTGCCGCCGAGCGTTTTCGCCAGATGCCGGAAATCGACCGATGGGTGGTGCATCACGCCCTGTCTCTGATCGCAGCCGCGCCTGCCGAGCTGTTTTCCTGCTATGCGATCAATCTCTCCGGCCAGTCCCTGGGACAGCCCGAGCTGCTCGACTTCGTCAAACGGGAGATCCTGCGCAGCGGGGTGGAGCCCCGGCGCCTTGCCTTCGAAGTCACCGAAACCGCGGCCATCCGCAACATCGGCCATGCCCACCAGTTCATCGTGGAGCTCAAAAAACTGGGCTGTCAGTTCGCCCTGGACGACTTCGGCAGCGGCTTGTCCTCCTTCGGCTACCTCAAGAATCTGCCCGTGGACTACCTGAAGATCGATGGCAGCTTCGTGCGCAACATGCTCACCGACCGCCACGATCATTCCATCGTGGTGGCAATCGCCCAGATCGCCCACACCCTCGGCATCCGCTGCGTGGCGGAATTCGTGGGCGACGCGCAAACCGTGATCGCCCTGAAGGAGATCGGGGTGGATTACGGTCAGGGTTTTTACCTGCACGTGCCCGAGCCCCTGCGTTTCGGGCCAGGCCGCATGCAGCAAGGCGGCGTCGGCCAGGAATCAGACCGTGCGTGAATAGCGGGGTTGGGTCGCCGGCTGCTTGAGGTAGGCGTCGAAGCACATGGCGATGTTGCGCAGGAAGATGCGTCCCAGCTCCGTCACCCGGATGTGTCCGGGCGTGACCGTCACCAGCCCGTCCGCCTGCAATGACGCCAGCTCGGACAGGGCGTCGGCGAAGTACGCGTCGCCGGCCGGCACGGCTGCTGCGCACCCGGCTGGAGGCCGAGCGCCGCGACGCTGCGCCGGCCGCCATGCTGCTGGCCGAGGCTGGCCGGTTGCGGGCCCATTGCCGCGACGGCGGCGTGCTGCGGATACTGGAGCTGGAAGTGGAGGGCCGCGTGGTCGATGCCACGCGCCTTGCCGATGTCTGCGGCCCGGGGCCATGGCCCCTGGGCTGAAGCTATAATCTTTTTTTCTTCGCGAGACGATCCATCATGCAGCGCGTCCTCATTCTCGGCGTCAACGGTTTCATCGGCCACCATCTCTCCCGCCGCATCATCGACACCACGGACTGGGAAGTCTATGGCATGGACATGATGAGCGACCGGCTTGCGGGGCTGATGGACCATCCTCGCTTCCGGTTCTTCGAGGGCGACATCACGATCAACAAGGAGTGGATCGAATACCACATCCGCAAGTGCGACACGGTCATCCCGCTGGTGGCCATCGCCACTCCGGCCACCTACGTGCGCGATCCCCTGCGCGTGTTCGAGCTGGATTTCGAGGCCAACCTGCCCATCGTCCGGCAGTGCGTGAAGTACCGCAAGCGCATCATCTTCCCCTCCACCTCCGAGGTGTACGGCATGTGCCGCGACGAGGCCTTCGACCCCGAAACCTCGGAGCTGGTCTATGGCCCGATCAACAAGCCACGCTGGATCTATGCCTGCTCCAAACAACTCATGGACCGGGTCATCCATGCCTACGGCATGCAGGAGGGCCTGGACTACACCCTGTTCCGCCCGTTCAACTGGATCGGTGCGGGGCTCGACTCCATCTTCACGCCCAAAGAAGGCAGCTCGCGGGTCATCACGCAGTTCCTCGGCCACATCGTGCGCGGCGAGGACATCAAGCTGGTGGACGGGGGCCATGCCAAGCGTTCGTTCACCTATGCGTCGGACGGCATCGACGCGCTCATGAAGATCATCGAAAACAGGGGTGGGGTGGCCACGGGCAAGATCTACAACATCGGCAACCCGGCCAACAACTACTCGGTGCGCGAACTGGCGCAGATGATGCTCGATCTGGCCATGACCTACCCGGAATACCGCGAGACGGCGGCCCGGGTACGCATGGTGGAGACGCGGTCCGCGGATTACTACGGCCAAGGCTACCAGGACGTGCAAAACCGCGTGCCGAGGATCGACAACACCATGCGCGACCTGGACTGGGCACCCAAGGTCTCCATGCAGGAGGCCCTGCGGAAGATCTTCGATGCCTACAAGGATCAGGTGGCCGAGGCGCGCAAGCTGGTCGAATGAACCGCGCCGCCGGCGCGCAAGGGCCGGGCGCGCCGTGGCCCGGACCAGCGCCGTGACCGCTCAACCCGGACCATGAGACTCGCTCTCAAGATCGACGTGGACACCTACCGCGGCACGCTGGAAGGCGTGCCCCGGCTGATGGAGCTGCTGCAACGGCATGGCGCCCAGGCCACCTTCCTGTTCAGCCTGGGGCCCGACCACACCGGCCGCGCCATCCGGCGGGTGTTCCGGCCGGGCTTCCTGAGCAAGGTGTCGCGCACCTCGGTGGCCTCCCACTACGGCGTGAAAACCCTGCTCTACGGCACCCTGCTGCCCGGCCCGGACATCGGACGACGCTGTGCGGACATCCTGCGCACCGTTCGCGATGGCGGTTTCGAGGTGGGCATCCACACCTTCGATCACGTGCGCTGGCAGGATCACGTGGCGGGCGAGGACGGCGAATGGACCTGGCGCGAGATGACGCGCGCCGCACACCGCTTCGAGGAGATCTTCGGCACTCCGGCGCGGGTGCATGGCGCCGCCGGCTGGCAGATGAACGTTCATGCCTTCCGCCTGGAGCAGCGTCTGGGCCTGCGCTACGCCTCGGACAGCCGGGGCAGCCATCCCTTCATTCCCATCTGCAATGCCGAGATCATCGACTGTCCGCAGCTGCCCACCACCCTGCCCACCCTGGACGAGCTGATCGGGACCGGCGGCCTCACCGCGGCCAACGTGGCCGAGCACCTCCTGGCGCTGACCGCCACGCCCCCTGCGACCGGCCACGTCTACACACTCCATGCCGAGCTGGAGGGCATGAAGCTCGCGCCCGTGTTCGAGCGCCTGCTCGAGGGCTGGCGCGCGCAGGGCTATGCCCTGGTGAGCCTGGAGCAGTACTTCTCCGGCCTCGACCGGCGCAGCCTGCCCTACCACGAGGTGGTCACAGGCAGCGTGCCGGGCCGCGCAGGCCGTCTGTGTCTGCAGGGCGAGCCCTTTCTCGCCGCCGCCTGAGCCCGTTCCGCGGCCTTGCGTTTTGGGGAAATTTTGCGAACAATGACCCCATGACTGCGACGCGACGGATCCGGTCCCACGATGGCTAACGTGGCTGTCGGCCAACCCGTTCCCGATTTCGAGCTCGCCGCGACCGGCGGCGGCTTGTTCAGGCTCTCCCGGCACCGGGGCCGCATCCTGGTGCTGTATTTCTATCCCAAGGACAACACGCCCGGGTGCACCAGCGAAGCCGGCGATTTCCGGGACCTCCATCCGGAATTCACCCGGGCGGGTGCCGAAATCTTCGGCATCTCCCGCGACACCATCCCGTCCCACGAGAAATTCAAGGCGAAGCTCGGCCTGCCCTTCGATCTGCTGAGCGATCCCGACGAGGCGGTCTGCACCCTGTTTGGCGTCATGAAGCTGAAAAACATGTACGGCAAACAGGTGCGAGGCGTGGAGCGGAGCACCTTCGTCATCGACCGTGCGGGCGTGCTGGTCCGGGAATGGCGGGGCGTCAAGGTGCCCGGCCATGCGCAGGATGTCCTCCACTTCGTGAAGAGCCTATGACCCTCGACGACGCGCGATCCTCCTCCACCGACTCCGGCGAAACACACACCATGGCCAAGACGCCCCGCAAGGCAGCCCGCAAGACCTCCGCCCACACCAAGCTGTTCGTGCTCGATACCAATGTGCTGATGCACGATCCGTCCAGCCTGTTCCGCTTCGAGGAACACGACGTGTACGTGCCCATGATGACCCTGGAGGAACTCGACAACAACAAGAAGGGCATGACCGAAGTCGCGCGCAATGCCCGCCAGGCGAGCCGCTTCCTGGATCAGATCGTGTCCGACCCCCTGGCCGACATGGAGCAGGGCATTCCCTTGGGCCCCTTCAGCGGCGAGGCGGCGACCGGCCGGCTGTTCCTGCAGACCAGCGCCATCACCGGCGAGCTGCCGCCGGGACTGCCCGGCCAAAGCGGCGACAACCAGATCCTGGGCGTGATGCTGCACCTGCACCGCCAGCATCCCGAGCGCGAGGTGGTGCTGGTGTCCAAGGACATCAACATGCGCATCAAGGCCCGTGCCCTGGGCCTGCCCGCGGAGGACTACTACAACGACAAGGTGCTGGAAGACACCGACCTCCTCTACACCGGCACCCGCCCCTTGCCCCCGGATTTCTGGGAGACCCACGGCAAGGGCATGGAGTCCTGGCAGGAAGGAGGACGCACCTACTATCGCATCCGCGGCCCCCTGTGCAAGGAGCTGCTGGTCAATGAGTTCGTGTACCAGGAGGGCGAGCGCCCCCTCTATGCCATCGTCAAGGAGCGCAGCGGCAACACCGCGCTGCTGCAGACGGTGCGCGACTACACCCACGCGAAGAACAACGTGTGGGGCATCACGGCGCGCAACCGCGAACAGAACTTCGCCCTCAATCTGCTGATGAATCCCGACGTGGACTTCGTCACCCTGCTGGGGCAGGCGGGCAGCGGCAAGACCCTGCTCACCCTCGCCGCCGGCCTGACCCAGGTGCTGGAGGAGAAGCGTTACAACGAGATCATCATGACGCGGGTGACGGTGCCCGTGGGTGAGGACATCGGCTTCCTTCCGGGAACGGAGGAGGAAAAAATGACGCCCTGGATGGGCGCGCTGGAGGACAACCTGGACGTGCTCAACAAGACCGACGACGAAGCGGGGGAATGGGGACGGGCCGCCACCCAGGACCTGATCCGTTCCCGCATCAAGATCAAGTCCCTCAACTTCATGCGCGGGCGCACCTTCATCAACAAGTTCCTGATCATCGACGAGGCCCAGAATCTCACGCCCAAGCAGATGAAGACCCTCATCACCCGCGCCGGACCGGGAACCAAGGTGGTGTGCCTGGGCAACATCGCCCAGATCGACACGCCCTACCTCACCGAAGGCAGTTCGGGGCTCACCTACGTGGTGGACCGCTTCAAGGGCTGGGCCCACAGCGGGCACGTGACCCTCATGCGCGGCGAGCGCTCACGGCTGGCCGACCACGCCTCGGAAATTCTCTGACGCCCACGGACGGGGCTATTCCGCCAGCTGGGCGACGAAGCGCTCGTAGTGGGCGCGGAACAGGCCCTCGAGCTCGTCGATCACTTCCCGCGCCGGGCGCCCCTGCATCACGTGCTGGGTCATCAGGTGCGAGACCTCGTGCAGCATCCGGCCATGATCCAGCATGGGATAGGTCTCGCGCAGCCGGCGGATGGCATGGATCACCTTCTCCTCCCCGGGACGGGGAATGGGCAGGGGTTCGCTCGCGACGGGAGGACGCTGGACCCGGCCGGCAAGGAATTCGGCAAAGGCCAGCAGGGTGGCCCGGTCCCCTTCCGGCAGCGCGCGGAACGCCTGCAGCAGCTTCTTCTCCTGGTTGCCCATGGGGATCGTCCGGATACGGGCGTGCTCAGCCGGTCTGGCGGGCCAGCGATCCCTGCACGAAGTCGAGGAAGGTCTGCAACAGGCGGGAGCGGAATTTCTCCCGCGCATAGACCATGGACAGGGGGCGGTGCAGCGGCGGGTCCAGGGGTACGGCCACCAGGTCTCCCAGCTTCACCTCCTTGGCGATGGTGGCGCGGGACACGATGGCAATGCCCAGCCCCGCCTCCACGGCCCCCTTGATCGCCTCCCGGCTGCCCAGCTCCATGGCGATGTGCAGATCATCGGGCTGGATGCCATTGCGGCGGAAGTACTCGTCCACCACCTCCCGCGTGCCGGAGCCGTCCTCGCGACTGACGTAGGGCAGCTCCGCGAGCTCGGCCGGCGTCACCGCGGGATGACCCGCGATGGCATGCCCGGGCGCGCAGATGGCCACCAGTTCGTCCTCCCCACACACCTGCGCGGCCAGCTGGGGATGGTGGGATGGCGCCTCGATCAGACCCACATCCAGGGTATGGTCCGCCACCTTGGATTCGATGGTCTCCGAGTTGGCCACCGTGAGCCGGCAATGGACATTGGGATACTGCCCTTTGAATTCGCCCAGCAGGCGGGGCAGCATGTACTCGGCGATGGTGGTGCTCGCCCCCACCATCAGCGTGCCCGCCACCTGGCCGGTGAGCTCGCCCAGCCGGGTTTCCATTTCGTTGGTGAGGTTGAGGATCTTCTCCGCGTATTCGAGGGCCACCTCCCCCGCGTGGGTCAGGGTGATCTTGCTGTGGCTGCGTTCGAACAGGCGGGTGTTGAAGTGTTCTTCCAGCTGCTTCACCTGGAAGGTCACGGCCGGCTGGGTCATGTAAAGAAGCTCTGCGGCCTTGGTGAAGGACAGCTGCTTGGCCACCGTGTAGAAAACCTGGAGACGCCGATCCGCCATGGACAAACCCGTGATGAAGCCCCGTGATGGAACACCCGGCGCGAGCCGGCCACGGCCTGCGCCGACTACGTAAACGAGGGCTTACGATTTAAGCACAAACCGGTTCGGAAGGCTAGGCGCCCCGCCCGCGCTTACGTGGGTCGCGCCTTTCTGGTATAAAGCCACATGCCCAGTTTCGACCGGGGCTTGGCCCGGCTGTTTTACCCTTGAACCCCACGCATCAACGCCTCCCGGGCGGCTTCTACACGATCATGGCCGCCCAGTTCTGCTCGGCCCTCGCAGACAATGCGCTCCTGATCGCGGCGATCGTCGTGCTCCGGGATTTCTACGACAGCCCGGAATACGCCCCGCTGCTCAAGTTCTACTTCACCGTTTCCTACGTGGTGCTGGCCGCCTTCGTCGGCGCCTTTGCCGACTCCATGCCCAAGGGCCGGGTGATGCTGATCAGCAACGGCATCAAGATCGTGGGCTGCGCCCTGCTGTTTTTCCATGTGGATCCGCTGCTGGCCTATGGCATCGTGGGTCTGGGCGCGGCGGCCTATTCCCCGGCGAAATACGGCATCCTCACCGAACTGCTGCCACCCAAGCTGCTGGTCACGGCCAATGCGTGGATCGAGGGGCTGACCGTATCGGCCATCATCCTGGGCGTGTACCTGGGCGGCAAGCTGCTGCTGCCGCCCTTCAGCACCGGCCTGGTGGGACTGGGCATCGTGGGCATCGACACCGCCGCGGACGCGGCCATCGCCGCGATCGGCGCGATCTATCTGCTGGCCGCGGCCATCAACGTCTACATCCCCAACACGGGCGTCGATCACAAGCCGGTCAAGCGCAATCCCTGGTATCTGCTGCGCGATTTCGGGCATTGCGTGCGGACCCTGTGGCTGGACAAGCTGGGACAGATCTCCCTGGCCGTGACCACCCTGTTCTGGGCGGCCGGCGCCACCCTGCAGTTCATCGTGCTGGACTGGGCCAAGGCGGCGCTGGGCCTGGAGGTGGAACAGGCGGCCAACCTGCAGGCCATCGCCGCCCTGGGCATCGCCGGGGGCAGCGTGCTGGCGGCCTGGCTCATCCCCATCCACCGTGCCCTTTCGGTGCTGCCGGTGGGCGTCGGCATGGGGCTTCTGGTCTGCACCATGATCGGCATCCACGATCCGGTGGTGGCCAAGATCCTGCTCGTGCTGATCGGCGCGGCCGCGGGCTTCTTCGTGGTGCCCATGAATGCCCTGCTGCAGCACCGGGGACACATCTTGGTGGGCGCCGGCCATTCCATCGCCGTGCAGAACTTCAACGAGAACGCGGGCATCCTGGTGATGGTGGCGAGCTACTTCCTGCTGCTCAAGTTCGAGGTGCCGGTGAACGTGGCCATCGTCCTGTTCGGCCTGTTCGTCTCCGCCACCCTGCTGGGGGTGATCGCCTGGCACCGCCGCAACCTGCGTCTGCACGGGCCGGAGATCCAGCGCCTGCTGGAGGTGGCCCGCACCTCGGGCCACCCCTGAGCCGGCCTACAGCAGGGTCGGACGGTCGGGCAGCTCGTCGGTCGCCGGCCCGGAAGCCGGGAAGAACTGTCTGAGGAGCCGCCCCACGGCGTGCA
>JBBINK010000082.1:0-9807 GCA_037443925.1 Betaproteobacteria bacterium
CTCCGGCCCCTGCCGGCCCTTGAAGGCTAGCGTGGCGTCCTTCAGGACCAGCGAGGCAGCGGCCGTGCCCAGCACGACCTCGGCGGCTCCGGTGAGGGCGACATCCAGCCCCGTGATCGAACCGGCCTGCCCGTTCATCTTCAGGTTCAGGCCGTTCAGGCGGTAGCGCCTCTCCCCCAGCGCGAACTCGAGTCCGCTTGCCAGCTCCACCGTGCCGGCCACCCTGGGCTTGTCCAACCCCAGCCGGAACGTCCCCTCAACGCGCGTGGGCGTGGCCTCCCGGATGCGCCCCGTCTCCAGCCGGATGTCCTGCAGATCGAGGGTCCGCCCTTCCCTTTGGTCTTCGAAGCGCACGGCGCTGCGGCTGATTTCCACGCTGTCGATGTCGAACTTCACGGGACCGGACTCCTCCTTGGACAGCAGGTCGTCGAAGTTGGTCCGACCGTCCCCGTAGCGCACCAGGTGGACCCGCGCCCCCGTCACCGTGACCCGATCCACCACCCATTCCCTGCGCAGGAGCGGCCACCACGCCACATACAAGCGCGCGCCCTCCACCGCCGCGAACTCGCCGGCACCGCCCCGCTCCGACAGCCGCGTGGGCCCCAGCTCGACACCCAACCGGGGGAAAAGCCGCAGCCGGATATCCCCGTCGATGCTCAGGGTACGCTGCTTCTTCTCCTGCACCAGCCTGACGATGTCCGGCTTGAACCGGTTGGGATCCACCGTCAGGGCGACGAGGGCGAGACCGATCACGATCGTGGCAACGCCGGCACCCAGGACAATGGCAGCGTATCGAAGGCGTGTGTTCATGGTGATCCCTGTCCGATCGGAAGCCGTATTCTAGCCTCACCCCTCGAACGACCGCCCGGCCGCTGCGCCCGTGACTCAGAGCTTGAATACCCGTACCGACGCCGGGCCTTCCAGAATCCGGATGCGGTCGCCCGGTTGGAACACCTGCTCGTCCTTGGCCTGCACCACCACGAACTCCTGGCCACTGCCGTCTTCGCGATAGGTGATTTCCACGCCTGCGCGACGGGACAGGTGGCGCTCGGCCTGGCCGCCCGCCAATTGACCCAGGCCCGCCCCGACGATACCACCGACGATCTGGCCTTTGCCCGACCCCACGTCGGAGCCCGCCACGCCACCCACTCCGAGCCCGACCGTCATCCCCGCGCCGGAATTCGTTCCCTCGAGAACGACTTCACGCACGGCGAGGACCGTGCCATAGCGCACCACGTGCTTCTGCATGGTGGCTTCCATGCCATACACCTTGGGTTCGGACACGGCCGCGCAGCCGGCCATGAACAGGGCGGCGCTGGCAATGAGCAAAACTGAAGCAGCGCGCATGATCGGTCTCCCGCTCAGAATGTGTGCATCACCCACGGCGACATCACACCCCCTTGCTGCACCATGAAGCGAAATTTGTCGCCGGGCTGCACAGGAGGGGTGACGTTCAGGGTTTGGGATTTGGTGAACGTGATGACCGTGCCGGTATTGGCCGGTGGTTTGCACCAGAACTGGGCCAGAAACTGCGTCGGGCCCCACTGGCCCGCTGCGTTCATGCGCTGGTAATAGGCCGTCAAAGGGCTGGTATTCGAGGTGCACTGAATCTGCCCGGTGACGGTGGGCGTGCCGGGCACAGGGCCGCTGTGGCTGATGGAAACGATGGTGGGAACGGCCAGGGCCGCGCGGGCGGTCAGCAGCCCGGCAAGCGCGCACGCCGAAACGATCAGGGTTCGGATCGACATGGGAAGACTCCTTTCGTGGGTTGAGCTTGCCGGGAGGATGGCCCTCCCGGCACGGATCAGCACGTGCTGGTGTTCGGTTTTCCAGGCATCGTGGGGCCGCAGGGCTGGTGGCCGGGCTGCTCCGGCTTGGCCAGCGGCTTACCAGGCTGCTGCGGTGCGCCAGCCTTGGCGTTTGTGAGGGGTGGCTCTTTGACGGTGTTCGATTTCTGCTTGATGGTGACTTCTTCGATGGCTTTGCCCGGCACCGTCCAGGTCGGCGTGCTGGTCGGGCCGCCGCCCTGGTTTTGCTCGGCGTAAGCGGCACTGGTGAGCAGCGCGCAGATGGCAGCCGTGGCGATGAGTGGTTTGCGTAGCATGGTCAGTCTCCTTTCTTGCCAAATTGAAGATGGGGTGTGCCGCGGCGGTCAGTCGCCTTGGCTACGCTGTGTCGGATCGAGACGTCAGATTCTTCAATGTTTGAGTTTGGATGGATTGGCGATGACCATGCCGCGTCGAATGTCTTTCTTTTCGATGCCACGGGCGGAAGGGTTGGAATCGGAAGGGGCGGGAACGCCGCCTTGCGCTGGGCTGCGCGCGCCGTCGGCTTGGCTGAGCTGCGCCCCGGATGCGACGGCATCGGCGTTTTCAGCGGCCTGAGCCATGGAGCCCACGGCGACGCGCACCGCACGGAGCGCACCGCCTTCCTTCGTTTCAGCAGCCTGAGCCATGGAGCCCACGGCGACGCTCGACGCCACCAGAACAACGGAAACAAACGCACGGTAGGACATGGCGAACTCCTTGTGTGAGGTCATACCCCTTGGTCGCGACGACCATCATTTTTCTTCACGGCAGGAATTGCAGCAGGCCGCAGCCGGTGATGCCATCACGACCGGCAGGAGGCAGGTCGCGGGCACTGGCGCACAGGGCGGCGGCGTCGGCGCTTGCGCCGCGGGCGAGCCGCTGGGCGATCCAGGCGGTGACGAAGGGTGCGGCATAGGAAGTCCCGGTGAAATAGGTCCCCCCGTCCACCGGCAGCCAGAGATCCACACCTGGCGCGGCAACCAGCACGTTCTCGCCGCGGCTGCCCCTGGCATAGGGTTCCGCCTCGGCATCGACGGCCGCAACGGCAACGACCCCCGGCAGCGCCGCCGGGTAAGGCAAGGGGGTTCCCGTGCCGCCATTGCCGGCCGCCGCCACCACCAGAACACCCCGGCGCTGAACGCGCTGGACGACTTCGGCGAGAACACGGTCGGGCGCGCTGCCCAGGCTGACGTTGACCACCTGCGCTCCACGATGGATGAGCCAGTCGAAGGCGCGGGCGAGGGTGAAGGTGTCGCTGCGCTCGAAACCCGCCTGGTCGCGGTGCAGGACGGCGGCGACGAACAATTCGGAACCGCGCGCCAGGCCGGTCCAGCCCGTACCGGAGCGGCAGGCGATGAGGCACGCCACGGCTGCCGCGTGGCGGGCGCCGACTCTTGGCTGTCCCAGCACCTGACGGTGCAGCGGCGTGGCTTCCAGGGCCGGCTCCAGTCCCTCGGGGTCGCCGTCGATGATGCCGATTCGGACCGGCACGCCCAGGGGCCGCGGCGCTGGCTCGGCCCCAACCAGCCGCTGGGCATAGTGCCGCGCGGCGGCGGCCATGGGCTCGGCCACGGCATGACGGTCGAAGGTGACTGTCGGATGGCGCGCACGCAAGGCCTGCAGGGCGGGCATCTCCTGCTGGCCAGGCACCTGCAGGACCGCCAGGCGCAGCCCCAAGGCGGGCAGCACGGTGGTATCCCGCACCGTCCCGCCCACCCCGGCCGCCAACTCCCCGGGGTCGATGGGCTCGGCCTCATCCCAAGCCGCGACGAGCTGACCCTCGATATAACCCGGCGGCGGGTCGGCAGGCTGCGCTGTCCCCAGGAGCGTGCCCAAGCCCCGAAGCAGACCGCCCACGTCGATGTGGATTCCCACGCCCCCCGTTCCCGAGGGAACGGGCTCCCCCTTGCCCTGTTGCGCCTGCGCCGGCCCCACCGCCAAAGCCAGGGCCAGGGCCATGCCGGCCCAATGCCTCATGGTGACACGCTCTCCACCCAGGGATGCTGCCGCAGGGTCTGTCGCGCCGCCTGTTCACGCTCGCGGGGGACCACGACGTGCCATACGCCCAGCCTGCCCGGCCCGCCGATGACCTCGGCATCGAGGGACGCCAGCAGGGCGCGGACCTCACCCAGGCTCACCTCGTCCCGAAAGACCACCTGCAGCACCCTTCCCGCTGGCGCGGACGGGGTGGACGCCTCACCCAGGGGCGAGACCGTTTGGGGCCCCGTGCCCTCTTCCCGCAGAGGGGTGATGACCAGCAACACCGCCGCCGTGGTGGCCACACCCAGGCCATAGGCCAGCCAGGCCGTCCAGCCGCCCCAGTGCCACGACGCCCGCCGGCGCGGCGTTCCCTGCCGGAAGGATTCGGCCTGGATGCGCGCGGACAGACGCTGCCAGTTACCGTCCGCATCGAAACCGGGCGTGGCCTGCTCGAGTTGCGCACGGGTCCGCGCAAGCCAGGCCTGTTCGGCCGGGCTCGTTCCGTTGGATTGGGCAGTGGGTTCGTGCTCGGTCATGTGGGTGAGTCGTCCCCAGGGCGGGCTTTCTTCATTCCCGTCGCCACCGCGACACAGTCCATGAGCTTACGCTTGGCATGGTGGATGCGGGTGGCGACGGTGTTCTCGGGCACGCCCTGGATGGCGGCGATGTCGCGCAGCCGCATCTCCTCCACCAGGGCCAGGTGCAAAGCCTCCCGCTGGGGCTCCGGCAGGCGTTGGAAGCAATCGACCACGAACTCGACGCGTTGCCGCTCCATGAGTCGATCGAGTGGCGTGGGCGCGTCATCGGGGCAATCCACGACCACCTCCTCCACCAGCGTTTCTTCCCGCGGGTTGCGGCGGCGCAGGGCATCCAAAGCCTTGTGGCGCACGATGCCGAACAGCCAGGTGCGCACGCTGGAGCGCGCATCGAAGCGCGCGGCCGTGCGCCACACCTCGAAGAACGCCTCGCAGACCGCCTCGTCGGCATCGGCAGCATGGTTGCAGATCCGAAAGGCGAAAGCATGGGCGGCCGAAGCATGGCGTCGATAGAGCGCTTCCAGCGCCGCCTGCTCGCCCCGGGCGCAGGCGCGCAGCAGATCCAAGTCCTGGTCCGCCTGCCGTCTTTCGCGTTCCTCCAACTCCCGTTCCACGGTATGGCTGCCTCCCCTATGCGGCCTCCCGGATGCGCCCCGCAAACCGCTCTCGCCGGCTGCCGGCGGACGGTCTGCCGAGGCCGTCATGGCCCACGCCCCGGCCCCTGCGTAGCCGGGTGAGGCGTACCCTAGCGCAATCCAACCGGTTTTTCCACGGCAGCCCGGGGACCCGCGTGATGGCCCGCCGGCAGGTCACAGGCAGCGCCCGCCCGCTTCCGGAAACGTCGCCCAGAAAAAGCGAAAGGGCCCACCAGGGGCCCTTTTTCGATGTGGAGCGGGTGATGGGAATCGAACCCACGTTAAGAGCTTGGGAAGCTCCCGTTCTACCATTGAACTACACCCGCCTGATGCTCCGCCTTCCGCGCCGCGGGGTGACGGTCATGCGTCCGGCTCGCCCGGCTCGGGCACGCATGATAAAATCAGCGCGGTATCTTACTGCAATTCAAGGCTTTGTAGAAGGTGATCGAACTCAGCATCAATGGCGAGACCCGGCGCGTGCCGCCCCACACCAGCATTGCCCAGCTCATCGAGCAGATGAATCTGGCGGGCAAGCGGCTGGCGGTGGAACGCAACGGGGAGATCGTTCCGCGAAGCCGTCACGCCGAGGTGGAACTTCTTCCGGGCGACCGTCTCGAAATCGTGGTCGCCGTCGGCGGCGGCTGAAGCAGCCTTCTTCCTTCGCCGCAGCGACGCGGCACCCCCATTCCCCACGGATACCCACCATGGACCATCTCGTCATCGCCGGCAAGACCTATTCCTCCCGCCTGCTCGTGGGCACCGGGAAATACAAGGATTTCGAGGAGACCCGCCGGGCCGTGGAGGCCAGTGGCGCGGAAATCGTGACGGTGGCCATCCGCCGCACCAACATCGGCCAGGATGCCAGCCAGCCGTCCCTGCTGGACGTGCTCCCCCCCTCCCGCTACACCTATCTGCCCAACACCGCGGGCTGTTACACGGCGGAGGATGCGGTGCGCACCCTGCGCCTGGCGCGGGAGCTGCTCGATGGCCACGATCTGGTGAAACTAGAGGTGCTGGGCGATCCCGAGACGCTCTACCCGAACGTGGTGGAGACGCTGCGGGCCGCGGAAATCCTGGTGAAGGAGGGCTTCAAGGTGATGGTCTATACCTCCGACGACCCCATCGTCGCGCGGCAGCTGGAAGACATCGGCTGCGTGGCCATCATGCCCCTGGCTTCGCTCATCGGCTCGGGCATGGGCATCCTCAATCCCTGGAATCTCCAGATCATCATCGACCGGGTGAAGGTTCCGGTGGTGGTGGACGCGGGCGTGGGCACGGCTTCCGATGCCGCCATCGCCATGGAGCTGGGCTGTGATGCGGTGCTGATGAACACGGCCATCGCCGCCGCGCAGAATCCGGTCCTGATGGCCACCGCCATGAGGAAGGCGGTGGAAGCGGGGCGCGCGGCCTACCTCGCGGGCCGGATGCCGAAGAAGATCTACGCCGCCAGCCCCAGCTCGCCCACCACGGGCATCATCGGCACCCAGCCGTGAGGGGCCGGGCAGCGCCTCACTGCCCGAGCCACGTCATCATCTCGACGTAATCCTGCGCGCTGCCGGCGACCCAGCCGCTGACGCCGATGCGGGCGAGGATGGCCTTGCCCTCCTCGGAGCCTTCCATGGCGATGAGGGCGTCCCGCAGGGCGGACACGTCCTGGGCGCTCATGGCCGGCGAAGCGATGATGCCCCAGTGAGGCAGCTTCCTGCTCCGGAACAGGACCACGCCCCCCTTCTTCTCCCAGGCCTTGCTTTGCCCGGGCGCCACCGCGCCCACGTCGGCGAAGCCTTGCTCCACCATGAAGGGCACCGCCTCCTGGTAGCGGGCATGGCGCACCTGCAGGCTGGCAGGTTTGGCGCCAAGGTCACGCAGCGTCGCCAGGGCCGCCAGGGCCACGAGGGAGCTGGGTTCCGGCATGGCGATGGAGCGACCCAGCACGTCCTCCGGCTTCTTCATCCCGGCATCCCGGCGCACGATGAAATCCGCCGTGAGCGCCCCCTTGGCCATGGCCACGAGCTGATAGCGGTGGTCCCGGATGCCCTGGCCCAGCACGTTGGAAGGCCGCGCGAACAACAGATCATAGCGCCCCTTGGACAGATTCTGCAGGGCCGAGGGGATGTTCTGGGAGGATTCGAGCAGGACCTTGCGCTTGAGCACGCGGGCCAGGTGGTCGGCCAGCGGCCGGTACTTCTCCTGCATCTCGGCGAAGCTCGCCTGCTCCGCGACGCCCTCGCTGATGCCCATGAGCACCGCGTCGCCCGCGACGGCAGGTGCCGCCGCCCACCCCAGCAGGCCCGCGAGGATGAATCCGATCCAGCCTTTCCGACGCATACGCGCTCCCCGACTCATCACGGCGTGCCCTGGCCCGCTCACTTGATGTCCAGGAATTTCACCAGCTCATCGTAATCCGACAGCTGGGCCGGCTCGAAATTGGGGAAGCCGTTGAATTTGAAATACTCCGACGCCTCGGGGTCCTGATGCGCCTTGAGCAGGGCCTGGAGCAGGGCCGCCTTGTTGGGATAATCCTTGCGCGCGGCGAAGGTCAGATGGGGCATGCCCTTGCCCTGCAGGACCAGCACCAGGTTGTAGCCCCGGTTGGACCAGGCGTTGAACAAGGGGCTCGCCGCCACGCCCACGTCGATCAGCCGGTACTGCATGGCATTGAGCACTGCCGTCGCGTCGCTGTAGTAGGTGATGCTCTTGAAGTATTTCGCCGGATCGATGCCCATGCCCTTGAGCTCGGCCAGGGCCAGCTGCGTGATCATGGCATCCTTCTCGTACAGGCCGATGCGCTTGCCCTTCATGTCCTCGGGAAAGGCGATGTTGGTGTCCGCGAGCGCCATGAAGGCGGCCGAGATCAGGCCGGGAATCTTGGCGACCGGCTCGTAACCCGCGAGCCGGTGGGCCTTCATGATCATGGACGGCGGCGCATACATGAAGTCGAAACGCTTCGCCTGGGCCTTTTTCATGTATTCGTCATAGGTCTTCACCGCCTCGACGCGGATGGGCTGCTTGAGCTGGCGGCTGAGATAATTGGCCAGGCCCTGGTATTCCCGCACCACGATGATGGGGCTGCGGACGTAGTCCTGCACCCCCAGGATGAGATAGTCCGCCGCCAGCGCCGGCACGCTGGCCAGCAGGGCGATGAGTCCGATCAGTCCTCTGCGCAGTGTCATGCTTGTCTCCTTGTCGTTTGTCTCCGGCGCCCGCTATTACAAGGCCCGTGCAGGTCACCGTCAAGCAAGAATCCGGCCTGGTGCCCCCCGGGCCGGGGCCTAGGCCTTCATGTACTCCTCCGCGTCGGGCAGCCAGCGGGCCAGGTGGCGCTCCGCCGCCTCCGGGTATTCGGCGAGCAGCCGCGGCGCGAGGTCGCGCGCGGCTTCCAGCAGATCCTGGTCCGCCACCGGATCGGCGATGCGCAGCATGGGCATGCCGCTCTGGCGCGCCCCCAGGAATTCCCCGGGCCCACGCAGGGCGAGGTCTTGCCTCGCGATTTCGAAACCATCGGCACATTCGTAGATGACCTTTAGCCTCGCCCGGGCCAAGTCCGACAGGGGCCGCTGGTAGAGCAGGATGCAGACGCTGGCGGCCGCGCCCCGCCCCACCCGCCCCCGCAGCTGGTGCAGCTGGGCGAGCCCCATGCGCTCGGCGTGTTCGATCACCATGAGGGAGGCGTTGGGCACGTCCACGCCCACCTCGATCACGGTGGTGGCCACCAGGAGATCGAGGGCACCCGCCTTGAACGCCTCCATCACCTGGGCCTTGTCCCGTGCGCCCAGGCGGCCATGGACCAGGCCCACCCGAAGGTCGGGAAAGGTGGCCGAAAGCGTCTGGAACGTCTCCTGGGCGGCCTTGAGCTCGAGCTTCTCGGATTCCTCCACCAGCGGGCAGACCCAGTAGGCCTGACGCCCCTGGCGGCAGGCTTCCCGGATGCGGGCGATCACCTCCTCCCGACGGCTGTCGTCCACCAGCTTGGTGACCACGGGGGTGCGCCCCGGGGGAAGCTCGTCGATCACGGACACGTCCAGGTCGGCGTAATAGCTCATGGCCAGGGTGCGCGGAATGGGCGTGGCGCTCATCATCAGCTGGTGGGGATTGATCCCTTTGTTGTGCAGGGCCAGACGCTGGGCCACGCCGAACCGGTGCTGCTCGTCCACGATGGCGAGCCCCAGGCGGGCGAAGGCCACCCCTTCCTGGAACAGGGCATGGGTGCCCACCGCCAGCGCCGCCTCGCCGCGGGCGATCAGCCCCTGCATTTCGGTCTTCTCTTTTTTCGACAGACTCGACGAAAGCCAGGCAACCCGCACCCCCAGGGGCTCGAACCAGTCGGCGAGCTTGCGGTAATGCTGCTCGGCCAGGATCTCGGTGGGCGCCATCACCGCCGCCTGCCAGCCGCTGTCCAGGACCTGGGCGCAGGCCAGGGCCGCCACCACAGTCTTGCCGCTGCCCACGTCCCCCTGCAGCAGGCGGTGCATGGGATGGGGCTGGGCCAGATCACGGCTGATTTCCGCGACCACCCGTTCCTGGGCCGCAGTCAGCCGGAACGGCAGGGCCGCCCGCAGCCGGGCGGTGAGTTCCCCGCAGTGGCCGAGGGCCGGCGCGCCCCGTTGCCGGCGCCGCTGGTAATGACGGCGCATGGACAGCTGCTGGGCCAACAGCTCGTCGAACTTGAGGCGGCGCCAGGCCGGATGATCCCGGTTCTGCAAGGCGTCGAGCGCGGCATCCGGAGGAGGCTCGTGGAGATGGCGGACGGCCGCCGCGAACGGCATCAGGCCCCGCTCCGCGAGCAGAGTGTCGGGCAGGGTGTCGGACAGGTCCGCCCGCGCCAGCACCTTGGCCACCAGGGCCCGC
>JBBINK010000082.1:9843-10530 GCA_037443925.1 Betaproteobacteria bacterium
GGCCCGCGGTGGTGGGATAGACGGGGGTGAGGCTGTCCTTGAGAGGCGTCGCGCCATCCACCACCCGGAACTGGGGGTGAACCATCTCCGGGCCGAGGAAACCCTGACGGATCTCGCCCAAAAGGCGCACCCGCGCCCCCTCGGTCAGCGCCCTGACCTGGTTGGGATAGAAGTGGATGAGGCGCAGATACAGGGTGGCGCTGCCGTCCCCGATCAGGCACAGGAACTGGCGCCGGGGTCTTGTGCGCACCTCGGCCTTGAGCACCGTGCCTTCCACCTGCACCGTCCTGCCCAGGGGCGCTTCCCGGATCGGGTAGAGGTGGGTCTCGTCCACATAGCGCAGGGGCAGGTGCAGCACGAGATCGAAGTCGCGCCGGATGCCCAGCTTCGCCAGCCGTTCCCGCACCGCCTTGGTCGCCGCCGCGATCACGGCATCGGGTGGGGCTGCGATGGTCTGCGCCTCCCCCGTCACGCGCGGGCGCTCAGCCGCCGATGACCATGACCGCGTCGGCCTCCACCAACGCGCCGCGCGGCAGCGATGCCACACCCACCGCCGCGCGGGCCGGATAGGGCTCCCTGAAGTACTGCGCCATGATCTCGTTCACCTTGGCGAAATGCCCGAGGTCGGTGAGGAACACGTTGAGCTTCACCACGTCGGCCAGGCTGCCGCCGGCGGCCTCCGCCACC
>JBBINK010000083.1:0-2819 GCA_037443925.1 Betaproteobacteria bacterium
CGGCAGCGCGCCCGTGATGGCGTCCGCGCCGCTGGCGGCGGGCCAGCCCGGGCAGGCCGTGCCCGTGACCCGGCTGGCGGCGGCCACGCCGCCGACGCCCTCGCGCCCGGCGAAGGTCGAGCCCGCCCGGGTGCGCTTTCCAGCCGCGGCGGATGCCTACCTCCTCGCCCATCAGGAATTCTCGCCCAGTTACGCCATGGCGGGCCTGCCCGCCTACGTGCGCGCCGTCTCCGAGCAGGACGCCGGGCAATGAGGCTGTTGTTTCTCGCCGCTTTTCTGGCGGCTGCGTCGGGCCTGGCGCGGGCCGGCCACGAGGCCGATGCCTTCGCCTGGCTGCAGAGGATGGCCCAGGCCACCCACCGCCTCAACTACACCGGCGTGTTCGTCTATCAGCGGGGCGACCGGGTGGAAACCTCGCGCATCGTCCACCGCGTGGACGAGAGTGGCGAGCATGCCAAGCTGGTGTCCCTGGATGGCAGTCCGCGGGAGATGTACCGGATCGACGACGAAATCCTCTGCTTCATGCCCGACAGCAAGACGGCCGTGCTGGACAAGAGCCGCGCGGGGAAGATCTTTCCCGCCGTGCTGCCGGAGCGCATCGCCGGCCTGGCCGAGTCCTATGAGGCGAGACTGATGGGCAAGAGCCGAGTGGCCGGCCGGGAAACCCAGGTGGTGGTGCTCAAACCCCGGGACGACTACCGCTACGGCCACCGTTTCTGGGCGGACGTGGCCACCGGCCTGCCGCTGCGGGCGAGCGTCTGGAAAGGGGAAAGCGAGATGGTGGACCGGTTCTCCTTCACCCAGATCAGCATCGGCACGCCGATCCGGGCCAGCGAAGTCCGGCCCCGCCTTGCGGGCCGGCGCATCATCCGCCACGATCCGGCCCAGATGCCCGATGCGGCCATCGATCCCGGTTGGACCATCGCCACGGTGCCCCCGGGTTTCACGCGCATCTCCGCCATGAAACGCTCCCTTCCCGGCCATGCCTCGCCGGTGAACCACATCGTCTATTCCGACGGCCTCGCGGCGGTCTCCGTCTTCATCGAGCCCAGCTCGGGACAGCTCGAACCGGGCCTGTCCCAGCGTGGGGCGCTCCATGTCTATACCCGCATCGTGGCCGACCACGACGTGAAGGTGCTGGGCGAGGTCCCGGCCGCCACCGTCCGCCTCATCGGCGATTCGGTCAGCTACGCCCGCCCGTGACGCCATGCTGGAAACACCGGCCCGAGTCATCGACACCCAGGAGGGCACCGCCCTGGTCGAAGCCGACTTCGGCGGCGGCTGCGGCAGCGGGCTGTGTGCCAAGGGCGGCTGCGGGGCCGCCATCCTGGCCCAGCTGTTCACCCGCACGCCACGCGGCACCCTGCGGGCGGCCAATCCCATCGGCGCGCGGCCGGGCGAGCGGGTGGTGGTGGGGGTGGAGGAGGGCAGCCTGATGGCCGCCACCCTCACCGTCTATCTCCTGCCCCTGCTGCTGCTGATGGCCGGTGCCGTCGGGGCACGCCAGATGCTGGGTGGGGACGGCGCTGCCGTGGCGGGCGCCCTGGCCGGCCTGCTGCTCGGCTGGGCCCTGGCACGCCGCCTGGCGCGCCGGGGACACGCATCGCCCCGCATCCTGCGCCGCCTGTGAGTTCCGGTGGAGCGCCGTTGCAGTCCCGTTGAAACCCCGTTGCCCCCCTTGAAACCATGACGCGCCTGACCTTGTATGCGCGCGCCGGCTGCCACCTGTGCGAGGACATGGCGGCCACGCTGGACGAGTTCAAGCAGGAATATGGCTTTGAATACGACACGGTGGACGTGGACCAGGACGCGGCCCTCGCGGCCCGCTACGGGCAGCTGGTGCCGGTGCTGGCGCTGGGCGAGGACATCATCTGCCACTACGTGCTCGATTTCGCTGCACTGCGCGCCCGGCTGCGCGGCCGATCCGATGCCGGAAGTGCATGAGTTCCCGGGCCCGTTCCGCTAAAATGGCGGGCCGGCACGAAAAGGGCACCTGGGTGCCCTTTTTTTGACCCGGATCCGTCCCCTGGAGAGCGGGTGGGGGAGAGCGGGTGGGGGACACCGGACGGCTCGCCGAGGCGCGACGCGGCAACCCGATCACGAGCCGGCATGACCACCCCCAACCAGCGGGCCGGCCCGCCCGAAGGACAATCCGGCATGCATTCCCATGAAGAACATCCGTAACTTTTCCATCATCGCCCACATCGACCACGGCAAGTCCACGCTCGCGGACCGTTTCATCCAGCATTGCGGCGGGCTGTCGGAACGGGAGATGGCCGAGCAGGTGCTCGATTCCATGGACCTCGAGCGGGAGCGGGGCATCACCATCAAGGCCCAGACCGCGGCGCTCACCTACCACGCCCGGGATGGCCAGACCTATCAGCTCAACCTGATCGACACCCCGGGCCACGGGGACTTCTCCTACGAAGTCTCCCGCTCGCTGGCGGCCTGCGAGGGCGCGCTGCTGGTGGTGGATGCGTCGCAGGGTGTGGAAGCCCAGACCGTGGCCAACTGCTACACCGCCATCGAGCAGGGGGTGGAAGTGGTGCCGGTGCTCAACAAGATCGACCTGCCGGCCGCGGATCCGGAACGGGTGATCCAGGAAATCGAGGACATCATCGGCATCGACGCCCATGATGCGGTCCGCGCCAGCGCCAAGACGGGGATCGGCATCGAGGACATCCTGGAGGCGGTGGTGAACAGGATCCCTCCGCCCAAGGGCGATCCCGAGGCCCCGCTCAAGGCGCTCGTCATCGACTCCTGGTTCGACAACTACGTGGGCGTGGTGATGCTGGTGCGCGTGGTGGACGGCCGGCTGC
>JBBINK010000083.1:2927-10269 GCA_037443925.1 Betaproteobacteria bacterium
GGCTTCGTCATCGCCGGCATCAAGGAACTGCGCCATGCCCAGGTGGGCGATACGGTGACCCGGGCCGACCGCCCGGCGGACCAGCCCCTGCCCGGCTTCAAGAAGATCAAGCCCCAGGTGTTCGCCGGCCTGTATCCGGTGGATGCCCACGACTACGACGCCCTGCGCGATGCCCTGGAAAAGCTGCGCCTCAACGACGCCTCCCTGCAATACGAGCCGGAAACCTCGCAGGCCCTGGGCTTCGGTTTCCGCTGCGGCTTCCTGGGCATGCTGCACATGGACATCGTGCAGGAGCGGCTGGAGCGCGAATACGGCATGAACCTCATCATCACCGCCCCCACGGTGGTGTACGAGGTGCTGCTGCGCGACGGCACCGTGCAGGAAATCGAGAACCCATCGCGTCTGCCCGATCCCTCCCGGATCCAGGAGATCCGCGAGCCCATCATCACCGCCACCATCCTGGTTCCCCAGGACTACGTGGGCAACGTGATCACCCTGTGCACCCAGAAGCGGGGCATACAGCGCGACATGCGCTACATGGGGCGGCAGGTGATGCTCATCTACGAAATGCCCATGAACGAGGTGGTGGTGGATTTCTTCGACAAGCTCAAATCCACCTCGCGCGGCTACGCCTCGCTCGATTACGAGTTCAAGGAATTCCGTGCCGCCGATCTCGTCAAGCTCGACATCCTGGTCAACGGCGAGCGGGTGGATGCCCTGTCCACCATCGTGCACCGTTCCAGCGCCCAGTCACGGGGCCGGGAGCTCGCGGCCAAGATGCGCGAACTCATCCCGCGCCAGATGTTCGACATCGCCATCCAGGCCGCCATCGGCAGTCACATCATCGCCCGGGAGACGGTGAAGGCCTTGCGCAAGAACGTCCTGGCCAAGTGCTATGGGGGTGACATCACGCGCAAGAAGAAGCTGCTGGAAAAACAGAAGGCCGGCAAGAAGCGCATGAAACAGGTGGGCAACGTGGAGATTCCCCAGGAAGCCTTCCTCGCCGTGCTGCAGGTGGAAGGCAAATAACGTTTCACACGGACGGACTCAATGAACTTCGCGCTCATCATGTTCATCGCGTTGGTCGTCACCGGCCTGATCTGGCTGGCCGACCACCTCTTTTTCAGGCCGAAGCGGCCCAGGGAAGCGAAAGAACCCCTGCTGGTGGAGTATTCCCGGAGCTTCTTTCCCGTCATCCTGGTGGTGTTCCTGGTCCGTTCCTTCCTGGTGGAGCCGTTCCGCATTCCCTCGGGCTCGATGATTCCCACCCTGCAGGCGGGCGACTTCATCCTGGTCAACAAATACACCTGGGGCATCCGGCTGCCGGTGATCAACCAGAAGATCATCGAGGTGGGCCGGCCCAGGCGGGGCGACGTGGCGGTGTTCCGCTACCCCGTGGACACCTCCCTGGATTACATCAAGCGCATCGTGGGCCTGCCCGGTGACCGGGTGAGCTACGTGGACAAGCGCCTGTTCATCAACGGCGAGCCGGTGAAGATGGACTTCGTGCGGCCCTATGACTACGTCAAGCCGGGGCTGAACAGCGTCGCGGCGCAGCTCTATCTGGAATACCTGGGCGATCGTCCCCATCAGACCCTGATCCAGCCCGACGAACCGCCCATCCGGCTCGAAGGCGTGCGCACCTTCCGGTATCGAGATCATTGTGATTACAATGAACGCGGCTTCACCTGCGTGGTCCCGCCCGGGCATTATTTCGCCATGGGTGACAACCGTGATGACAGCACCGACAGCCGTTACTGGGGCTTCGTCCCCGACGAGAACATCGTCGGGCGGGCATTCCTGATCTGGATGAACTTCGACGACTTTGGCCGCATCGGTCAATCCATCGAATGAGGGGAAGAGAGATGAGACAACAACGCGGGATGACGTTCATCGGCTGGGTCGTGGTCCTCGCCCTGGTCCTGACCTACGTCTATGTGGGCATCAAGATCGTGCCGGCCTACACGGAATATTTCTCGCTCAAGAAAATCCTCGCCACCATGGCCAAGGAGCCCGGTTTCGCGACCATGACGCCGGCGGAGATCCGCAAGTCCTTCGAGCGCCGGCTCGCCATCGATTACGTCAGCGCCGTGACGCCCCAGGACCTGGAGATCACCAAGGAGAACGGCGAGAACGTCGTGAGCGTGGAATACTCGCAGAAGATCCCGCTCTTCTACAACGTCAGTCTGCTGCTGGAATTCTCCGCCAGCACGGCCGGCAGCCAGCCGGCCAAAATGGTGGAATGAAAGGCGATCCGACGCGTCTTACCCGGCAGCTTGGCTACACGTTCAGGCAGCCGGCGCTGTTGCGCCAGGCGCTCACCCACCGCAGTTACGGCACGCCCCACAACGAGCGGCTGGAGTTTCTCGGGGACAGCGTGCTGTCCCTGGCCATCTCCACCCATCTCTATCACGGCTTCCCGCAGCTGACCGAAGGCGAGCTGTCGCGGGTGCGCGCCCATCTGGTGAAGGAGCCCACCCTGGCGGAAATCGCCCAGGAACTCCGGCTGGGCGACTACCTGTTCCTGGGGGAAGGCGAGCTCAAGAGCGGCGGCTTCCGCCGCCCGTCCATCCTTGCCGACGCCCTGGAAGCGATCTTCGGCGCGATCTATCTGGATGGCGGCTTCGCCGACGCCCAGCGCGTGATCGAAGGCCTTTATGCCCCGGTGATCGCGCGGCTCGATCCCAAGAAGCTGTCCAAGGATCCCAAGACCCAGCTCCAGGAATTCCTGCAGGGCCGCAAGCTGCGCCTGCCGCAATACACCATCGTCGCCACCGAGGGCGAGGCCCATGAGCAGCACTTCAAGGTGGAGTGCCATATCCCCGACCTGGAGATCCGTGCGGTGGGAGGGGGCGCCAGCCGGCGCAAGGCGGAACAGGACGCCGCGCGGCTCGCCTACGAGCAGGCCCAGGCACGCACCCAGCAGCCATGAGCGAAACCACCCCTTTCCGCGCAGGCTTCATCGCCATCGTTGGCCGGCCCAACGTGGGCAAATCCACCCTGCTCAATGCCCTCGTCGGCGAGAAGATCAGCATCACCTCGCGCAAGCCCCAGACCACGCGCCACCGCATCGTGGGCATCCATACCGACGACACGGCCCAGTGGGTGTTCGTGGACACGCCGGGCTTCCAGCTCCAGCACCGCAATGCCCTCAACCGCACCATGAACCGCACCGTCACCGAGGCTCTGGCCGGAGTGGACGTGGTGGTGTTCGTGGTGGAGGCCCTGCACTACGATGCGCGGGACGAGCAGGTGAAGAAGCTGCTGCCCGCCGACCGGCCGGTGATCCTGGTTGTGAACAAGACCGACACGGTCAAGGACAAGGCCCTGCTGTTGCCATTCCTGGAACGCATGGCCGGCGAGTTCCCCTTCGCCGAGATCGTCCCTGTCAGTGCCCGCACCGGCAGCCAGGTCCAGGAGCTGCTCGACGTGATCCGCCCCTACCTGCCGGAGGGGCCTGCCCTGTACGACAAGGACGAGATCACCGACCGCAGCGAGCGTTTCCTGGCCGCCGAGGCGGTGCGCGAGAAGATCTTCCGCCTGCTGGGGGACGAGGTGCCCTACTCGACCACGGTGATGATCGAGAAATTCGAGCAGGAAGGCGATCTGCGCCGCATCTACGCCGCGATCATCGTGGACAAGGAAGGGCAGAAGGCCATCATCATCGGCAAAGGCGGCGAGAAGCTCAAGGCGATCGGCACCGAGGCGCGCAAGGACCTGGAGCGGCTGTTCGGGGGCAAGGTCTTCCTGCAGCTCTGGGTCAAGGTGAGGAGCGGCTGGGCCGACGACGAACGGGCCGTCAAAAGCCTCGGTTATTCCGACTGAAGCCATCATGGCAGGGACCGACCGGTCGCAGGACAATCAGCCTGCCTATGTGCTCCACACCCGCCCGTGGCGCGAGACCAGCCTGATCGTCGAAGTCTTTGCCCGCGAGGTGGGGCGCCTTGCCCTGGTGGCACGGGGCGCACGCCGGCCCCGCTCGCCGGTGCGTGGCCTGCTCATGGCCTTCCAGCCCCTGATGCTTTCCTGGTTTGGCAAGGGCGAGCTGCGCACCCTCAAGCATGCCGAATGGCAGGGCGGACAGCTGCCCCTGACGGGGCCGGCCCTGATGTGCGGGTTCTATCTGAACGAGCTGCTGCTGCGCCTGCTGCCCCGTGACGACCCCCACCCCGGGCTGTTCGCCACCTACCAGGAAACGCTGCAATCCCTGGCCCGGGACAAGGTGCAGGCGCCGGCCTTGCGCCGTTTCGAAAAACGCCTGCTGCAGGAACTGGGTTACGCCCTGATCCTGGAGCACGAGGCGGATACCGGCGCCCCCATCGATCCCGACGCCTGGTATGACTACGAGCCGGAACTGGGCCCGGTGCGGCGGCCGGCGGGGGAGGGCGGTGTACAATTGCGGGGGCGCACGCTGCTCGCCCTGGCGCGGGAGGACTTCTCCGACCCGGCGACCGTGGCCCAGGCCAAGCCGCTCATGCGCAGGCTCATTGCCCATCAGCTGGGTGGTGACCTGCTCCAGACCCGTCAACTGCTCATGGACCTGCAGGAACTATGATCTATCTGGGCGTGAACATCGATCACATCGCCACCGTGCGCCAGGCCCGCGGCACACGCTATCCCAGCCCGGTGCAGGCCGCCCTGGTCGCGGAATCCGCCGGCGCGGACGCGATCACCCTGCATCTGCGCGAAGACCGGCGCCACATCCAGGATGCCGACGTGGAGATCCTGCGCCAGATCCTGCAGACGCGCATGAACCTGGAAATGGCGGTGACCGACGAAATGCTCGCCATCGCCCAGCGCATCCGCCCCCAGGACGTATGCCTGGTGCCCGAACGCCGCGAGGAACTGACCACCGAGGGCGGACTGGACGTGGTGCATCAGTTCGAGCGCGTGCGCCATGCCTGCGAAGTGCTGGGCCGCGCCGGCATCCGGGTGTCCCTGTTCATCGCGCCGGAGGAAGAGCAGCTGCGCGCGGCCAAGGCCGCCGGCGCGCCCGTGGTGGAGATCCACACGGGACACTATGCCGGGCTCGAGCCCGGCCCGGAATGCGACGCGGAACTGGACCGCATCCGCGCCGCCGCGGCCCTGGGTGCCTCCCTCGGCTTGCAGATCAACGCCGGCCATGGCCTGCATTACCACAACGTGCAGCCCATCGCCGCGATTCCCCAAGTGCGGGAGCTCAACATCGGACACGCCATCGTCGCCCATGCCCTGTTCCACGGCTGGGAGGCGGCGGTGCGAGAAATGAAACGCCTCATACTCGCCGCGCGCGGCCTGTGAGCCCATGGCGATCTACGGCATCGGCACCGACATCGTCGAAGTGCGGCGCATGGCCGCCATCCTGGCACGGCATGGCCACCGCTTCGCGCGCCACATCCTCAGCCCGGCGGAGCTGCCGGAATACGAGGCCGCCGCCTTTCCCGAGCGTTTCCTGGCCAAACGCTTCGCCGCCAAGGAGGCCTTCGCCAAGGCCGTGGGCACGGGGTTGCGCCATCCCCTGTCCCTGACCCGGATCACCGTCACCCACGATGCCCTGGGCAAGCCCGGCATCGGCTGGGACGCGACCCTGGGCCGATGGCTGCACGCCCGGGGGATCGGCGCCTGCCACGTCTCGGTGAGCGACGAGAAGGAACTGGTCGCCGCCTTCGTGGTCCTGGAGGGCGCATGACCCCCCTGGGCCCTGTGATGATCGATCTCGCCGGCCCCGAGCTGAGCGACGAGGAAGCGCGTCGCCTGCGCCATCCCCTGGTGGGGGGCGTCATCCTGTTCGCGCGCAACTATGTCTCGCCCGCGCAGCTTTCGGAACTGACCCGGGCCATCCATGGCCTGCGCCAGCCGCCGCTGCTCATCGGCGTCGATCACGAGGGTGGCCGGGTGCAACGCTTCCGGGAGGGCTTCACGCGCATTCCGCCCATGCGCCGCCTGGGCGAGATCTGGGATGCCCAGCCCCAGCACGCGCGTCGGCTCGCCCAGCAGGTGGGCTACGTGCTGGCATCGGAACTGCGCGCCTGCGGCGTGGATTTCAGCTTCACGCCGGTGCTGGACCTGGACTACGGCACGAGCCGCGTGATCGGCGACCGGGCCTTCCACGGCGACCCCCAGGCGGTGTCCGATCTGGCCCATGCCTTGATGCTGGGCATGCGCGAGGCGGGCATGGCCGCCGTGGGCAAGCACTTTCCCGGCCACGGGCACGTGGTCGCCGACTCCCATCTGGAAGTGCCGGTGGACGAGCGGGAACGGGCCGACCTGGAGCTGGCCGATCTGATTCCCTTTCGGCAGCTGATCGATTGCGGCCTGCCAGCCATCATGCCGGCCCACGTGATCTACCCGCGCGTAGACGAACGCCCCGCCGGCTTTTCGCCCGTCTGGCTCAAGGGCATCCTGCGGGGCGAGATGGGTTTCGACGGCGTCATCTTCAGCGATGACCTGAGCATGGAAGGCGCGAAGGTCGCCGGGGACGTGGTGAGCCGGGCGCGGTTGGCCCTGGAGGCGGGCTGCGACATGGTCCTCGTGTGCAATGACGCCGAGGCGGCAGGGACGCTTCTGGATCGCTTCGACTGGACACCCGCCCCGGTGAGTCTGGCGCGCCTGGCGCGGCTGCACGGCCGGGCCGGTGCGCCGTCCCTGATCCGGCTCCATGAACAGGCCCACTACGCCAGGGCCGTCCATGCCATCGGCGGCATCGGCGGCAACAGCGGCGAGTTGCCCCTCGCCCCCGGGAGCGATCCCTGTGCCGAGCGCTGACCACCACCACGGCGCCCACGCCCACCACGGCGTCCATTCCCACGGCGAGGCGAGCCTGCTGTGGGCCTTGCTGCTGACCCTCGGCTTCGCCCTGGTGGAAGCCCTGGGCGGGTGGTGGTCGGGCTCGCTGGCCCTGCTCTCCGATGCCGGCCACATGCTCACCGACGCCCTTTCCCTGGGCATGGCGGCGCTGGCGGCGTGGATCGCCCGCCGTCCTCCCTCGGCACGCCACAGCTACGGGCTGGTGCGGGCGGAAATCGTGGGCGGGCTGGCCAACGGCCTGCTGATGCTGGGCGTGATCCTGTTCATCGTGATCGAGGCCGTGGAGCGCCTGCGCCATCCCCAGCCCGTGGCGGGCGGCTGGGTCATGGCCATCGCGGCCGTGGGTCTGTTGGTCAATCTGCTGGCGGCCTGGGTGCTCAGCCACGGCGGCGGGGGGCTCAACGTGCGCGCCGCCCTGCTGCATGTCATCGGCGACATGCTGGGCTCCGTGGCTGCCCTGGCCGCGGGCGCGCTGGTGTATTTCGCCGGCTGGAACGCCGCCGACCCCATCCTGTCGCTGGTGGTGGTCGCGCTGCTGGCGGTGGTGACCCTGCGC
>JBBINK010000084.1:0-10246 GCA_037443925.1 Betaproteobacteria bacterium
CACCACCCACAAGACCCTGCGCGGGCCCCGCGGCGGCATCATTCTGGCCCGCAGCGAGTTCGAGAAGCCCCTCAATTCCACCATCTTCCCCGGCATCCAGGGCGGCCCGCTGATGCACGTGATCGCCGCCAAGGCGGTGGCCTTCAAGGAGGCGATGAGCAAGGAATCCAGGCATTACCAGGAGCAGGTGGTGGCCAATGCCCGGGTCATGGCCAAGGTGCTCACCGAGCGGGGGCTGCGCATCGTCTCCGGCCGCACCGATTCCCACCTGTTCCTCGTGGACCTGCGCGCCAAGAACCTCACCGGCAAGGACGCGGAGGCCGCCCTGGGCCGCGCCCACATCACGGTGAACAAGAACGCCATTCCCAACGATCCCCAGAAGCCCTTCGTCACCAGCGGGATCCGCATCGGCACGCCGGCGATGACCACGCGCGGCTTCCGGGAGATCGAAGCCGAGCGGCTGGCCAACCTGATCGCGGACGTGCTGGATGCGCCCACCGACGAGGCGGTGATCGCCCGGGTGGCCAAGGAGGTCAAGGCGCTGTGCGCACAGTTTCCCGTCTATGGACGGTGACGGACATGGGGGTTGAGGCGGCGACGCCAAGGCTTGCCGGCCCGCGCGCCGACGGCACGCCAGGCCGCGGCGGCCGGAGCACCGCTTTTGTGCCTGCCACATCGCATCGGTCATGAAGTGCCCCTTCTGCGGATCTCCCGACACCCAGGTCATCGACTCCCGCGTGAGCGACGAGGGCGACAGCATCCGCCGCCGCCGGCGCTGCGCCGGATGCAACAAACGCTTCACCACCTACGAGACCGCGGAGGTGCGCATGCCCCAGGTGGTGAAACAAAACGGCAGCCGCGAGGAGTTCTCCCGGGAGAAGCTGCGCACCAGTTTCATGCGGGCGCTGCACAAGCGGCCGGTGCCCACGGAATACGTGGATGCCGCCATCGAACGCATCGCCCAGGAGCTCTTGAGCCTGGGGCAGCGCGAGGTGGACGCACGCCGCATCGGCGAAATGGTGATGGCCGAGCTGTACAAGCTGGACAAGGTCGCCTACATCCGCTTCGCCTCCGTCTACCGCAGCTTCGAGGACGTGGACGACTTCCGCGAGGTGATCCGGAACATGGGCTCGGCCGAAACCAAGAAGCGGAAACGGTAAGAGCCCCCGGCGCAACGCCCCCGCCTCGGCAGGGATGTCGAGGTGGGCCGCCGCTGTCCTGCGTCTTCGCGTTCATGGATGCCGCAGATGTTTTCTGCCGCTGACCACGAATTCATGGCCCGGGCCCTGCGTCTGGCGGAGCGCGGCCTGTACACCACCAGCCCCAATCCCCGTGTCGGCTGCGTGGTGGTGCGCGAAGGGCAGATCGTCGGCGAAGGTTTCCACGAGCGGGCGGGCGAAGCCCATGCCGAGGTGCGTGCCCTGCAGGCGGCCGGCGAACGGGCGCGCGGCGCGACGGTGTACGTCACCCTGGAACCCTGTGCCCATCACGGGCGCACGCCGCCGTGCGCCGACGGCCTGATCGGCGCGGGCGTGCATCGCGTGGTGGTGGCGATGGACGACCCCAACCCCCTGGTCGCGGGGCGGGGCATCGCGCGCCTGCGACAGGCGGGCATCACCGTGGAGGTGGGGCTGCTGGCGCAACAGGCGCAGGCGCTCAATCCGGGTTTCGTTTCGCGCATGGTGCGTGGACGTCCCTGGGTGCGCATGAAATGCGCGGCGAGCCTGGACGGTCGCACCGCGCTGGCCAACGGCGCATCCAAGTGGATCACGGGAGAGGCTGCCCGGCGCGACGTGCAGCACTGGCGCGCGCGCTCCTGCGCCATCCTCACCGGCATTGGCACGGTGCTCGCCGACGATCCACGCATGGATGTGAGGGACATCGCAACGGGACGCCAGCCTGTGCGGGTGGTGCTGGACAGCCGGCTCCGGATCCCGCCGGGCGCGCGCATCCTGCAGGACGGTCATGCGGTGGTGGTCACCGCGGTGCAGGACGACAGGGCCAGCGCCCCCTTGCGCCGGGCGGGCGTGCGGGTGGTGACGATGGCCGCCGCCCAGGGCGGCGTGGACCTCTTCCGGCTCATGGAATGGCTGGCGCAGCAGGGTGTGAACGAGCTCATGGTCGAGGCCGGCGCCACCCTCGATGGCGCCCTGCTCGCCGCGGGCCTGGTGGACGAGCTGGTGCTGTATCTGGCGCCCAGCCTGCTGGGCAACCCGGCCCGGGGCCTGTTCGCCCTGCCGGAGTTTGTGCGCCTCGAGCAGCGCATCGATCTGCGGGTCACGGACCTGCGCATGGTGGGGCGCGATCTGCGTGTGATCGCCCAGGTGCAGCGGCCCCAGGAGGTATGACGATGTTTACGGGAATCGTGCAGGCGGTGGGCAGGGTGGTGGCGGCCAGCGATCACGGGCAGGGCTTGCGCCTGACCCTCGATGCGGGGAACCTCGATCTCACCGACGTGGCCATCGGCGACAGCATCGCCGCCAACGGGGTCTGCCTGACCGTGGTCGCCCTGGAGGGCAACCGTTACCAGGTGGACGTGTCCGCCGAGACCCTGCGCTGCACCACCGGCTTCCGGGTGGGGGATGCCGTCAATCTGGAGAAGGCGCTGCGGCTTTCCGACCGCCTGGGCGGTCATCTGGTTTCGGGGCACGTGGATGGCGTGGGGCGTGTGACGCGTTTCGAACCGGCCGGGGAATGCCACCTGCTGGAAGTGGAGGCGCCGGAAGGTCTGGCGCGCTACATCGCGCCGAAAGGCTCCATCACCATCGATGGCGTGAGCCTGACCGTCAACCAGGTGGACGGGCCGCGCTTCGCCGTGAACCTGATCCCCCATACCGTGGAAGTGACCACCCTCGGGCGCCTTGCGCCGGGCACTCCGGTGAACCTGGAAGTCGATCTCCTGGCGCGCTATGCGGAGCGGCTGCTCGCCTACGCGAAGCAGCCGTAGCGGCAGCCACCCCGCGCCCCGCGCCATAGGCCCGGGGGCGATAAAGTGCGATAATTGCCGTCTTCAACGCGGAACCACAGCCATGGCAATCAGCCCCATCGAAGAAATCATCGCCGACATCGCCGCTGGCAGGATGGTCATCCTGGTGGACGAGGAAGACCGGGAGAACGAGGGCGACCTGGTGATGGCGGCCGAGCACGTCACCCCCGAAGCCATCAACTTCATGGCCAAGCACGGGCGGGGACTGATCTGTCTGACGCTCACCGACGCGCGCTGCCGGCAGCTTGGCCTCAAGCAGATGGTGGAGGACAACCAGACGCCGCACGGCACCGCCTTCACCGTTTCCATCGAGGCCGCGCGGGGCGTGACGACAGGCATTTCCGCCGCCGACCGGGCCACCACCATCCGCGCCGCCGTGGCGCGCGACGCCAAGCCCAGCGACATCGTGCAGCCGGGCCATGTGTTTCCCCTGCGCGCCCAGCCGGGTGGCGTGCTGGTGCGCGCCGGACACACGGAAGCGGGTTGCGATCTGGCGCAGCTCGCGGGACTGGAGCCGGCCGCGGTGATCTGCGAGATCCTCAAGGACGACGGCACCATGGCGCGCCTGCCCGACCTGATCCAGTTCGCCCAGACGCACGGGCTCAAGATCGGCACCATCGCCGACCTCATCCACTATCGGTCCAAGACCGAGACCCTGGTGGAACGCGTCGCCGAGCGCAAGGTGGAGACCATCTATGGCGACTTCGATCTGCTCGCCTATCGGGACAAGACTTCGGGGGAGATCCACCTGGCCATGGTCAAAGGCCAGATCCTGCCCGAGGAGGAGACCCTGGTGCGGGTGCACGAGCCGCTGTCGGTGATCGACTTCCTGGATGATGCCGACAACGCCCATTCCTGGGGTATCCACCAGGCGATGAAGGCCTTGAGCGAGGCGGCCGCCGGCGTGATGGTGCTGTTCCGCCGCCCCGAATCCAACGAGGCGCTGCTGGCCCGCATCGCCCATGCCCAGCACAAGCCCTCCACCAAGGTGGACCTGCGGGACTATGGCATCGGCGCCCAGATCCTCAAGGACCTGGGGGTGCGCCGGATGCGGCTTCTGGCCGCGCCGCGCAAGATGCCCAGCCTGGAAGGCTTCGACCTGGAAGTGACGGGCTATGTCCTGCCCACCGACATGGTGGAGCCCAACGAAGTGGAGGAGTGAGCCACCATGGCCAAGCAATACGACAACATCACGGAGATCGAACGGGATCTCGACGGCGCGGGCCTGCGCATCGGCATCGTCATGGCCCGCTTCAACATCGACGTGGGCGAGGGACTGCTCGGCGCCTGCGCCTCGGAACTCGCCAAGCTGGGCGTGCGCGCGGAAGACAGCATTCTGGTGACCGTGCCCGGCGCCCTCGAGGTGCCTCTGGCACTCCAGGCCATGGCCCAGAGCGGGAAATTCGACGCCCTCATCGCCCTGGGCGCGGTGATCCGCGGTGAGACCTACCATTTCGAGCTGGTGGCCAACGAATCCGGCAGCGGCATCACCCAGGTGCAGCTCGACACGGGCATTCCCATTGCCAACGGCATCCTCACCACCGACAACGACGATCAGGCCCTGGCCCGCATGGAAGAGAAGGGCCGAGAGTGCGCCCGGGTCGCGGTGGAAATGGCCAATCTGCTCAAGAAACTCTGACGGCATGCCCGAGCGCCGAGGCTCGGGCGCGGTGCATCCCCGGAGTGAACTCCATGAAGAAAAGCCGGCGCAAGGCGCGGGAATTCGCGCTCAAGGCGCTCTATCAGTGGCAGCTCAGCGGCAACGCCGTGGCCGACATCGTGGGCAGTCTCCGCGAGGAGGACGGCTTCGAGGCGGTGGACGAGGACTACTTCCGCACCTTGCTGGAGGGCGTGGTGGCCGAGGCCGCCCGGCTCGACGAGCGGCTCGCCCCGCATCTGGACCGGTCACCCCAGGCCTTGAGCCCGATCGAGCACGCCCTGCTGCTGATCGGCGCCTACGAGGGCCTGCACTGCCTGGACGTGCCCTATCGGGTCGTCATCAACGAGGCGGTGGAACTGGCCAAGGCCTATGGGGGCACCGACGGGCACAAATACGTGAACGGCGTGCTCGACCGGCTGATGGGCGAACTGCGGCCGGCCGAGGTGGCGCGAGCAGCCCCGCGCCCCTGACATGGTCTCCGAATTCCAGATCATCAGCCGCTACTTCACCCGGCCGGCCCGGCACACCGTCCTGGGCGTGGGTGACGATGCCGCCTTGGTGCGCGTGCGTGAGGGCAAGGAACTGGTGGCCGCGGCCGACATGCTGCTGGCCGGGCGCCATTTCTTTCACGACGACGATCCGGCCGGCGTGGGGCACAAGGCTCTGGCGGTGAACCTGTCCGACCTGGCGGCCATGGGCGCCACCCCGCGCTGGGCGCTGTTGTCCATCGCCCTGCCCGAGGCCGACGAGCGCTGGATCGAGGCCTTCGCCCGGGGCTTCTTTGCCCTTGCCGACGAGCACGGGGTGGCCCTGGTCGGGGGCGATACCACCCGCGGGCCCCTGACCCTGGCCGTGACGGTGCTGGGCGAAGTGGAGCGGGGCACGGCCCTGCGGCGCAGGGGCGCCCGGGTGGGGGACGATGTCTGGGTGTCCGGCACCCTGGGGGACGCGGCGCTGGCCCTGGCCCACCTCCGGCGGGAGATCGCCCTCGCGCCCCAGGAGGTGGCTGCCCTGCTGCCCCGTCTGCACCGCCCCACGCCGCGGCTCGCCCTCGGGCGCGCGCTGAGGGGCAGGGCCCATGCCGCCATCGACGTCTCGGACGGTCTGCTGGCCGATCTGGGCCATATCCTCGAGGCTTCCGGCGGGGTGGGAGCGGAGATCGAGCTGGCGGCCCTGCCCGTCTCGGCCATGGTGCGCGCCCATCTCGAGCAGGCGGCGGTGCGTCAGGCCGTGCTGGCCGGCGGTGACGACTACGAACTCTGCTTCACGGCAGACCCCGGCGAGCGCCGGGCCATCCAGGCCCTGGGCCGCCGACTCGGGCTCGGCCTCACGCGCGTGGGCCGCATCACCGCGGAGGCGGGCATGGTGGTGCGGGACGCCGAAGGCCGACCGGTGCACTGGGAAGGGAAAGGCTTTGACCATTTCGCCTGATCTGCGCTTCATCCTCGCCCATCCGGCGCGCTTTCTCGCCTTCGGCTTCGGCAGCGGGCTGGCGCCCTTCGCTCCCGGCACGGTGGGCACGCTGGTGGGCTTCCCCCTGTTCTGGCTGATCATCCAGGCCCAGCCCTCGCCGGCCGGATTCTTCCTGCTGCTGGCCGTCCTGTTCGCACTGGGTGTGGCGGCCTGTTCCCACGTGGGCCGCGTGCTGGGGGTGGCGGACTACGGCGGCATCGTCTGGGACGAGATCGTCGCCTTCGTCCTCATCCTCTGGTTCACGCCCCCGGCGCTGGGCTGGTGGATCGCGGCCTTCTTCGTGTTCCGGATCTACGACGTGTGGAAGCCGTTCCCCATCCGCCATTTCGACACGCGCCTCAAGAACGGCTTCGGGGTGATGTTCGACGACCTGCTGGCGGCGGTCTACAGCGTGCTCACCCTGAAAGCCTTGGTCTGGCTGTTCCATGGTTGAACTCGAGGAACTCGCCGCCCACGTGGGCGCGGCCCTGAAGGCCCGGGGCTGGATGCTGGTGACGGCGGAGTCCTGCACCGGCGGCTGGCTGGGGCAGGCGATCACCTCCGTACCCGGCAGCTCCCGCTGGTATGACCGGGGCTTCATCACCTACACCAACGCGGCCAAGGAGGAAATGCTGGGAGTGGCCTCCGCCACCCTGGCCCGCTTCGGCGCCGTGAGCGAACCCACCGTGCGCGAGATGGCCGAAGGCGCCCTGGCGAGAAGCCATGCCCACATCGCCGTGGCCATCAGTGGCATCGCGGGGCCCGGCGGGGGCAGTGCCGACAAGCCCGTGGGCACCGTGTGCATGGCCTGGGCCCTGCGCGAGGGGGCGGGCTGCGTGCGCACCTTCCATTTCGACGGCGACCGCGCCGGGGTCCGGCGTCAGGCGGTGGCGGCCGCGCTCCAGGGCATCCTGGCCCTGGCCCGGGGTGGCGCCGTCGCCTGATTGCAACCTAAAAACCGCAGTTGAACGGGCCCGAGGGACGGTTCAAGCCAGGGCCCAGGCCGCGAAGGGCTCCACCTCGTCCCGGTTGAGCAGCATGAGCGGGTAGACCTTGGGATCGAGGTGATGGTCGGGGGTGGTATCCACCATGAGCCGCTGCAACACATAGCCCGTCAGCGCCCGTCTGACCACCAGTTCGATCACGCCTTCCCGCGCGCCGTAGTCCAGGGCCAAGGCCTGCCGCCGACGCTCGCTGAGGCCCGCGTGGGGCGCCAGGCGCAGGGTGAGGCGCTCCACCCAATCCTCGTCGTGTTCGGGGTCCGATTCCGCCGTCTCGTTTAGGCACTCGGCCGCGCCGAAACGGGATAGCACGAAGTCCCGGAATTCGTAGCGGTCCGGGGCGTAGGCGCGCACGTGCCAGCGCGAGCCCGTGTCCACCAGGGCATGGGGTTCGAGGATGCGTGTCGCGGGCTCGGCACGGTCGCTGAGGGAGTGGTAGCGTGCCGCCAGCTTGCGCCGGTGGCGGATGGCGCGGGTGATCTGGGCCAGGATCTCGGCGGCCGGCAGGCGGGCCGGCAGGGGCAGGCCCTCCGCGGGCAGCCCGTAGATGGGCTGGGTGCCGTAGGGGCCGCCCGCCACCGCCAGATTCGCCGCGATGAGGGGCAGCACCGCGGCTGGGGCGAGGTCGGCGAACACCGCCCGGAACCCGGGCGCCGGCACGAAGCCGAACACGGCCTGGGTGTACACGAGATTGCCCGGGGCGAGCTCGCCGTAGAGCTTCAGATCCTTGGTGGCGGCGGGATCGGAAATGCCGAAGGCGCGGGCCACGTCGCTGCGGGTGACCACGCCGGTGTAATAGGCCATGACCTCGATGTACTGCAGTCGCTGGCGCGTGGACCATTTCAGGTCCAGCAGAAGTTTTTCCCGTGAAACCATGGACTTGGGCTCGCGTTGGGATCCGTTGGGCCATTATAGGGCTTTTGCGCCCCGATAAAAACGATCATGTGATACAAATTGACGAGATGATAAAAAATATTGACATCACGTAAAGTACGGGCTACATTGATCCCACGCCGCGGCCTCGCCGCGCGTTCGTCAACCCATCACATGAAGGAGAGCACCATGGCCACCGCACCCGCCGAGGACAAAATGAAGGCCCTTGCCGCCGCCCTGAGCCAGATCGAAAAGCAGTTCGGGAAGGGCTCGGTCATGCGTCTGGGCGATCATGTGGAAGCCCAGGACCTGCAGGTGGTATCCACCGGCTCCCTGGGCCTGGACATCGCCCTGGGGGTGGGCGGACTGCCCCGCGGGCGCATCATCGAGATCTACGGGCCGGAATCTTCCGGCAAGACCACCCTGACCCTCCAAGTCATCGCCGAGATGCAGAAACTGGGCGGCACGGCGGCCTTCATCGATGCCGAGCATGCCCTGGATCCCACCTATGCGGCCAAGCTGGGCGTGAACGTGAACGATCTGCTGGTCTCCCAGCCGGACACGGGCGAGCAGGCCCTGGAGATCGCCGACATGCTAGTGCGGTCGGGTTCCGTGGACGTCGTGGTCATCGACTCGGTGGCCGCCCTCACGCCCAAGGCCGAGATCGAAGGGGAGATGGGGGATGCCCACATGGGGCTGCAGGCGCGGCTGATGAGCCAGGCGCTGCGCAAGCTCACCGCCAACATCAAGCGTTCCAATACCCTGGTGATCTTCATCAACCAGATCCGCATGAAGATCGGCGTGATGTTCGGCAATCCCGAAACCACCACCGGGGGCAATGCGCTCAAGTTCTATGCCTCGGTGCGTCTGGACATCCGGCGTGTGGGGTCCATCAAGAAGGGCGAGGAGGTGATCGGCTCCGAGACCAAGGTCAAGGTGGTGAAGAACAAGGTCGCGCCGCCCTTCAAGCAGGCCCAGTTCGACATCCTCTACGGCGAGGGCATCTCCCGGGAGGGCGAGATCATCGAGCTGGGGGTGGCCAACCGCATCATCGACAAATCCGGCGCCTGGTATGCCTACAAGGGCGAAAAGATCGGCCAGGGCAAGGACAACGCGCGGGAATACCTCAAGGAGCACCCCGAAATCGCGCGGGAGATCGAAGCCAAGATCCGTGCCGCGGTGGGCGTGAATGGCGGCGGGCTGGTGGCCCAGTTCGATCCGGAAGAGGTGCTGGACGAGGCCTGATCCGCCCCATCGGACCGGCCACCCGCCTGCCATGGCGTCCGCTCCCACCCTGCGCGAACGGGCCCTCGCGCTGCTGGCCCGGCGCGAGCACAGCCGCGCCCAGCTCGCGCGCAAGCTCGCGCCCCATGCACGCGACGGCGACGAACTCGCGGCCGTGCTCGACGAGCTGGAAAGCCGTGGCTGGCTGTCCGATGCGCGCTTCGCCGAGGCGCTGGTCCATGACAAGCAGGCCCGCTTCGGCAGCGCCTACCTGGTGCAGGAGCTGCGTCGCCACGGCGTGCCGGAAGAGCTGGTGCGGGACTGCGTCGGCGCGTTGCGCCAGACCGAGGAGGAGCGGGCGCGCCACGTCTGGCGGGCGAAGTTCGGCGTGCTCCCCGGGGATGCCCGCGAACGGGCGCGCCAGATGCGCTTCCTGGCCCAGCGGGGCTTCGCCATGGAAGTCATCGCCCGCATCCTGCGCACGCCCTGCGATGACTGAGCATTGGGCTGCCGGACGCCGCGGATTCAGGCTATCATGATGTTTTTGCACAAATTAGCCTCCATCCGAAAGCCGTCATGAAATCCAGCGAAATCCGCCGCCGCTTCCTCGACTACTTCGCCGCCCGGGGCCATACCATCGTGCCTTCCAGCTCCCTGGTGCCCGCCAACGATCCCACGCTGCTGTTCACCAATGCCGGCATGGTGCAGTTCAAGGACGTGTTCCTTGGCCGCGAGACGCGCCCCTACGTGCGGGCCGCTTCCAGCCAGCGTTGCCTGCGTGCCGGCGGCAAGCACAACGACCTGGAGAACGTGGGCTACACCGCGCGTCACCACACCTTCTTCGAGATGCTGGGCAACTTCAGCTTCGGGGATTACTTCAAGCGCAACGCCATCCAGTTCGCCTGGGCCTTCCTGACCGAGGAGCTGGCGATCCCGGCGTCCCGGCTGTGGGTGACCGTGTACGAGGAGGACGACGAGGCTGCCGACATTTGGCTCAACGAGATCGGCGTGGCGCCCGAGCGCCTCACCCGGATCGGCGACAAGCCCGGA